>CAJXTZ010000031.1 GCA_913061345.1 uncultured Erythrobacter sp.
GCTGGACATGACGATCGAGGATGCCGAGGGCTTCTTCAAGGCCGTGCCCCCCATCCGTGACAAAATGCACATGCTGAACGAAGTGGGGCTGGGCTACGTCAAGGTGGGCCAGCAGGCCACCACGCTATCGGGCGGGGAGGCGCAGCGCGTGAAACTGGCGAAGGAACTGGCCAAGCGCAGCACCGGCCAGACGCTGTATATCCTGGACGAGCCCACCACCGGCCTGCATTTCGAGGACGTGCGAAAGCTGCTGGAAGTGCTGCACCGATTGGTGGACCAGGGCAATTCCGTGGTGGTGATCGAACACAACCTCGACGTGATCAAGACCGCCGACCACGTGCTGGACCTCGGCCCCGGCGGCGGCGTGCGCGGAGGTGATGTGGTGGCGGAAGGTACGCCAGAGGAGGTTGCGAAGGTGGAGGCGAGTTATACGGGGGCTTACTTGAAGCCGATGCTGGGCGGGGTAAAGGCGGCGGCCGAGTAGCTAGGCTAGAACAATCCTTGTGTCTGGCTGTGGCTTTTTCGCTCGCCCCACAAGCTTAAAATCTACCGCGCCTTCCGTCTTCATCGCATTGAGGAGGTCTTTGGTGTGCGTGAGTCGCATTGGCCACTCTTCCATCACTCTAGTTCCAATGTGCCGAAAGGGCGCAGGCCCCGAAGAGAGCAATTGGATTACAGTTTCACGCGCCTGTCGCCTTACACCCGTTGAGCCGATCCCATGGGCCCCCTGCATCATCTCACTGTTCTCGCTGGCAGAGAAGAGCCCCAACTGGTCTGAATTTGTATCACTAATCGAGTTGCGAGTTTCAAATTCGCTCAACTCGACTTTGGCGTGCACATCACGGAAAACTTCGACCCCTTTAGCGGAGTGAGTGCCCAGAAGTAGGCGCATTTTTATTCGCTCTTGTCGAGGCTTCAGTATTGGCATGTGCGGTAAAAATTTGGCGGCACCGACATCTCGGATTTTTCTTTTGAGCAGAAAAAGAACGCGCTCTTCGTTACTTAAATTTTCGGGCAGAGTATCGAACTCCACTTTCCAATCGGGGTCGGCGAGGAAACGACCAAACGATTCCGCAACCTGTTCCCATCCTGCATGTCGGTTCACGTGCTCAGACATAAAGTTGATCAGGAACTCGCCATTCATCGACTTTAGAAATTTGAAGACGGGCTCCGAGCGAATGTTCCAACCCGTTGGATCAATGAATGTGAAGGTGAATCCGGTTCGACAAGCAGAAGCTATTCCGCCCAAGTTGTCTTCGAAAGCCCCTTGGAACACGTAGATTTCAAAGCGCTTATTCTCTGCGGCGTACTCGCGGAGTCGGGCTACCGCTTCTGGTCTTCGCTCACAGAAACAAAAACGAATTTTTAGACCGCCTACTCCACGTCCTGCGAGATCCGCGCGAACTGCTTCGAGAGTCCGCAGTGCTTGGTCAAAGGATGCATCGGAATAGTTCTCGTCAGATACGCTCCAAGGCCCAGCGAATGCATCAACAAAATTGAATGTAGGAGATCGTCCTTGGAGCGTCTTATAGGCGGCTGCTTGCAGATACTGCGTAAGAAACTTGTGCTTAATGAATGACTGTTCGCGACCCAGATAACGCTCAAGTTCAGCCATTCAGATCATCCTCCTAACTTCGGAGCGATGTAAGTATTTGATCGGGAACGATCTGCCAAGGGAAGCCATTCCATTCTTCCCCGTCTAGTAGACGACCGCCAGATTTTGGTCGTGCACCGCCCCACTGCTTGAAGAAAAATGCGACTCCATCGCGTTCACATATATCTCGAATGTGGGTTGCCCATTCAGCGTTCATCACGCGAGCGCCAGGGCCGCTCTCGCCGCCAACTATCGCCCAAGCGATTCCATTGAGATCAATATCGCCCACAGATCCCAATAGAGGCTCGAAAGAGATGAAACGCGCTTCCGAATTGATTTCCTTGAGATGCTCAATGCGGGTCGCCCTTTTCGAGTCTTCAACTGAAACCCCGAGCCAGATATGTTTCGGGACCGACTTGCCGCAGTAGCGATTTGCAATATAGTCGCGCATCAGAGAACTTCGCTTCGTAAGAACCTGAAAGACATGCCAATTGGCTTTTTCCATTGCCTCGAAAACGAGGTCGATGTGGGTCCGGTCTATGTCTTTGTGGAAGAGATCGCTCATGGAATTCACGAAGATCATCCGAGGGCGCTTCCATGCAGCAGGTTGCAGGAGACGCGAAGGCCAAAGTCGAAGATCAAATCCCTGTTCATACGGATGACCGGCAATTCCCCTCCAGCGTTCGGCAAAACGCTCGGCATAACAATTGTCACAACCAGGTCCGACTTTCGTACAACCCGTAACAGGGTTCCAAGTCGCGTCTGTCCATTCGATCTCAGAATGCTGGGCCATATCAGTCTCCTTCCTGCGCTCTAACAGCTTCTGAATCGCGAAGGAATCCCTGTATAATGCTCGTCTCTAGGTGTGGCCTTTCGGATTCAGATGCCTTCCCTACACCCCCCAAGCATGCCTCCCTGCGCGGTCCTGCCAATCGCACACCGAGGCCCGCCATGTCCGCCGACGCTCACACAGCTCTCGAAACCACCAATCTGGTCGCCCTGCGCCCGCTGAACGCGCCGCCATCCACCGGCCCTGCGCCATTGCTCACGCCACCAAAGCAGGCGGCGTTCTGCAAGGCGCTGGCCAATCATGGCAATGTGCGGCTCGCGTGCCGGGCGGTGCAGGTTTCGCCGCAGACGGCCTATCGCGCGCGGCGGGCCTCGCCTGCCTTTCGCCAGTGCTGGGATGCGGCGCTGGTGATCGCGCGGGACCATGCCGAGCAGGTGCTGGCCGACCGCGCTCTCAACGGGGTGGAGGAGACGGTGTTCTACCACGGGGAGGAGGTGGCCACGCGCAGGCGCTACGATTCGCGGCTGCTGCTCGCCCACCTTGCACGGCTCGACAAGCGGGTCGAGGTGCAGGAGGCCTGTCGCCATTGCGGGGAGGACACACTGGGGGAGCATGATTTCGACGACGCTCTCCACGCGCTGGAAAGCGGGGAAGGGGAGGGCGCGGTTTCCCTGTCAGGACTGTGTTCCATGTGTTCCACATTGGCCGCCGATCAGGTGGAGGAGGACGCCCCCTTGCCGGACCTTGCCCAGCGTCTGCGCGCGATGCACGCCGCTATGCCAGAGGACGCGCAGGCCAAGAGCGGGATGGACGATGCCGCCTGGCGCTCCAACGAGGCGGAGCGGCTGGTGGCCTTCGAAACGGGTCTGCCGGAATGGTGGTGCGCGGTAGAGGGGCCGTCCATCTGGGACCGTGATGCAGGGGACTAGTCCTGCAGCAGTTCCAGCTCGACCCGGCCATGGCCCGAACGCACGATGCCCACGCGCTCTGCCGCTTCGCGCGACAGGTCTATGTGGCGGCCACGCACGAACGGTCCGCGATCGTTGATGCGCACCACGACAGATGCGCCGCTGCGCGGGTTCGTCACCCGTACGCGGCTGCCGAAGGGCAATGTCTTGTGCGCGGCGGTGAGCGCGTTCATGTCGAACCGCTCCCCATTGGCGGTGCGCCGACCGTGGAAGCGGCGTCCGTAATAGCTGGCAACGCCGGGGCCGATGGGGGTGGCGCTGGGCTCTGCAGGTTCGATTGCAGTGATGTCCACCGCGTGATCGGGCAGGGCAGGCTCGATAGGCTCTGCAAAGCGGGCAAAGGCGTTCTCGAACTGCGCCGCTTCGCTGGGCTGGAAGGCGGGCTGGGGGGCCTGCGGTTCTGCCCGCAAGGCGCTGCTGTCGGCCGCGAATTGCGTATCCTGCGCCTGGCTGACGCCTGTCGCCCCAAGCAGCGCAAGCGCAGCGAGGGGGGTGATCCAGCGCAAGGTAGCGCGGGTGATGTTGTTCCCGTCCATAGGCAGCGGGGTTAGCCCAGGGGGGTTAAGAGAGCGAGTCTGGCGGGGGTCTGCAAACGCTTCACCGGGGCAGTCCGTCGCGAAATGAGGCGAAAATGCGACGAACCGTTTATGGGGGGTGGGAACACGCGATGGTTAACGCAAAATGGGGTCGGTATCGCTACCGACCCCACTCTCACCGACGTGTGGATCACCCTTTGGGGTGATGCTTTACGCCTTGCGAGTCTCCCTCGCGAACCTGAAAGGTTCAGCCAGGGATATGTCGCCGGCGCTCGCGCCGGTGCCGGATAGGTGCCCGGTCTTGCAAGGGGATCCGAAGGACCGATCCTCGCGCGGTCTGGCGGTCTGTCCGCAGCCTTCGCCCTGGTTGGCATCTCAAGCGGTGCCGCGTGCAGCAAGCTGCGCGTGTCACCATCGATGCCGGTTCAAGGGTCCGGCCAACCGATGACAGTCGATGCGGTTTCAACGGTCCGAGATGTCGTTACCCGAAGGTAGCGATGTCTCTTTCCTACGCCGCGATCGTGCTTTCATCGCGTCGAGTGCGCTTCGGTTTCCGTTTTCCTGCCTCGTCGGGCGATGCAGGAAGCTGGTCCGTCTTCTCTCTCGATACAAGGATGGTGCGCCGACCGGGTCGAGTCGGGCAAGAGCGCAAAGGCCGACTTATCCACTTTGCAAAGAATCGCCGGTGGACAAGGGTGGATAAGTCAACATGTCGACGTTGCGTGTGAAACTACCGCCTGCGATCGCGCGCTGCCAGGAGCCGCAAACGCAGGGCGTTCAGCTTGATGAAGCCTTCCGCGTCCTGCTGATCATAGGCGCCTGCATCGTCCTCGAACGTCACATGCGCCTCGGAATAGAGCGAATTGGGGGACTTGCGGCCCACCAGATGCGCGCCGCCCTTGTACAGCATCAGGCGCACGGTTCCGTTCACCTTCTCCTGGCTGAGATCGATCGCGGCCTGCAGCATCTCGCGTTCCGGGCTGAACCAGAAGCCGTTGTAGATCAGCTCCGCATAGCGCGGCATCAACTCGTCCTTGAGATGCGCGGCTCCGCGATCGAGCGTCACCTGCTCGATACCGCGATGGGCCACGGCGTAGATCGTGCCTCCGGGCGTCTCGTACATGCCGCGCGACTTCATGCCGACAAAGCGGTTCTCGACCAGATCGAGGCGCCCGATGCCGTGTTTGCGACCCAGTTCGTTCAAGGCGGTGAGCAGAGTGGCAGGACTCATCGCTTCGCCATTCAGCGATACGCCGTCGCCCTTGTCAAAGCCGATCTCGACATATTCAGGTTCGTCAGGCGCCTGCAACGGAGAAGCCGTGCGCGAGAAAACGTAATCCGGCGTTTCCTCCCACGGATCTTCCAGCACCTTGCCTTCGGACGAGGTGTGGAGCAGATTTGCGTCGGTGGAAAAGGGCGCTTCGCCGCGCTTATCCTTTGGTACGGCGATCTGATGCTCTTCGGCCCAGGCGATAAGGGCAGTGCGACTGGTAAGATCCCATTCGCGCCACGGGGCAATCACCTTGATATCGGGATCGAGAGCGTAGGCCGAGAGTTCGAACCGCACCTGGTCATTTCCCTTGCCGGTTGCGCCATGGGCTATGGCATCGGCGCCGGTTTCGTGGGCGATTTCGACGAGCCGCTTGGAAATCAGCGGACGGGCGATCGAAGTCCCCAGCAGGTAGTCGCCTTCGTAGCGGGCATTGGCGCGCATCATCGGGAAGACGTAATCGCGCACGAATTCCTCGCGCACGTCTTCAATGTAGATGTGCTTGTCGGGAATGCCCATGGCGCGCGCTTTCTCGCGCGCAGGCTCGATCTCTTCGCCTTGTCCCAAATCGGCAGTAAAGGTGACGACTTCGAGCCCACGCTCGGTTTCCAGCCATTTTGCAATGACACTGGTATCCAGCCCGCCGGAATAGGCGAGGACGACGCGTTTGATTTCAGACATGGATGGTTCCCGTTGCAGAGTAATGCGCGGCGGCGGTTAGCAGCGCTCTGCTCATATCGCAAATTAGTCTATCTCTCTGGCACCCAACTGGGGGTTGAGGCGGGTAACGTAATTCAGCCAGGCCTTTGGGCGGCGCAAGTACTCTTCGGGCACATCCGCTTCCAGCCCCGTTGCACGGGCCAGCGCCGCGACGAAGTGGATGCAGTTGTTCTCGTCGAGGTCGTAGTACTTGCCCGGATAGTCGCGCCAGGCAAGTACGGTTGCCAGCAGGCGGCGATACTGGCGATCCGATACGGTGACAGTGAAATGCCGATTGGTATTTGCGATCGTGCGTTCCGTTTCGGTAAGGATCATGTGTTCCGCAGGGCCAGAGGAAATGGCCTCGACGGAGCTGCGGGCTGAAAAGCCGTAATTTTCGGAGACGCGGGTGCCGTCTTCCAACTCTCCATCGAACACGACGAAGGTGTGCGGGTAGCGGCCCCAAAGCACCGAGCCGTTGAACGAATGGAAATGCACATCGACATCCGCCTGGGCGGGGCCGGGCGTGGCCAACATGGCGCAGACCACGAGAATGAACGCCGCCAAGCGGGGGATAAACTTGCGTTTCATGATCGTCGATCTCCGCCAGCCGGCGCATTGCCTACATCCTTGATGAGGTGAGGAAAATACAACGCCAGGCCACCTGCGCGCAAGAGATAGCTCGCGGTAATCGCTATCCAGGCGCCAGTGTTGGCAAACGGACGCAGGACGATATCGAGCAGGACATAGAGCGCGGTCGCCATCACCCCGGCATTGCGCAAGGCCCGCCCGCGCGTGGTGCCGATAAAAATGCCGTCGAGCAGCCAGCTTGGCATGCCCAGCAGCGGAACCAGGGCCGCGAATGGTAGGTGGGCGCGCGCAATCTGACGCACGTCTGGATCGGTAGTAAGGAAATCTATCAGCGGACCGCCAAGCAGCAAGAAGGCGAGCGCCAGTGCAGCGCCGCTGACAAACGAAAATTCGCCCGTCAGGCGAATGGCACGCATGAAGCGCAGCATGTCTCCCTGGCCATAAGCGCTGCCCACCCTCTCTTCTGCCGTGAACGCGAAAGCATCTAGGATGAAGGCAGCAAAACTCACAAATTGCAGCAGTACGTGGTTGGCCCCCAGTGTCTCTGCGCCAAGACGCGCGCCAGCATTGGCGAACCAGGTAAACAGGATCAGCAAGGCAACGGTGCGGATCATGATATCGCGATTGACTGCGAAAAGCTCGGCAAGGCGCGATCGGTTTGTAAGAAGGGACCGGGGCGTGCGAGCATAGATGGTGAGTAGGTGAGCGCCGGCTACCCGGCCCACGATCACGAGGCCCAGCACCAGCGCGACCCCCTCGGCGCAGGCAGTGCCGAGCCCTACTCCAAAAGCGCCGAAGCCAAGCCCCCAGACGAACCAGATATCGAGGCCAATGTTGGCGATGTTCATGACAATTTGAAGCGCCAGCGCTTCTCGCGTGCGGCCAAGGCCAAGCAGCCAGCCATTGATGGCATAAACGCTCAAGGCAGCAGGCGCGCCAAGGAAGCGGCCCTGCATATAGCCGCTCGCCTCTGTATCGACGGAACTCGATCCGCTCATCACGGCCAGCGCTGCTTCGCGAAGTGGCCAGCTTATCGCCAGAAGAATGAGGCCAAGGCCAAGACCTACAGCCATTGCCCGTAGCAGCAGCGCCTCTACCTCCGGCCTGTCTCCTGTACCTTGTGCCTGCGCTGTCAGGCCAGTCATGCCCATGCGCAGGAAGCCGAAGGTCCAGAACACCAGCGTGATGATAGTTGCGCCTAGCGCTACGCCGGCCAGCGCCACAGCATCGCCCGTGCGCCCGATCACTGCTGTATCGACGATGCCTACCAGCGGCACGGATGCCTGTCCCAGCATTATCGGCCAAGCCTGCGTAAATATGGCGCGGCGCGTGAGGGGGGCAGGGGTGGACAATATTATCGGGCGAGGAGCTTGCGCTCAGCCTCTTCGATATAGTCGCGCGTCAGCGGCAGGGCGTAGCGGTTGCGGCTGTATTGTACCTGGAAATTGCAAAGCCCGCCCCATTCGAAGGTGGAGGCCGCGCCTGCTAGGTAGAAGGTCCACATGCGGAAGAAGCGTTCGTCGAACATGGCGATAATCGCATCGCGATGCTTCACGCAGCGAGCATACCATTCGCGCAGCGTCTTCGCGTAATGCACGCGCAGCACCTCGACATCGGTGGCCATCAGTCGCACTTTCTGGCTGGGCTCCATCATCTGGCTGAGCGCGGGGATATAGCCGCCGGGAAAGATGTATTTGCGGGTAAATGTGTCTGCTGCCACAGGGCTGCCGAAACGGCCAATAGTATGCAGCAGCATCACGCCATCGTCCGAAAGCATGCGCGCGCAATCGCGAAAGAAGGTCTCGTACTGCGGCACGCCGACATGTTCGAACATACCGACCGACACGATGCGATCGAAAATCTCGCCTCGCGCCGCGAGGTCGCGGTAGTCGACCAGTTCGAACGTAACCTTGTCGGATACGCCAGCCGCCTCGGCTCGCTCTTGCGCGAGGGCGAGTTGCTCTACGCTGAGCGTTATTCCGGTGACTTTTACGCCCGCCCGACTTGCGAGAAAAATCGCCATGCCGCCCCAGCCACAACCGATATCAAGAACATGATCGCCCGGCTTGAGCATCAGCTTGGCGGCGATATGAGCTAGCTTTGCTTCCTGTGCTTCCCCCAGTGTCATGCCATCCCGCGGCCAGTAACCGCAGGAATACTGCATGTGTTCCTCGTCCAGCATCAGATTGTAGAGATCGTTGCCGATATCGTAATGATGCGCGACGTTATCCCTCGATGTGAAGGGGTTGTTGAAACTGTCCTTGATAAAGGCGAGCCGTTTAAGCGCGCGTCGATGCGGCGCCAGTTGTCCGAAACTGCCTTTTGTTTCCCACGGCCGGTTGCGACGCACCAGCTCTATCAGCTCCATGATCCCGCCGCGCTCTATGATGATGCGGCCATCCATGAAGGCCTCACCTACGCCCAGCTTCGTGTCGAGCGCGATATCGCGGATCACTTTGCTGTCGGTCAGCCGAATAGCGACATCCGGATAGTCGGGATGCGGCTGGCCGTAGGTGGCGCTACGACCATCATGCTTCGTAAGCTTCAGAGTTCCGTGCTCGATTGCGTTGCCGATCAGCCGGTCGATCAAAGTGGTGCTCATGTTGCCTCCGCCTGCTTACTCCGCCGCCTGTTCCAGCGCCGGATCAAGATGCCATTGTGGCGGTTCTTCCAGACCGCGCAGGCGTTCGCTTTCCTCGTACACGAAATCGCCCGTCATCGGGATGGCCTCGCGATCCTTCACGTAGATCATCTGCCAGTTCACTAGTGTACCGTGGCGGAAACTCTGTTCCGCGCCCGCAAGGTAGAACTGCCACATGCGGAAAAACTCCTCGTCGTACAGGTCCACCAGTTCTCGCTCGTGCATTGTGGTGCGGTTGTACCATTCCTCCAGCGTGTGGCTGTAGTGGAAGCGCATGGCTTCCACGTCCATCACCTGCCAGCCGGCCTTCTCACTCTCTGTCACAAGTTCCGACAGGGCAGGAATGTAGCCTCCGGGAAAGATGTACTTGCGCGTCCATGCATCAGTGAAGCCGGGTGGGCCCGCGCGGCCGCAACAGTGGCTGAACATCACGCCCTTGGGCGCCAGCAACTCGTGCGTTTTCTTCATGAACTGCGGATAGTGCGGGGTGCCGACATGCTCCAGCAGGCCGACGGAACTGATCCGGTCGAACGTGCCTTCAACGTCGCGGTAATCCATCAGCGCAAACTTCACCTTGTCGGAGACGCCGGCCTCTTTTGCGCGCTCCTTGCAGAAGGCGATCTGGTCCGGTGCAAGCGCAACGCCCAGCACTTCGGCGCCATAATGCTTGTTGAGATAGAGTGCGAGACCGCCCCAGCCGCAACCGATATCCAGCACCCGCAAGGGGCGATCCATCTCGCGGGCCTGCTGCATGTACATCTTGGCGGCAATGTGCGCTTTCTTGTCGAGCTGCGCCTTCTCCAGGCTGTTCGACGTGTCGCGGTAATAGCCCATGGTGTACTGGCGATCCTCGTCGAGGAACAGTTCGTACAATTGCCGCGTCAGATTGTATGTATGCTCCGCGTTCTTGCGCGCCTTGCTTTTTAGATTAACGCTATCGATCTTCGCCGCAGTCTTCTGTGCCAGCCGCTTTAGCGGGCCTTGCGGTTGCAGGGCCTTGTCGCCGTGTACCTTGGCTTGCCCGGTAACATACAGCACCATGTCGCGTATATCGTGCGGCTCTTCCACGATCAGCCAGCCCCACATGTAGGCCTCTCCCGCCCCGACCTGCGGATAGCGGGCGATGTGGCTGGAGGCCTTCTTGTTGGTAAGGCGCACTCTGATCGGTTCGCCGTATTCGCCGTTCACATCCCCGCCGGGACCGTATTCGTAAACCTTGCCGTCGTAATCGGTGATCACCAGCTTGCCAGCACGGATCAGTTTCGTCAGCATCTTGTCGAGCAGCCACATAGGCGTGAAGTTCCCCACATTGCGTTTGAGATTGGCGCAGGTTTGCGAGCCGTTTGGCGGCCTGTCAATTGTGCGCTAGCATCGCTCCCCATGAGCGAGAACAAGACCCAGCCGACCGAAGCAAGTGTGGAGGCCTACATCGACAGCGTGGACCACGCGCGAAAGCGGGAAGAGGCGCATGTGCTGGATGCGCTGTTCCGCAGGGTAACAGGGAAAAAGCCGACAATGTGGGGGCCAAGCATGATCGGCTATGGCAGCTATCATTACAAATACGATAGCGGACGCGAGGGCGATTTCCTGCGCACTGGCTTTTCCCCGCGCCGGGCAAAGCATTCGATCTATCTGATGGGCGGATATTGCGAAGACATTACAGCGAGTAAGAACGAGGAATTGCTTGCCCGCCTCGGCAAGCATTCCCGCGGCAAGAGCTGTCTTTACATCAACAAGCTGGCAGACGTTGATCTAGACGTTCTGGAAGAACTGGTACGGGTAAACTGGGACGCGATGAACAGGGTCTATCCGCCCGAAGGCTGATCAGATGCCGGCATACCACTGGTAGCCCCGGTCTTCCCAATAGCCGCCGTTGCCATCGCCAAAACCATCCAGGCTGGCAACCGCTTCGATTCCGGTCAGGTACTTGGCGTGTTTGTAGCCCAATTGCCGCTCTATCCGCAGGCGCAGCGGGGCGCCGTTGCTTACAGGCAAGGCTTCACCGTTCAACTGGTGCGCGATGATGGTTTGCGGGTGGATCGCATCGTCCATGTCGCAGCTTTCGTAATAGTCCGCTCCGTTCAGATTGTCGGCGCACCGAAAGACGATGAAATTCGCTTCGGGTTGCACGCCTGCTGCCTCCAGTATCCGCGAGAGTTGCGGGCCGGTCCATTCACCGATGGCGCTCCAGCCTTCCACGCAGTCGTGCCGCGTGATCTGCGTGCGCTGGGGCAAGGAACGAATATCGTCCATCGTCAGTTCGTCGGGATTGTCTACCAGTCCGCCAACAGCCAGCCGCCAGTTGGCAAAACCTTCCGCCTCGGCTGTGCGGTAGGCATCCGTATCCACCGTCAGGCTTCCGTTCCCGCGAAAATATGGCGAGAGATCGGCAAGGTCGTATTCCGGCGCCATCGGAATTCGGCCGGCACCTAGCGCGCGGTGCAGTCCGCGGTGCCACCCCTCCGCACCGTCCACCAGTTTGCCGAACCAGTCCGTTTTACCGATCTCGCTGCATCCGGCCAGAAACGCGGCGCCTGCCGCAACGAGGAAATTACGCCGTTGCATCGTCGTCTCCTTCGGCTTTGCCTCCGGTAATCATGTCACGGACCTGACCGATCGGTCCGGCGGCCAGCACCAGCAGGATATGGACAACGAAGAACGCAAACAGCAGCCACGCGGCGATGAAGTGCAGCGAGCGTGCGCTCTGCCGCCCGCCGAAAAGTTCCGTCAGCCAGGGCCAGGCCGCTTCCATGCCTGGGCTCATCACCATGCCGGTAAAGATCATTAGCGGTATCAGGATCAGGATTACGCCCGCGTACGAGATCTTCTGCAATATATTGTACTTGCCAGCGCCATGATCGAAGTTGAACTTCATGTGCTCGCGAACGTCGCGCAAGATGTTCGACGGTTTCCATTCCCAGCGACGTGCAAAAATATCGCGCTTCAAGTGACCATTGATGATTGCGAAGATCATGAAAGCCAATAACGAGAAGCCCAGCACCAGGCTGAACAAAACGTGCCAGTCGCGCGCCGCCGCCAGGCTGTAATAGTCGGGAATGGTGGCCCATCCGGGAAAGCGCGGCACTTCAAGCCAGGCCTGTTCGGGCAGGAACCCGCTATCGCCCCAGTAGAGCCTGCGATGCGCGTTGGATATGTTCAATCCGCTCATGAACAGGATGATCAGTGCAAGCGCATTCAACCAGTGCCAGATACGCGTGGAAATGGCGTGGCGTTTCCGTTTCCTCGCCATCAGGCACCCCCTTCGCGTTCGAGGTAGATCACGTCCCGCGGCTGCGACAACAGGTGCTGTCCTGAATCGATGTAGAGCGACTGTCCGCTGGCCAATGGTCCTTCTGCGAGGAACAGCGCAGCGTCGGCAACTTCGCGGGCGGCGGTGTGGCGCTCCAGCAGGTTCAGCCGGTGTGAGCGCTCGGCTTCGGCGCTGCTCTGGTCATGGCTGGGAAGGATAGCACCGGGGGCCAGGGTATAGACCTTGTCGTCATCGCGGTGGACCATCGCCATCATGCGCGCGGCAATATCGGCGGCGGACTTGCTCATCGTATAGCTGAAGAAATCAGGATTGAGATTGGCCAGCTTCTGGTCCGTCACCTGCACCACGCGTCGGCCGGCGCTGCTGGTGGCATGGGCAAGGTAAGTCTGCGCCAGCAGGGTAGGGGAAGCGGCGTTGATGCACATTGCTTTCCGGTTCGTCTTGATATCCAGTGCGGTTACATCATCGGCCTCGAAGATCGATGCCGAGTTGATCAGGCACCGCCAGTCATCCAGCTTTTCCGTTAGTTTGCGCGCCATGGCTGCCGCCTCGTCAAGGTTCGCCAGATCGCATTGCACCACCTCGGCACTCGGCAATTCGCCTGCCAGTGCATGGGCCGCTTCGATCGAGCCGTTGCAGTGAATAACGACATGCCAGCCCGCACCACCAAAGCGGCGACTAATGGCAGCGCCCACGCGCTTTGCGCCGCCAGTTACCAGAACCGCCTTGCGGATCACGAAAGAATCGACCGGTTCAATCCGGAATGGATATTCATGCTCTTACGATAGTCGCGAGTGCAGGGGACACAACAGCGCTCTCTTTCCTTCGAAGGGCGGGACGGTGGAGTGCCGTCAGGGTGCACCCGTTCGCTAAACCCGTTCCGGCACGTTTTCGCGCAGGTCGGCCAGCCATACGTCTGCCACCGCATCGCTGGGGGCGCGCCAGTCTCCGCGCGGTGACAGCGCTCCGCCGGCGCTTACCTTCGGTCCGTTGGGCAAAGCGCTGCGCTTGAACTGACTGAACTGGAAGAAGCGGTTCGCGAAATTTTCCAGCCAGTGGCGGATTGTGGGCAGATCGTAAGAATTCTTGAGCGCGTCCGGAAATTCGTGCGGCCAGCTCCCTTCATTCACTTCGCGCCAGGCGTGCCAGCACAGGAAAGCGATGTGGCTGGGCTTTTGCCCCCAGCGAATGGTGTGGTGAAGAAAGAAATCGTTCAGCTCGTAGGGGCCGATAATGCTCTGCGTGTTCTGAATGTTCCCGTCATTGTCGGCTGGAACCAGCTCGGGGCTGATCTCGGTCCCCAGCACGGCTTCCAGCGCGTCGTCGACCGCAGGTTCGAACTGGTTCGTGCGCGCCGCCCAGCGTATCAGGTACTGGATCAGCGTCTTGGGCACACCGGCATTGACTGCGTAATGGCTCATCTGATCACCGACGCCATAGGTGCACCAGCCGAGCGCCAGTTCGGAAAGGTCGCCCGTTCCGATGACGAAGCCCTTGTGGTGGCCTGCCAGGCGGAACAGGTAATCGGTGCGAAGGCCCGCTTGCACATTCTCGAAAGTAACGTCGTAATGCTTTTCTCCCTTGGCGAAGGGATGGTTCATATCGGCGAGCATCTGTTGTGCGGCGGGCCTGATGTCGATCTCTTCCGGCGTCGTTCCGAAAGCTTCCATCAACTTCCAGGCATTGGATTTCGTGTCGTCCGATGTGGCAAACCCCGGCATGGTGTAGGCGCGGATCATGGAACGGGGCAGACCCAGCCTGTCGCAGGCCTTGGCGGCGACGATCAGCGCATGGGTGGAATCGAGCCCACCCGAAATGCCGATTACCAGGCTTTCCGATCTGGTCGCCTTCATCCGGCGCATCAGCGCATCGACCTGGATATTGAACGCCTCGTAAGCGTCATGGTCCAGCTTGTCCTGACGATTCGGAACGAAGGGAAACCGGCGGGTGCAGCGACGTAGGCCGATATCGCCACTGGCGTAGTCATGTTCGAAGCCGATCGTGCGATAGCTGTCTTCTGGCCGCCCGGCGTCCTCCACCGCATCGTTGAAGGTCTGCATGCGCATCCGATCGTTGAGGATGCGCCTCGTGTCGATATCGGTGACGCACAGTTCGGGCTCCAGCTCGAAACGAACGCTTTCCACCATCAGGTCACCCAGTTCGTAAACCATTCCCTGGCCGTCCCAGGAAAGATCGGTCGTGCTTTCGCCAAAACCAGCAGCCGAATAGGCATAGGCACAGACCGAGCGGCTGGAACTTGCCCTGCAAAGCAGGTGCCGCTCATCCGATTTGCCGATGGTGATGTTGCTTGCCGAAAGGTTCAGGATGATCGTCGCTCCGGCCAGCGCAGCCATGGTACCGGGCTGGATGGGACTCCAGAAATCCTCGCAAATCTCTACCCCGAAGGTGAAACCGGGCAGGTTCTGCGCGCTGAAGATCACGTCCACGCCAAAGGGGATTTCCTCCCCGCCCACTGGGATCCACAGATCGCGGCAGTTGTTGCCGCGCGCAAACCATCGTTTCTCGTAGAATTCGCGATAGTTTGGCAGATAGGTTTTCGGCACGGCGCCCAACACTTCGCCATGTGCGATTACAAGGGCACAGTTGTAGATGCGGCCATTGCGTCGCAGCGGCGCCCCGATCACCAGCACGGGAGTAAGTTTCGTGCTGGCCTGTCTTATCTCCTCGATATGATCTTCCACGCTGTCGAGCAGGGCGGCCTGGATCACAAGATCGTCCAGCGCGTAGGACGAAAGGCACATCTCGGGATAGAGCAACAGGTCCACGTGCTGCTCGTGCGCCATTTGCGCTTGTTCGATGATCGCCTGCGCATTGAAAGCGACATCAGCGGTGCGGACTTTGGGTGTACTGGTGGCAACGCGCACGAAACCGTGGTTGTGCATGTCAAAGAAAGGGTGCGTTTCGGCATTCATTCACGAAGTTCCTGTTCGATGAGGTGGAGCGCCACTTCCAGCGCCGCAATTCGTACGCCCTGGCGTCCACGTTTTCCAAAGTGGCTTTCGCGATGGGTCATGCCGTTACCCTTGCGGGAACAGGCGAAATGAACAAGCCCTTCCTCGCCGTCGTCGCCTGCGCCGGGTGGACCAGCGTAGCCCGTGATGGAGATACTCAGCCCCGCATCTGAACGCGTCAGGGCGCCCTGGGCCATGGCAATCGCAACCTCGCGGCTTACCGCGCCGCAGTCTTCCACCATGGTGCGCTCCAAACCGAGCAGATCGCATTTTGCCTGATCTGAATAGACCACGAAACCACGTTCGAACATGTGGCTGCATCCGGGAATATCGGTAAGCAGCGCGGACAAGAGTCCGCCCGTGCAGCTTTCGGCAGAGACAATCGGACAATCGCAATCGCATGCTTTTTGCAGCACACGCTGTGCATGTTCCTGCAATTCATGAGGAAGCGCGGGACCAAGCGTTTCCGCCATTCTCAACTCCTATCGGCTATAGTGAATGGGCAACGGACGGCGCGCGGCACGAGTTCCACGGGCTTGATCGGGACCTGCACGCCCTTCCTGACGTGGAGCACATCGTCCGATTGACGACGGTGCTTCAGTTTCCACAGTGCTCCAAGAACGATCTCCTGCGAACCTTGCGATCGCCAAGCTGGTTATCGAGCGGGTTACGGGGATATAAACCACAAAACGCCGCCGCTCCGAGGGAAGGAGCGACGGCGTTTCATGCAGGTTGGGCCGAAGCCAGGATTAGCGGCAGCGTGCACCGCCACGGTCGATTTCACGGCCAAGGACTGCGCCAAGGGCACCGCCCAGCAGTGTACCGACGGTGCGATCGCCATCTGTGTCGACGGTGCGACCCAGCAGCGCGCCACCGGCAGCGCCGATGATCAGACCGGTCGTACCGTTGTCACGCTCGCAGTAATAGCGGCCATCGCGGCCCTGCCACACGCGGTCGCCACGGCGAACCTGACGCGGTTCGTAATAGCGGCCGCGATCGTCATAATCGCGGTGACGACGCCGATCACGAGCGCGACGACGGTCGCGGCGATCGTCACGATCGTAGCGGACCTCATAACGGTCGCGGTCGTAACGATCATGCCGGTCGTTGTCGCGATAGCCGTGCGCGGGTGCCCAGGACGGAGGTCCCTGCTGCGCAACGGCGGGTGCGGCGGGAATTGCCAGCGAGGCGGCGGCGATTGCAAGAAGTGTCTTGTTCATGGCGATTACCTTTCCGATTCGACATCGCTCTGTGTCTGAAATCGCTTTTCGTTCATAGAACCGATACTGAATATGAACAGCGCGTTGGAATGTGCGTTTTGGGGTGAGCCGTTCTCGGTTGGCGATCAGTCGAACTTACACGCCGTTATCGCGATCCAGTCGCGGCCTATCCCATCGGCGCCGCTACCACGGTATTCCTCGGCTTGAATTACCTGCCAACCGCTACTGCGATAGAGCTTCAGTAGATGTCCGGACGGCGCAAAATTGTAGAGCCGCCCCAACCGATCGCGCCCTTCGCCGCAACCCAGCTTGTAATTGGCGAAGAACCAGCCAGGTGCGCGTGTGGCTTGGTAGATTTTGCGTAGAACATCGCCAAGTCCCGACAGCGGCTGGTGATGTAAAGAAGCGTGAGCCCAAACCGCATCACAGCAATCATCCTCATCGAGTTCATCGAACCTGAGCAGTCGCACGTCCTGTCCGGTTCGCTCACGCGCTTTCCTGGCCATGCCCCTGGACCCATCGGTCATATCTACGGTGAAGCCGCGCTCGATCATCCGGGCAGCATCACGCCCGCCGCCGCAGCCGAGTTCGAGGATTTGCGCGCCAGGTGGCACCCGATCCAGAAATCCGTCAAGATGACGCGCAGGGCCTTGCGCAAAGCTCAACGTGTAGCGGGGCGCCTCGCGATCGTAGAACGCGATGGTCGCTTCATCGGTCATGCGCCAGCGACGGCTTGGGCTTCCTCGCGGTCACGCTGCGCACGGCTTTTCTTCTCGGCCGCAGTTTTCAATTGTCCGCATGCGGCATCGATGTCCCGTCCGCGCGGGGTGCGCACAGGCGCGGAGATGCCGCCTTCGAAGACGATATCGGAAAAACGCTTGATCCGCTCGGGCGTCGAACAGTCGTAGGCGGCACCCGGCCACGGGTTGAACGGAATAAGGTTCACCTTCGCCGGCAGCTTATAGTGCTTCAGCAGCCGGACAAGTTCGCGCGCATCTTCGTCGCTGTCGTTCTTGTCCTTCAGCATGACATATTCGAAGGTAATACGCCGTGCGTTGGAGGCACCGGGATAGTCGGCGCAGGCCTGAAGCAGCTGGTCCAGACCGTATTTCCGATTGATCGGTACAATTTCGTCGCGAATGTCTTTGGTCACGGCATGGAGAGAGACCGCGAGGTTTACGCCGATCTCCTCTCCGCAACGCGCCATGGCGGGCACCACGCCGCTGGTGGAAAGCGTGATGCGGCGTTTCGACAGGGCAAGCCCATCTCCGTCCATCACCAGCTTCAATGCGTCGCGCACGTTATCGAAGTTATACAAAGGTTCGCCCATGCCCATCATCACGATGTTGGTCAGCAGGCGGCCATCGGCGGTGTATTCCGCTTCGTCTTCCACCTCGGCAAAATCCATCTTGCCCTTCGGCCACTCGCCCAGCGCGTCGCGCGCCAGCATGACCTGGCCCACAATTTCGCCAATGGTCAGATTGCGCACCAGGCGCATGGTGCCGGTGTGACAGAAGGTGCAGTTTAACGTGCAACCAACTTGCGAGGAAACGCAAAGCGTGCCGCGGTCCGCATCGGGGATGAAGACCATTTCGAACTCGTGACCGTCGGGCGTTTTCAGCAGCCACTTACGCGTGCCATCGGTACTGTGCTGCGCTTCCACCACGTCGGGGCGACCGATCACGAAGCGCTCTGCAAGCCAAGGCCGCATGGTCTTGGCAATGTCGGTCATCGCCTCGAAATCTGTGACACCGCGATGATAAAGCCAGTGATACACCTGCTTCGCCCGCAGCTTGGCCTGCCGCGCATCCAGCCCGGCACCTTCGAACAGGGCAGCAATATCTTTCTTCGGCAGACCGATCAGGTCCACGCGGCCATCCGCGCGCGGTGTGATCTCGCGCGCTACGGGAACCGGGTCTACCTGCCCGGGAATGCTCATCAGTGTCGTATTGGCCATGGGAGGCAGCGATATAGGGTCTGCGGAAGGGTTTGGGAAGCGGGCGCCTTCGCCGAGCTTTTGCATCGGTTCCCGCATCCTCCCCGTCAGGACGCGCGATTTCATCGGTGAAGCGTCGGGAACAACGTTTTCGAGGGTGAGCCGGGCGAATTTTGCGATGGATCGCACACGAATCCTATCATCGAACATTAGTTCACGAACGTTCATGCTGTTCGTCGAGCCACGAATGCGTTTCGTCGAGCAATAATGTTGCTCAAAAACAACAACTTTTTTGTTGTGCTGGGTTCATGAAACGAACCAGCGCTCCGCATCATTAAGGCAGTCCACGCACGGGAATTCTCGTGGTGAAACAAGAAATGGAGTACATAATGAAAAAGGGTATCGCACTCATTCTCGCGTCGGCCTCGGCCACGGCTCTGGCCGTTCCAGCCGCCGCGCAGGACAATTCGGCATTCACCGGTCCGCGTATCGAAGGCATCGCCGGATACGATATCAGCAAAGCCGGAAGCAGCGTGGACAACGACCTCAACGACGAGGACGATCAGTCCATCGACGGCTTCATGTATGGCGTCGGCATTGGCTATGATGTTGCCGTGGGCGGTATCGTACTGGGCGCGGAAGCCGAACTTTCCAGTTCGACCGCCAAGACAGACGTGGTCGACGGTGATCTTGAAGACCTGGGCTTCGGTGCCGAACTGGAAACCGGGCGCGACATCTATGTCGGCGCGCGCGCAGGCGTTCTGGCCGGTGAGAACCTGCTGGTCTACGCCAAGGGCGGCTATACCAACGCCCGGTTCAACCTGCTCGCCGATAACGGCGTCGACGAGATCGAAACCGATCTGGATCTAGACGGCTGGCGCGTCGGTGCGGGCGCAGAATACGCCATGAGCGAAAACACTTTCGTGAAGCTGGAGTACCGTTATTCCAATTATTCGGAAGGCGAATTCGACTTCAACGACGATGACTTCTTCGATGATGACACCGGCGAAAGCGATCGCTTCGATGCCGATCTGGATCGCCATCAGGTCGCCGTCGGCTTCGGCTACCGCTTCTGATCGAATCGATTACCGAACGAAGGGGCCGGGGGAGCAATCCTCCGGCCCATTTCGTATCTAGCGCAATTGCGCGCATCCGACCTGCGCTGCATCCAGCGCGGTTGCCGCGCCCTGCAGTGAATAGCGATCGGTAAAGCGATTGCCGCGATTGTCGGTCGCACTGACATAAAGGCGGCTGCCTGAACGCATGGCCGCCAATATTGCCGCATCGTCCTGCGCGTTCGTCGCCCAGGCATCGCTGCCACCACCCGTCAGATCGAAACGTCGTCCGCCGATAGCAAGTCGTATGCGCGGGCTGCCGGACAACTCCCGGCTGAGCCGGAAATGCACCTGCGCGCGAATGTTGCGGCGCGGCCAGGTGCCGACACTCGCAAAAGGTTCGAAATCACGACGGCTGCGGGATACGTCGGCCGCAGCAATTGCATAGCAACGCGGCACACCGGGATCACGGAATGCCCCCCATTGCCCGAACACGCCAAGGCTGTCTTTCGCCAGCACGGGTGCGGCCAATGAAAGGGCGATCCCGGAGACGATGAGGGAAACGATTATCCGCATGGGTCTCCCTTAGGCCAAGTCACGTGACAGTCAAAATCGGACTCCTTTCATCCGATACTACTGGATTTTTTCCAACATTTCTGCCATATGAACGAGACGGGAAGGGGCACCGACGAAATTGGCCCAAAGATGAAAGGACGCCCTCGGTATAGTGCCGGGTGGCGAGCGTTACGATGAGCCTGCTTGCCGATTACAACCTGCCATTTGCCATTGCCTTCGGGCTGTTGGTGCTTGCTCTTGTGTTGCAATTGATAGGCCTCGGCGATTTCGATTTCGGCGGCGATGTCGATCTGGACGCGGATGCTCCCGATTTCGACGCGAACGCGGTAGAAGCGCCGTCCGTCGGGGTTGGCGGGGCTGTGCTTACCTTGCTGGGGTTGGGGCGAGTGCCGTTGATGGTGTGGCTGGTGGTGTTTCTGCTTTTGTTCACGCTGATCGGGATGGGCATCCAGCTGTTTGCTACGGATCTGACAGGTGCGCCCCTTTATGCGGGTCTTGCCGCTTTGTTTTCGGGTGGGGCGAGTTTGCCTGCGACAGCCGTAATGATGAGGCCGCTGGGCCGCTTTTTGCCGCAGGATGAAACGAGTGCCGTGGGGCTTAACAGCCTTGTGGGGCGGCGCGGCACCATCACCACCGGCAAGGCCGCTCGCGGCTCGCCGGCCAGAACGAAAGTGCGCGACCGCCACGGTCATGCGCATTACGTCATGCTCGAGCCACATGAGGATGCGAGCATCATTCACGAGGGGGACGAGGTATTGCTCGTGCGCCGCGAGGGACAGGTCTTTTTCGGCATGGCCCTGGCAGAGCGCAAGCTGGCGCCGATGTCCTGAAACTAGAAAACAACAGGAGAAGAAATGGAAGGTTTACTGGATCTTGGCTTTGTAACTTTGGTGGCGGGCGCGCTCGTCTTTTTCGTCATCGTTTTGTTCCTGCTGAAAATGTATCGCCGCGCGTCGAAGGAGATTGCCTTCGTACGGACTGGCGTGGGGGGTGAGAAAGTGGTGATGAACGGGGGCGCGCTCGTCTTCCCGATCTTCCACGAAACGATGCCCGTCAATATGAACACGCTGGTGCTCTCGGTCATGCGCCGGGATGGAGAGGCGCTGATTACGCTCGACCGGCTACGGATCGACGTGAAAGCGGAATTCTACGTTCGTGTGAAGCCCGATGCCGAAGCCATCGCCATGGCCGCCCAGACCCTTGGCCAGCGCACGATGCAGCCAGAGATGCTTAAGGACCTTGTCGAGGGCAAGTTCGTCGATGCGCTGCGCTCCGTTGCCGCCGGCATGACCATGAACGAGCTGCATGAACAGCGCGCCGATTTCGTGCAGAAGGTGCAGCAGGTCTCGTCCAACGATCTGGCCATGAACGGGCTGGAGCTGGAGTCCGTCTCGCTGACGGGGCTGGACCAGACCTCCATCGAACATTTCAACGCCAACAATGCCTTCGACGCCGAGGGTCTGACGAAGCTGACCGAACAGATCGAAGCGCGCAAGAAGCTGCGCAACGATATCGAGCAGGACACGCGCGTGCAGATGGAGACAAAGAACCTTGAGGCCGACCAGAAGTCCTTCGAAATCAGCCGTGATACCGAATACGCGCGGTTGGGCCAGGAACGCGAGGTTGAGGTGCGGCGCGCGGCACAGATGTCGGAAATTGCCAGTCAGCAGGCAGAGCGGCAACGGGAAGCCGACGCGGCACGTATTGAGGCCAAGAAGCAGGTCGATGCGCAGCAGATCGAGGCCGACCGGCTGGTGGAAGAAGCCCGCATCGACCAGGTGCGCGCGCTGGAAATCGCCCGGCAGGAACAGCAGATCGCAGTGCAGAACAAGTCGCGCGAGGAAAGCCAGGCCAAGTCCGAAGCCGATGCTGCCCGTGCCAAGGCAGTCGAGGCGGAGGAACGTGTGTCCACAGCCCGCGAAAGCGAGATCGCAGAGCGGCAGAAGAAGATCGAACTGATCGAGGCAGCCAAGCAGGCCGAACGTGACGCAATCAAGATTCGCGTTGACGCAGAAGCCGACAGGGATGCCGCGACCAACCTCGCTGAAGCCACTCGCCGCGAGGCGGAAGGTGAAGCCGACGCGACCAAGCTGCGCGCAGAAGCCGACCGCGTGCGGTTCGAGGTGGAAGCTGCCGGTCAGCAGGCCGTGAACGAGGCGGCCAATATCCTTTCGATGGACCAGATCAGTCTGCAGACGAAGCTGGCGCTGCTGAAGGTGCTGCCAGAAGTCATCCGCGAAAGTGCGAAACCGATGGAAGCTATCGACTCCATCAAGATCGTGCAGGTCGACGGGCTGACGCAAAAGTCCGGCGCGCCGGGCACCACCACCAATGGCTCCGGTGGCGGCAGCGGTGGCAGTGGCAACCTCGCCAACGATGCGGTTGCCGCAGCGTTGGCCTATCGCGCTCAGGCGCCCGTGCTGGATGGCCTGATGAAGGAGCTCGGCCTCGATGGGTCCTCGCTCGGCAAGATCGTGGAAGGCGCGGCGAACGGCAACGCTGAAGAGGCTTTCGGAACGATGGCGAAACTGAGTGACGAGGCGGGCACACCTTCCTTGTTCGACACTGGAACCAAGGCCGAAGACGAGACTGAAACTGATGTCAGAGCCAGCGATACGAAAGCTAGGAAGGACAGCGGCAAGGAAGCTTCGGAATAACCTCCAGCTCGCAAAATACAGGGCGGGTGCGGTAACCACCGCGCCCGCCTTTTCCTTGGGCAGAATCTATTCGCATGGCTGCCCGCGACATTGCGGGCGATGCGATAAACCCAGCTATTGGCAGAGCACTAGCCCTCGAAATATTCGAAACTACGCCAGAGTTTTGCGTGGATATCCTGCACAAGGTCGCGCGCCAGCTCGACATCTGCGTCGTAACCGCGCGCCAAACGCATTAATGCAGCACCATAATGTTCGGCGGCGCCGCGATAGGCTTCGTCCTGCGAAAGCGGTGGATTGTTCACGGTGTTTTTCCCTCGTGCCATGCAAGGGTAGTCTGCGTCGCGATGAGAGTCTTACCGCAGAAGCGAAATTTTTGTTGGCCGTTCAATCTGTGGCTTAATCAGGATAGCTGATGGCCACCACTTCCCATTCCTTCACGCCGCCGGGAAGTCGTACGGTGCGCAGATCGCCGATTTCGGCGCCACGCAGGGCGCGGGCGATGGGGCTGGACCAGCCAATGCGGTTGTCGCTGGCGTCCTGTTCCTTGTCGCCCACAATAGTGACGGTGCGCTCTTCGTCGTCCTCGTCAGCGATATTGACAGTAGCGCCAAAGAACACGCGGCTCTTATCCGGCTGCTGGCGGGGATCGACGACCTTGGCGTGCTTCATCACCTTCGCGAGATAGGACAGCTCCCGGTCAATCTCGCGCATCTTCTTGCGGCCATACAGGTAATCAC
Organism: uncultured Erythrobacter sp.; assembly: GCA_913061345.1. The sequence continues at coordinate 23,514 of CAJXTZ010000031.1, forward strand.
CGTTCTCGCTGCGATCGCCATTGCCCGCCGCCCAGCTGACGATCTCCACGATTTCAGGCCGCTCTGTGCCGAGCAAGTGGTCGTAGCGCGCTTTTAGTGCGGAAAGGCCTGCGGGGGTGATAGGGCTGGTGTTATCGGGGGAGGGCATTGGGCAGTTTATAGCGTAGTCGTGAGAACTGGCCAGAGATGATGCCCGCTTACGACCCTGGCTGCAGTCTAGCGGACGTAGCAACTGGATCCTTAATCGGACCGAGGTTGGTTACCACTCAGCGACAATTATTCGCTAAGCAAAGGCATTACATCAACGAGTTCCACGTCGCGCATCTGTTCGAGATAGGCTTCGTAGTAGGGCTTGTGCGATGCACCAACGATGGCGAGCATTCGGGTCCCCGGCCTGCGGCCAAGCACTTCCCTGATGTTCGCTACCATTCGCAGATTGCGCGCCTCCCAATAGGATAGGTAGCGCCTACCGAAACCTTCATCTGAGGGGTCCTGCAGCACTGCGCCGAAATCGGATGCGTAAATTATCTCCGCTTGAGACGGGTCGTTAAATACTCGATACATCTCGAAGAACGCGCCCGGCTGCCCCAGATTGGTGAAAAGCCTTTCGTAGGCTTCTCGGCGTTCGACTGTGGCTGGATTGTCCCACGCCGCCATGATCGCAGCGGCAAAGGCTTCCTCGTCCGGTTCCGGACCGGCGTAGAAGGCCTGATCATCGACCTCATAGGTTCGCTCCAGCCCGACACGTGCGGCGACGCGCGCGGCGATGGTTCCTTCGCTTCTCCTGATTTCCTTGGCAGTGAGGTAGACCACCATATCTTGCGTCAGAAAATTATCGGCCCGACGTTCGTTCGTCGGTAAGCGCAGCCATTGAACCAGACTGGAGTCTGGCTCACCCGCCGCCAAGAATATCGCTGCCAAGCGGCGGCGTTGCTGGCCAGACGGGTTTTCCGGCCAATTGGCGAGTAGCTGCTCGGCCTGTTCGTTTGCCGCACTAACATCGAGCCCGGTCGCTTCCCCGTAAGGAGTAGGATCGAAATCACACCACTGCTTGTGGGCGTTTCCATAGCGCCAAGCCAGCCGCCGCATTGTGTCGCACAGCAGGCCGGATGAACTTTCCGTCGCAATTGCAGTTGGCCGCCATTCGACCAGCCGGTCGACGAGCGGATTGATCATTTCGATCTGAAAATTTTCTGGAAGCTCATGTAGGTGCGGCGTGCCCAACACCATAACTTCGTTCGGTTCGCCCACAGGGCGATCCATCATTTCGTCAGGTTGGAACGAAGGTCGATAGGTCTGGGCGGACGCCGAGTTCATACCACCAAGTAACACGAAAACAGCTAGAAGCACTCGAAACATCGTTACCGCCCTAGTTACATAATACACCTGTGCACTATGCTCAATTGGCGATTCGGATCAAGCCAGACTTGTCCAACAAGGCAAAGCCAACCGGTCTCGATAGTGTATTGCTATCGAGCCGACCGTCCGCATTCCACTTCCAGACGCTTTGATTAGCGCAGGAAGTCCTCAACATCGCGTGGTCCACCAGCCCTGCCGGTGCGGTCTGGATAAAGGTGCTCGTACACCACCGCATTCTCTATCACGCGTTGCACGTAGTTCTTCGTTTCGAAGAATCCGATCTCCTCGATCCAGCGTAGCCAGTCGCCGGTCTGGCGCGGGTCGCCGTTCTGGCGCAGCCACTTGTTCACATTGCCGGGGCCTGCGTTGTAGGCAGCAATGGCGAGCGGGTAGCTGCCATCGTAATAGGAAATCAGCCGCTCGATATGGTTTGAGCCAAGCTGCATCGAATATTGCGGATCGTCGATCAGGCGACTGGCAGAATACTGCACGCGGGCACGGCGCGCTTCTTCACGCGCGGTGGCGGGCATGAATTGCATCAGTCCGCGGGCCCCTGCATGACTGATGGCGTTTTCGGCAAACTGGCTTTCCTGCCGCGCAAGCGCGTGGATCATCGTCCAGTTGGTGCCGGGAGGTGTATCCAGCGTGGGATAGCCGATGCGGGTAAAGCCTTCGTGTCCGTCGGACATGGCGGCATCGGCAAGATTCACAGCCAGATCGCGCCGTCCGATCTCGCGGGCCAGGTCTGCCACAAGCATATGTTCACCCACCGTCTCTGCCTGATCGGCGATGGAGCGGTAGAAGCGGATGCCGGTGCTCCACGGCGCATCACGGGCCACTTCGGCCACGGCGCGGGTGATTGGGGCGGAAAGGAACTCCTGCCGCTCTGCCATCGTCGGCTCCCCACCGGGCTGCGCATCGAAGCTGGGAACATCGCGGCCCAGACGATCCAGTGCCAGCAGACCGTAGAAACGATCTGCATATTCGGCAGCCATTTCGTAATAGCGCTGCGCCTCTGCGGTGTTACCCGCGCGGCGATAGGCCTCGCCCGCCCAGAAGAAGCCCTTGGAACGGGTCTGCGGGGTGCGCGCGGCGGCGCCGTACTGATAGAACAGCGGGGCAGCGGCTGCGCCATCGCCAAGCTGCCATAGGGCGTTGGTGCCGCCCAGCCACATCAACGAGGTGTAATCGTCACGCAGGCGATATTCACCGGCCGAAATGTCATATCCCGGTTCGAAAGCCTCGATAGCGCGCTCTGCGACACGAACCGAATCGCGCGTACTCGCGCCGCGCGCAACGGCGAGCAATTCGGTTATCCACGCGGTTTGGTCGAAGGGGAGGGCAGAAAGCTGCGGCCCGTCCACGATATTGCGCACGGCTGCCGATGTCTGGCCCTCCTGTCGCAGTTCGCGGCTGCGATTGTAGAGGTAGCCGGGATCGGCCATCGCGCCTGGTGCGCTGGTCGCTCCGTCGCCGCCTTGCAGTATGGCAAGGCGTGCCTGGAACACTGCCCGCCGCTCTGGCGAGACACGAGAAAGCTGACGTGCTGCGGCATCCCCATCGCGCTGCCACAACAGAGCGTCCATGCGGCGATCGTGATCGCCCTGTTCGAACATCTGTCCGAAATTGGCAGACAGCGACGCCTCTGCCGTCGGGCTCATCTCGCCGCCGCGCCAGGCTTCCAGCGCCCAGCGCTGTGCAGCGCTGCGATCCTGCCCCATCAGGGCCAGCGCGTAATGTGCCTTGGCATAATTGGTAACGGGAGGCTGATTCTCGAAGAAGCGCAGGAGAAGGGCGGGATCTGTCTCTTATACACATCTCCGAGCCCACGAGACTAGGCATGATCTCGT
>CAJXTZ010000032.1 GCA_913061345.1 uncultured Erythrobacter sp.
TCAACGGGTTGTTCGAACCGAACCGCTCGAACTGCACTTCCTGCTTGAGCCGATAGCCCGGCACATAGGACTGGACGGTCTGGACCATCTCTTTCACCGATGCGCGGATATCGTCCTCATTGACCTGATCAGTGAGTGTGAAGATCGTATCACGCATGATCATCGGCGGTTCGGCCGGATTGAGGATAATGATCGCACGCCCGCGGCCTGCGCCGCCAACATCCTCGATCGCCTTTGCCGTGGTCCGGGTGAACTCGTCGATATTCGCCCTGGTCCCGGGCCCGGCCGAACGCGAGGACACTGACGCAACGATTTCAGCATAATGTACCGGGGAAACACGAGAAACCGCCGCAACAATCGGTATCGTCGCCTGTCCGCCGCAGGTCACCATGTTGACGTTTCGGACCCCGCTGTCGAGCGCCGCATCGACCGGCGGCACGAAGAACGGACCAATCGCAGCCGGGGTCAGATCGACCACCAGCTTGCCATCCTGCTGCAGAGCGGCGTCATGTTCCTTATGGGCATAGGCCGAGGTCGCGTCGAAGGCGATGCCTATCTCCGGATAAACGGACATCTTGCGCAGCCCTTCTATCCCTTCATGGGTCGTGGCAACGCCACGCTCACGAGCCATCGCAAGCCCTTCAGATGCCGGATCAATGCCCACCACGGCGACAAGCTCCAGACTGTCTGAACCCTTGAGAAGCTTGATCATCAGATCGGTGCCAATATTGCCCGACCCGATTATTGCGCATTTCATCTTGGCCACTTGATTACCCTTCTTTCAAATCTAGTCGGACGCAGACGCAAAAGCTGCGCGAACCGTACCTACCCCATTAATCCGTGCCTCAACCACGTCACAGTCAAGTGTTCACCGTCATGAACCGATCGGTGAGCTCTTTTTCGTAATAGAAGATTGCCTTGCCGGCACTCTCGGCCTGCCACGTGCGGCGAGGGTTGTCGGGATAATAAGTGTAGCCACCAGAGAATGTTTCGTTGCGATTGCCGGAGGGGTCAAAAAAGTAGATCGTTTGCCCGCGCGTGATCCCGTGGCGTGTCGGTCCGATATCAAGCGAGACATCGTAGCGGCTGATGATATCCGCAGCATGCCCCACGTCATGCCATGATTCCAGATTGAAGGAGGTGTGATGAATTCTTCCATCCTCCGCATAATCGAGAAATGCCACGTCGTGCGCCTTGTTGCTGCAGGACAGGAATATGCCAAGTCGCGCACCCGAAGCCTCGTCAACAAGCTCTTCAGTGACCGAGAAATCGAGCGCTTCGACAAAAAGCTTGGCGGTTGCCGAAATATCCTTGCCATTAAGCGCGCAGTGATCAAAGCGGGTCGCCCGCATGCCGCGTGGCTCGGCCAGCCAGACGTCGGGATTACGCACCGCTGGCCTGGTTTCAGACAATTCCATTTCCGCATAGAGATCGAACATATGGCGGGTCGGCGTGTTGAAACGGATTTTCCGACCGACCCCGGGATCTTCACCGGCAGCTATGTCATCAACGTGGACACCCAGACCGCGAAGACGCTCGGCAAAATGATCCAGCTCGGCATCCTTGGCTACCTTGAATGCCATCCGGTCAAGCCCGGACGTTTCTGCTTCGCGCAAGATAATGCTGTGGCGGTCAAATTCGTCGAATGCCTGAAAGAAGGCACGTCCGTTTTCTACGCCAACCAGGTTTAAGCCAATCCGGTCACGGTAATGCTGGATCGCCTCATCAAGGTCCAGAACTCGCAATTGCACATAGCCGGGACGAAGCACTCCTGTCAGAGCCATTTCAGTTCTCCATATATCAGCAGGCCTTGCGGCCCTTCTCCAAAAGTTCAGCCACTAGTTGGTTGAACCTGATCATCCGTTCGATCTGAACCAATCTCCGTATTCCCCGAAAATATCTTTTCTTATCAAGCGAAAAACGCGCCAAACTCAGTTCCTGCGAGTAGTTCAGGGCCTGATCTGAGCTATTCCAGACGGCCAAGAAAACTAAGCGCCGCTTCAACGAATATGTCGTTCTGATCGCCTGTCATCATATGGCGGGCGCCCTCTATTTCCGTATAGTGGATTTGCGGCATTAGCTCGCAAAAATGCCTCGCCGATTCCTTCGTAACAAGCTTGCTTTCGCTGCCGCGCATGAAATGAACAGGAAGGCTCAAATTCTTGGCGGCCTCAATAAGCTCCTGCTCAAATTGTTCAGGAGCGAGATATAGCGTTTCCACGAAGGCAGGGTCCCAATGCCAACGCCAGCGCCCGTCTTCCCCTTGGCGCAGGTTTCTTTTCAGCCCGCTGAAATCCGTGTTGGACCGCGAGTTGGGGCGGGGGAAGTGGCTAGACAGAAAGCTGGCGGCTTCACTCGGATCTGCGAAGCCGCGCTTTGCCCCATCAAGCATGAATTTCCTGATGGATTCAAATTCCTGCTGACTGATCTTCGGGGCGACATCAACCAGGGTGAGGGATGCAAACCCGTCATGGCGGATCCGTCCGGCCGCGACGAGCCCGGCAACGCCGCCCAGAGACGCGCCGATCAAATGGGGCCTGATGCCAGTGTTTTCTCCCACCCAATCACTCAGCGCGAGCGTATCGCGGGCATAATCTTGATAGGAGTAGATCGAAGTAGGCGCGCGATCACTATCGCCATGACCGCGAAGATCCGGGCAAAGCACCAAGTAACCCGCGCGCTCAAAAGTCCGTGCAGCACCAGACCATGAATGCCGCGTCTGACCGCCACCGTGCGAAAGAATGATCGCACCCTTCTTCGCTGCGCCAAATTGACTGGCGACAAGTGTGCAGCCATCGAAAGTTGTGATGTTAACCGTGGCTGGGCCACTGTCTTCATGGGGGGCGTCCATCAAGGATAGCCTCGTGTAACTGTCGGTCTGATATGCTTGATGCGAAACTGGTTCATTCGCCCACATCCGTTCTGCGGGGCGGGGATGGCCGACCGGATCATGTCGTCCACGGCAGAGTGATCTTGTCTGTAAGATAGGTCTTCAGATCATTCTTCTGCAGCTTTCCAGTAATCGTGCGAGGAAGATCATCCATGAAGGTAAAGTATTTGGGACATTCCTGCTTATTCAAATTCGTGGAACAATGGGTCTCCAGTCGATCTATACATTCGGTCTGCGATACACTGACGCTTTTTCGCAGCACGATGGCGGCGACCACCGCTTCTCCCCAACGTGGATGCGGCACACCGACAACGGAAGATTCAGCCACGATATCGCATTCGGCAAGTATCGCCTCAATCTGGGCAGGAAACACGTTCACACCGCCGGAATTTATCAAGAAATTGCGTCGATCGAGCAAATAGACATAGCCATCTGAATCGACCTTGCCGATGTCATTGGTTTTTAGCCAACCATCAGCGCTGAGCACCTCCGCCGTTTCCTCAGGCTGATTGAGATAGCCGGTCATGATGGTATCGCCCTTGAGATAAATGACGCCTGGCTCCCCCGTCGGTACTTCCTCGCCAGAATCGTCGCAAATCTTGAAATCAACAAAAGCACCGAGTCGGCCCGACGATCTCAGGAGGTGCTTCTCGCCTGCTAGCGCGCGCTTATGATCTTCCGGTTGAAGAAAACAAGCCCAGGCTACGCATTCGGTCATCCCGTAGAGTTGAACAAGATCGACACCCAGCGTATCGATTGTGCGACGGATGAGCGCGGGTGTCGCTGGCGCGGAACCGTATATAATCGTCCGCAAAGATTGAAATGTTGTCCCCTTTTCTTCAAGTGCATCGAGCACGACATTCAACATTGCAGGGACGAACAGTGCCACTGTCGCCTGGTGCGCGTTAACGTCTCTAATGCAGCTTTCGAGATCGAAGGAGTCGGTCGGGATAATCGTGGCCGAACCCGATGCCAAGCCCAAAGCTCCGGCGAATACAGCCACCCAGGCCGACTGGGCCGGCATGTAAAAACGATCACTAGCCGATATTTCGCAATAATGTGGAGCATTGGCAATCTCGGTAAAGATTGCTTTTTGCGATAGAATCACCGCTTTTGGATGTGCAGTGGTGCCCGATGTATAACTGTGGAGCAGGGCAGTATCTTCGCTAAATTGTGTTTCGGTAAAGACCGGCGCCTGCTCGATAAGCGTTTCGTAATCCATTCCAAAATCGTGCCCGTCACCCAGACCGACAAGATCAATCGACATCTCCTGTATTTCATTGCACCGAGATTCTATCAATGGCCAGAGCTTCTCTTGCACTATGCATATTGAAACGTCGCTGTTCTTCAAGACATGCAACATTTCGCGCGCACTGTATCGCCAGTTTACCCCGACGCGCACTGCGCCCAGCATCATGCAGGCGAAGAGATGTTCGTATACCTCGATGCATTCTTTAGAAAGAATGGCGACCCGGTCACCTGGTTTAACGCCATGACTTTGAAGCGCTCCAGCCAGAGCCGAAGATCGGCGATAGATTTCCGACCAAGTAATGGTTCGGTCGCCTTGGTAAAATGCGACTTTGTCCGGATAGTGCTTGGCACATCGGCGGATATTATCTCGGAGCATTCCTGTTCCCTGGTTTAGTAACGGCATAACCGAAGCTCAATTCCTGGATGCCAGATGGAAGAAAGGTGTAGTGTTTGAAGCAGAATCTTCGCTTTTAAAAAGAAACCAGCACTTCTCCGCCGATCACTCTTCCCTTATTCAGCCCGGCATAAGTCCCTGGTTGACCAGGGGGGAATGGCAATGGGTTTTCCGAACCTTCTGTCACGTCGTTCAGAAGATTCTTCCCATATATAGAAAATCTATAATTCCTATTATTGGTATCCAGACTAATTGAAGCATCAAGAATATTACCAGGACTGAGAACACCGACATTGTTATCTGTGTAAAAGGAACTGTCGCGGTGGCTGTAGTTCACGCGCGTTGTCGCGTCTCCAATCTCGCCAAGCGGGAAATCCAGAAGGGCGCCAATTCCGTAGGTCCATTTAGGGGCCCGTGGAAGTTCGAGGTTTAAATCGATTTCATCTACCACTCCATCTTGAGTTATATCGTAGAGAACCTTAGTATATTTAGCATCTGTATGGCCTACAAATCCAGTTATGATGAGATTATCCATGACAACGAGTTGACCGTCTATTTCAAAACCACGAATTCGAGCATCGGCTGTATTTTCGATGACCTGAATAAGTCCGACAACAGGATCGGGAAATATCACTTCGCGCTGCATGTCACTTACTTCGTTTTGGAAGAATGCAGCATTCAAGGTGAGGCGGTTATCGAAGGACCTAGTCTTCACACCCAATTCGAAAGCATCAATCGTTTCCTGATCGAAAGGACCAGGCAGCGCCACAGGTGACGTGTTGCGCAGATTGTAGCCGCCTGAGCGATTGCCGCGCGACCAATGAGCATAAGCTTGCGCGTTGTCGTCGATTTCCCATTGCAGGCCGATCTTGGGACTCCACGAAGAGAAGTCCACTTCCGGTTCAAAATTGGGATCGGCATTCACGTTGAAGACGCAGTCGCCAGCTGGCAGGTTACACGTTCCAGGCGGAGGAGTGAAACCATCCGCTGATGCCGGTCCGGGGACTATTGTGGCAATCTGGACGCTCTTTTCCTCATGGGAATATCGCAGACCCAAGAGTAAAGACAGGTCCGTGACAACTGGGAATTCGACGTGACCAAAGGCACCGTAGGTGGAGTGGTCCTGAATCCCTCCCCCATAAAAAGATATCGGCGGCGGCACAATGCCCGCGTTCTGCCCCGGACCCAAGATTGGATCTTGAAAAAGAAAGCGTACTTCTTGGTATAGGATGTCTTGCGTAAAGTAATAAACGCCAAAAGTAAGATCTATGTCAATAAACGATCCTGAATAGCGAAGTTCATTGCTCATCTGCTCCTGATCAGTTACTTCACCAAAATTGAAGTAACTAACATCAGTACTGTCAGCATCGAAAATTGATCGGGAATTGAAATCACGCCAGCCAAAGATATTGGTAATCGTTCCGTCACCCAGTGCTACATCCAAATTTGCCGTGGCCGTTACCATGTCCCAATTCTGATTCAGGAAGCCTGGGTCACTCACTTCCAGATCAAAAGAATCCCTGTCATACAGGGCTCTGTTTTGACCTACGCCATGACCGTCCTCAGCCTCACCATGTTCGTATCGGACATAGAGATCAAACGAGTTACCAAGCGTCAATTCTACCGAAGGCCGAATTGAAAAGCTTTGTCCGGGGTTGAATTTTTTACCGGTGGCGAGATTGGTGAACCAACCTTCGTCATCATTAAACATGCCGGAAACCTTCGCATTCAAGATGCCAGGAACCACCGGTCCAGACACGGCAAGCTGATACGTTTGGTTAAGCCCTGTTTCCCACTGCCCTTTCGCCTTGAATTCAAACTCATCCGAGGGGCGCTTGGTATTGATGAGTACTGCGCCGCCGGTAACGTTTCGTCCAAACAGCACGCCTTGCGGGCCACGAAGAATTTCGACGCCCTCCAGGTCGAAAGTGTCGAATGTCGCGCCAGTGGTAATGCCCAGATATACGCCATCTATGAATACGCCCACAGCCGGATCGATCGACGGTATTGAGCTGTTGACGCCAAGGCCGCGGATGGAAAAATTCAAAGCGCCGCCGACCGAATTGATGTTTTCCAGCGTGACATTTGGTTGTGAGAAACTGATGTCCGCAACATCATTTACAAACAAAGCGTCCAGCTGATCTTCGCCATAGGCGGTAATTGCCAGCGGGACGTCCTGCACGTTTTCAGCTTGAGAGCTCTTGGTGGCAGTAACGATAATCTCATTTCTGAGAGCGTCCGTGCCTTGCGAGCCAGCTTCCTGGGCGAATACCGCGCAAGGCCCAAGGGCAATGGAAGACGCAAGGACTGCGCTTGGAATAATGAATTGATTGCAAATGCTACGATGATTATATACTAATCGCGCGTTATGTTTTTTCATGCGCCTTCTCCCCAAAATATTATTTCAATTGATTAGCATGAACAATTTATCGGTTGAAATATAGGGAGCTTATAACTCATATTACGTAGGCGAGGGTGTGCTGTGCGCGTGCCCTGATTTTCAATTGGGAGGAAGGTTTACCGCTCGGATGAAGGATTTATTCGATATTGCGAAGGGATCGAGATAGGCGCCTCCAATGAAGCTTCGGCATTTTTTGGTGACTGCGATTAGGGCAATAATGGGATCGGCGGCGATTTTCCCATCGCTTGTTATATGACTTTGGCTTGCCGCTGGTAGCAGAGGTCAACTATGTTCCCGCTAATTGGCTCACATGGGCAATCCGTAGTCCCACCGCGCATCGGTGCGCTAGCAAGTTCCAGCTTAAAAGGCTGTGCGAGATACTTCCGGTCAAGCGGAGCTATGCGTCAGGGCGAGAACGGCCCGCTCCGGATGCAGAACATGAATGAAGAAACTCACGCTGCAGCTATCGTCAGCATGTTTTGCAGGCGATCCCGCAAGAGGGTGACAAGCTGGCTGACCTTGGGCGAGAGATGCCGGCGGGTAGGATAGATTGCCCATATGGGCTCATTCTCCGGGCTTTCATCGATCAGGACAGGTTGAAGACGTCCAGCAGCGAAATTATCACCGATATAGAAAACCGGGATCTGGCATACGCCCATCCCGGCAATGCAGGCGTCCAGAACAGAAATGCCCGAATTGCATTTCCATCGTCCTCTGGGCCGGAATCGCTGCCCGCGCCGGAACTGCCAATGCAATGATGACCCCACAAGACATTGGTGATTGTTCAAATCCGCAATCGAGCGAGGTTTGCCGTGTTGCGAGATATATTCGCGCGATGCGACCGTCGCCAGCTCGCGCTCGGCGACACGGGTCGCGATGAGGCGCGAATCTTCCAGATGACCTGTCCGTACAGCAAGGTCATAACCCTGGCTGACGATGTCCACGATCTGGTTGTCGAAATTAATCGTGATATTGAGCGCGGGGTAACGCTGCGCATATTCGCGGACCAACGGGCCGATGAATTTCTCACCCAGCGCATGTGAGCAGGTAAGCCGCAAGGATCCGCGCGGTTCGCCCTGCACGCCAAGCGCGGTAATGGCGTCCTCACGTTCTTCGACGAGGCGCTTGCACCGCTCAAGAAAGATTCGTCCGGTTTCAGTGAGATTGAGCGATCGGGTAGTGCGAAGAAATAATTGGGTTTCGATCCGCTTTTCAAGTCGAGCGACGGATCGGCTCATATGCGTGACGGATGCCCCAAAGCTGCGTGCCCCGGCGGTGAAGCTGCCAGCGGTGGCCACAGCAACAAATTCTTCAATTCCATCCCAGCCGTGGATCATAACCGCCTTCGTTTCGATTATTGCACGTAAGTTATAGTCATTTTCCAAGATAGCTCTTTATCACCCTTCAGGGCAAGGTGTAGGATACCCGGAAAATCTCAGGAGCATACGCATGAAGACTCGCGCAGCGGTGGCATTCGAAGCGAAACAACCCCTCGAAATTGTTGAACTTGACTTGGAGGGCCCAAAGGCAGGTGAGGTTCTGATCGAGATCATGGCGACCGGGATCTGCCACACCGACGCCTATACGCTTGATGGTTTTGATTCGGAGGGCATCTTCCCTTCGGTGCTCGGCCACGAAGGCGCAGGAATTGTGCGCGAAACCGGCCCCGGCGTTGCCAGCGTGAAGCCGGGTGATCACGTCATACCGCTTTACACGCCTGAATGTCGCCAGTGTAAGATGTGCCTGTCGGGCAAGACCAATCTGTGCAGCGCCATCCGCGAGACGCAGGGTAAGGGGCTTATGCCCGACGGTACTTCGCGTTTCAGCTATAAGGGAGAGACGATCTTCCATTATATGGGCTGTTCGACATTTTCGAATTTTACCGTGCTACCCGAAATCGCAGTGGCGAAGATCCGGGAGGACGCGCCGTTCAAGACCAGTTGCTATATCGGGTGCGGCGTGACCACGGGCGTTGGCGCAGTGGTGAATACCGCCAAGGTTCAGCCGGGTGACAATGTGGTTGTGTTCGGGCTGGGCGGCATTGGCCTCAACGTGCTGCAAGGCGCGAAAATGGCAGGCGCGGATCGGATCGTGGGCGTGGATATCAATTCTGACCGCGAAGAATGGGGCCGCAAATTCGGCATGACCGATTTCGTCAACCCCAGGGATGTCGACGATGTCGTGCAATATCTTGTCGGCATGCTTGACGGCGGGGCGGATTATTCGTTCGACTGCACCGGCAATACCGATGTCATGCGCCAAGCGCTGAAATGCTGCCATAAGGGGTGGGGGACTAGCATCGTAATCGGCGTGGCCGAAGTGGGCAAGGAAATCAGCACGCGCCCTTTTCAGCTGGTGACGGGCCGAAATTGGCGCGGCACAGCATTCGGAGGAGCCAGGGGCCGGACTGATGTGCCGAAAATCGTGGACTGGTACATGAACGGCAAGATCCAGATCGACCCGATGATCACTCATGTCCTTACACTGGAAGAGATCAACAAGGGTTTTGACCTGATGCACGCTGGCGAATCCATTCGCAGTGTCATCCTGTTCTAGGATGTCACTTGATCATCGGGGAGAGGAATGATGGCCGAACCAGCAATCTCGGGGAACGACGTTTTTTCGCACGTCTGCGTGGGAACCGATAACCTCGTCGCCACAAGCGCATTCTACGATGCAACGCTCGCTCCGCTGGGCATTAAAAACATGGGGCCATTCGGCGATAGGATCATCATTTACGGCAAGGACAAGCCGGCGTTTCTGGTGCTTCAGCCCAGCAATGGGGAACCTGCATCAGTCAGCAATGGGGCAACATTAGGCTTTTCCGCGAAAACCACAGATGAAGTCGATGCGTTTCACGCCGCAGGCCTTGCCAATGGCGGGACGGATGAGGGCTCGCCGGGACCGCGTGGCCATCTGCCGGGCTCCTATGCCGCCTATGTGCGCGATCCCGCGGGCAATAAGATCTGCGCATTTACTTTCACCGAATAAGATTTGGAAACCAGGACAATCATGACGATGGAGCAAATTAGTGCAAACCTCAGTCACGGCGGCATGCAGGGTGTCTATTCGCATCAATCGAGCGAGACGGGGACAGAGATGCAATTTTCCGTCTATGTTCCTGACCATCAACAGGGCGCGAAGCTACCGGTGCTCTGGTACCTGTCCGGGCTGACCTGCACTCATGCCAATGTTACCGAAAAGGGCGAATACCGGGCCGCCTGCGCGAAACACGGTATAGTTTTCGTGGCGCCGGATACTTCGCCCCGCGGTGATGATGTTCCCGATGACGAGAGCTATGATTTTGGCAAGGGGGCGGGCTTCTATGTCGATGCCGCGCAAGAGCCTTGGGCAAGGCATTTCCAGATGCGCAGTTATATCGAGAGCGAATTGCCCACTCTCATTGCGCAGCAATTCCCGGTCGACATGCAGCGGCAGGGTATCACCGGGCATTCGATGGGTGGGCACGGCGCGCTCACCATCGGCTTGCGCAATCCGGACAGGTTCCGCTCGGTCAGCGCCTTTTCACCGATTGTCGCGCCTGCCCAGGTTCCATGGGGTGAAAAGGCGCTGAGCAGTTATCTTGGGGATGATCGATATCTATGGCGGGAATATGATGCCTGCGCATTGATAGAGGATGGCGCACGGCTTCCTGATCTGCTGATCGATCAGGGCATGGCGGACAATTTCCTGGGCGAACAGCTCAAGACCCATCTGCTGGATCAGGCAGTTGCAGATGCCGGGATTCCTGCAAACATCCGCATGCATCCCGGTTATGACCATTCCTATTACTTCATCTCAAGCTTCATGGACGAACATGTCGGCTGGCACGCAGAGAGGCTGAAGGAATACGCTTGATGGCCCGCACTTGATGGGTTGAAAATCCGGAGAAATATGGCTGAAATGCCGTGTCTTTCTGGCCGGAAGGAGGAATCATATCAGGGCCGGGCAGGCCCAATGGTAATTGGACCTGCCCGGCCTTTTTTCCGATTTTTGTCAGGACAGAAACGGCTCATAATTGTCCGAGAAAATATCACGCCCGATGATGAGCTTCATGATTTCTGAAGTCCCTGCAAGGATCCGGTTGATCCGAGCATCTGTAAACCGCCGGCAGATCTCAAATTCGCGCATATAGCCAGCGCCACCATGTAGCTGAACGCCTTCATCGACCATGCGCCATTCCAGTTCGCTGGTCACAAGCTTCAGTCTGGCAGCTTCCGCCGGCTGCAGCTCTCCGGCATTATGTTTCTCCACGCAGGAATCCAGATAACATTGCGCTGCATGAAGATGCGCATCCAGTTCGGCGAGCTTGAATTGTGTATTCTGCATGTCCGCTATGCGCTTTCCGAAAGCCTTGCGTTCGAGCACATAGTTTCTTGTCAGATCGAATACCCGGTGAGCGTTGCACATATAGCTAACCGAACCGATCAGGCGCTCTTCCACCAGGCCTTGCATCAGATAATGGAAGCCCTTGGTCGGATCGCCGAGAATGTTCTCTTTCGGCACTTTCACATTGTCGAAAAACAGTTCTGCAGTGTCCTGCGCGACCAGGCCCATTTTTTCCAGATTTCTGCCACGGCGGAAGCCTTCCATTCCGCGCTCTACGCACATTAGCGCCATTGAACGCGGGTTTTCCGACCCCCCTGATTTTGCTGCAACGATGACAATATCGGCATTGATCCCGTTGGAGATATAGATCTTCGATCCGTTCAGGAGGAAATGATCGCCCTTATTCTCAATCGTGGTGTGCATGGCAGAAAGATCGCTGCCGGTATCTGGTTCTGTCATGGCGACGGCAAGTATAGCTTCACCTGACACGGCCTTTGGCAGGAATCTTGCCTGCTGCTCTTCAGAGCCGAAACGTCTCAAATATGGTCCGACCATTCGGCTATGGAGGGTTGGAAACCACTCGCCGCAATCGGCGCGTGCGACTTCTTCCATGACGACCTGTTCATATCGGAAATCGTCATCCCCGATGCCGCCATACTCCTCATCGGCCCAGATCAGTAGAAATCCATTTTCGCCAGCCTTTCTGTAGATTTCCCGATCGACGATGCCTTCGGCACGGTACGCTTCCATGTTCGGGGCAACCTCACGTTGCAGAAAGCGACGAAACGCCTCACGGAAGGAATTTTGTTCATCAGTAAATTCGCGCATGTCTACTGCCTTGGATAAGAAGAAAATTAGTAAAAGATTAGCTGGTGAGTGCTATTTATAATCATTGTGGGGTTCGATAGGAATTAGATCTTCGCGAAGCTTGGTTTTGACAATCTTATTCAAAGTCGCGCGCGGGAAATCTTTAACAAAGATGATTTCTCGTACGATTTTAAAATCTGCAAGATCGCGCTTGCAGGCTTCAATTATTGAACTTTCGACATCATCTTTATCGCCGTCCTTGGGGATCACGAAAGCTACGGGGACTTCATCGAACATGTAGTGCTTGCGGCCGACGACGGCACATTCCTCGACCAGTCCGGTCTTCATGATGACGGTTTCAATTTCCGATGCTGCGACGTTTTCCGCGCCAACCTTCAGCATGTCTTTGTCCCGACCGAGGAAGAAGAGATAACCATCTTCATCAATCGAAATCATATCGCCGGTATTCATCCAGCCGCCCTCGTCCACTGCATTGCGAGTGGCATCCGGATCATTGAAGTATTCTTTGAACAGAGAGACGCCGGGAACGCCCCGCGCGAATAGATTGCCCTGTCCGCCAGGCCCCACGGGATTGCCGTCATCGTCACGTATTTCGATATCATAGCATGGAGCGGCACGGCCGATGGAGCCTTCAGGCGGCGGCTGGTGGGGGTCGGTTACGATACCTTGCGTAATCGTTTCGGTCATGCCCCATGCGCAGACCACTCTGATTCCGAATTTATTGCGTATTGCTGTGGAATATCCGCCCACCATCCAGAATTTGTAATGATGGCCTTTCGGCACATCGCGCTGCATCAGCGGGTAGATCAGGAAAGGTATGACAAATGTCCATGTGCATTTGTTGCGTATGGAAACCTCCCAGAAGCGGGACACAGACAGGCGTGGCTGCAGGACAATCGTGCCGCCAGACCAAAGGGTTGTCATGGTCGAATACGACACGGCGTTGATGTGAAAGAGCGGAGAAAAAACAAGCGCTGCATCGTCACTTGTGACGCTGAAGTTGCGCGCATTCATCTGTGCGCCCCATATGAAATTGCCGTGGGTCAGCACTACGGGCTTGGGGCGTGAAGTCGTGCCTGACGTAAACTGGATCAGGAAATCTGCGCTCGCATCCGGACTGCGGCCTGGCGGCCGGGGCCGGGGGCTAAGGCATGATTCAAAGGACACATAACCAGAGTGGGAAAAGTCTGGCTGCTCGCTGCCGGAATTGTCCTTGGTGACAATCACGAAGGCAAGATCCGGGGCGGTTTTACTAATCAAGGAAGCAAAGGCAGGCTGGGTGATGGCAGCGGTTATTTCGGCCTTCTCGACATAATATTCGATATCCCGTTCAACAGAGCGCGTGTTTGTTGTCACTGCGACTGCGCCAATTCGCGCACATGCGAACAATATAATCATGAATTCGGGACAGTTTTCCATGTGGACTAGTAATCTGTCCCCTTGAGATATTCCCCGCTCAACAAGGGCGGATGCGAACCTGTCGGCGCTCTCCCTCATCTCTTTATATGTCCAACTGTTCGGAGCGCCTTCAAAAGGCTCCCAGATGAGAAATGTCTTATCCGGAGTTCGCTCAGCCCATTTGTCGAGTATCCAGGCAACATCTTGTCCATGAACCATCAACCGTTGCGAATCTGCAATACGAGCAAGAGTAGTACCAGGGTCTTCAGACAGGCGTGATGTCATTTTGATCTCCTCCACTTTGCGGCCTTTTAGATTACGTTTCTATGGCCTTTTTAATCACGTTGCTTGTTCCCTTGAGTAGCTGCTTTTGCGTCGTTTTGATATTTGCAAAACGCATATCATCTATTTTGAGAAGGGGAGTATGTTCTGACTGAAACTGTTAGATAAGAAGTGACGACGTTCCGTGAAGGCACCGGTTTAGGGGGCACTGAACAAAGCGAGATGGTTTGAGATTTCACGCGGCGGCGAAAGATAAAAAATAAAGAAATGCGCAGTGACAGGCTGCAGCTATATAATGCGGGAGGAACGTAACATGTCTTGGAAACGAAATGCATTGTGCCTTGTGTCAGGCACGGCATTGGCCGCTGCGCTGGCGACAACCGCGCATGCTCAGCAAACTACTGCCACAGAGCAGGAAGCCGAACAGCAGGATTCCGAACGGCAAGATAGAGGCGCACGCCGCGCCTCCGACGCACTCACAAATACAATTATAGTAACAGCCACAAAACGCGCAGGTGGTGTTGCAGTGCAGCAGGCGCCGATTGCGATTACTGCATATGGCGAAGAGCAGCTGGAGGCCATGCGCGTTCGTGATATCGAATCGCTCAGCTACAGCCAGCCCAATGTCTCGCTTGAAGATGTGGGTTCCATTCAGGGCACCGCAAATTTTTCTATTCGCGGACTTGGCATAAACAGCTCTATTCCTTCGATAGATCCTACAGTCGGCGTCTTTGTTGATGGTGTTTATCTTGGCATGAATGCGGGGTTGCTCTTTGATACATTTGACCTCGAGGCAATTGAAATATTGCGCGGGCCGCAGGGGGTATTGTTCGGTCGCAATGTAACCGGTGGTGCGGTCTTGCTTCGCACGAAGGGGCCTACGGATGAATTCGAGGCAAGCGCAAAGGCCACACTGGAAACAGGGCTGAGCCAGACCTATCAGGCATCGGTTTCCGGACCGCTCGCTCCCGGCGTTTTGAACGCCAAGATTGCCGCCTATTACAATCACGATGATGGCTATTTCACCAATGAGCTTGATGGGGAATCACTCGGGGAAGTCGAAACCTTCGTTATTCGTCCGGTGATAGAATTCACCCCGACCGATGCCCTGGAAATCGTGGTTCGATATGAGCACGGTGAGGCCGAGGGGGACGGCACGATCGGCCAGAATCGTGCATTGTACGAACGGGGAACGGACAAGGTGATAACCGACGAGCCCGGCTTCATGGATCACGAGTGGGATTTCGTCAGCGCCGAAACAAACATCGACGTTGGTTTTGGCGATGGTGTGATCACCAATATTTTTGGGTGGCGTAAATACAATTCCTCTTCTCAAAGCGATTTTGATGCGACATCATTGAATCTATTGTTGTTCGGAGAGATCACCGAGCAGGAACAGTTCAGTAACGAGCTTCGCTATTCCGGGCGGTTTTTCGATCGTGTGGATTTGACCGTGGGGGGGTTCTGGTTTGATCAACAATTGAAATATCAGGAAACCCGTTTCCTGTTTCAGGATCCCAGTCTTGCACCGGCTCAGGATGCTGGACTGGTTCCTCCCCCACTCTCGTTTTATGGCGGCGGCATTCAGGACCATAATGTGCTCGGCGTTTTCGGGCAGGCTGCGATTGATCTTACGTCCTCTCTGGCGCTGGATGTGGGATTGCGCTGGAGCCGCGAAGAAAAATCCGTTCAGCTGGCGACAGTCCAGCCCGGACCTGCCTCTCCCGATCTTCTGTCCATTCCGGCAGGTGCCTGTAATATCCAGGCAGGCGATTGCTTCTTCAATCTGAATGCCGATCCTACTTTCCAGCCGGAGGATGACTGGAAAAGTCTGTCGCCTCAGGTTGGCCTGAGATATTCGCTATCCGAAGATGTGCGCCTGTATGGCCATTGGTCCAGAGCGTATCGTTCCGGCGGCTATAATCTGCGCAACACAGTTCCGTCTGCTTCGCCAGGTCCGTTCGATCAGGAGCAGGTCGACAGTTTCGAGCTTGGTTTGAAATCAGAGCCTCTGACTGGTGCAACTCTCAATGTCGCACTTTTCAGGACGACAATTTCCGACATGCAGCGCGAAGTTCTTCTGAGTGATCCAATTCTTGGAACAATTCAGCAGATTGCGAACACTGCAGATGCGGAGATATTGGGGTTTGAAGTCGAGGCGATGTATTCGCCAGTCGACGATTTGGTATTCACCGGATCGGTCGGGCACCTGAGCGCTGAATATCAGGAGATCCTGTTCGACATCAGCGGTGACGGTGTGGTTGATGACAATGACCTTGCCCTGGCTCTGCCGCGTGTGCCGGAGTGGACCTATAATCTTGGCGTCGTCTACGATTATGACATCGTCAGTGCCGGTATTCTTACTGCGCGGGCAAATTTCAGCCACCGCGATAGCCAGGCATTCACTGACAACAATCGCGGTATCTTGAGCGGTGCGGACATTCTTGATGCATCATTGTCATTCGTGACGGGAGATGGAACCCTGCGGTTCACGGTCTTCGGGTCCAACCTTCTTGACGAGATAACCGAGGGATCGGATTCGCAAACGCCATTCCCTCCCGGATCGACAAATGGATCTCATTCGCCACTCAACAAGGGGCGCGTATTTGGAGCTTCGGTGAAGGTCGAATTTTAATGACGCAGCAGGGCGTGGTGGAAGGCGGTACGAAAGCTTTTTCGTCGGTGCGATTACCACGCTCCAATTGCACGGATAAAAATAAGGAGGATGTGCTTCATGTCATTTGAAGGAAGAGTCGCGCTGGTTTCAGGCGCAGGCAATGGTCTTGGTAGATCGTATGCTTTGATGTTCGCCAGTCTGGGCGCGCGCGTCGTGGTCAATGATTACGGGACGACGCTGGCCGGCACAGGGAGCGACAACACGCCTGCACAAAAGGTTGTAAGCGAAATAGAAAAGGCAGGCGGCCAAGCGGTGGCCAATTTTGATACAGTTGAAGACGGAGCCCGCCTTGTCGAAACTGCGATGGATACGTTCGGGCAGCTTGATGTAGTGGTAAACAATGCCGGTTTCCTGCGCGATACATCTTTTCACAAGATGGAAGAGGGCGATTGGTTCGATGTTATCAACGTCCAGTTGAACGGGGCTTTCAAGGTAAATCGCGCGGCATGGCCGCACTTGCGCGACCAGAGTTATGGCCGGATCGTCAATACCGCCTCCGCCGCTGGGATTTACGGAAATTTCGGGCAGGTCAATTACAGTTCGGCAAAGCTGGCCCTGCACGGCATGACACAGTCGCTCGCCATAGAGGGGCGAAAGCGCAACATTCTGGTCAATACCGTTGCGCCTGCTGCGGCATCCCGGCTGACTGACACCGTTATCAGTCGTGATCAGGCGACAGGGTTGCGGCCGGAATTGGTGAGCCCGCTGGTCGGCTATCTTTGCAGCGAACAGAGCGAGCAGACAGGCGGACTTTTCGAAGCGGGCGCAGGATGGTTTGGCAAGCTGCGTTGGGAACGCAGCGCTGGCATCGCTCTGCCCGGCGAAATTTCGATTGATGATATTGCCGGCAATATCGGCGCCATCAACGATTTCGACGACGCGACCCATCCTAAGGACATTTCTGAAGCTTTCGCTCCGTTTGGCAAAGCCTTGGGCGCTGTTGTTGCAGCACGATGAGGGGGACGCCAAAGTGATTGACCGGTCCTTTATCGGCTATGAAATGGAGCCTTTCGAAGCGCCCCTGGAAATAGGGCAAATGACCTTGTTCGCCCGAGCGCTGGGGGAGCAAGGATCAATCTACGTCGATGAGAAAGTGGCGCTTGCGCAGGGCTTTTCTTCAATTGTCGCCCTACCGACCTTCCTGATCTGCCTGGGGACCAGGGAAGACCTGACATACGGGCTCTTCGACAAGCTTGGAATTGAGCTTTCCAAATTGCTGCACGGTGAACAGGAATTCTTCCTCGAACGGACTGTATGTGCCGGCGAAATACTGGTCGGCCGCAAGAAGGTGGTGGATATTTACGACAAGAAGGATGGTGCGCTGGAATTCGTAGTCACTGAAATCAGTTATCATGATCAACACGAACGATTTGTCGGAAGTGATAGATGCACATTCGTCATCAAGAACAAGTGACAGGCTGGTGGAAAGATAATGAATGAACAGACAACCGACATCGCGTCTCTGCAGATTGGCGATTCACTTCCATCTATTCAAACGGGGCCCATCTCTCGACATACAATCGCACTGTATGCCGCTGGTTCCAGAGATCTGAACCCGATCCATACAGATATCGATTTTGCCCAGGGCAAGGCCAGACTTCCCGATGTGATCGTCCATGGCATGTTCGTCATGGGCTATCTCGCGCGGCTTGGGACGGCGAATGCTCCGGCAGGAGCGGTGCGTCGGATAAAGACCCAGTTCCGCGCCATGACCAATGTGAAGGACAATTTGATCTGTGGGGGCAAGGTTGTGGGGAGCAAGCTGCATAACGGCTCAAGGATACTCACATGCGCTTTGGAAGCTGCTCGTGAAGACGGCTCTGTGGTGGCGGCCGGAGAGATCGACATCGACGTGGGCAGTGAGTGATCGGCATGCAATTTCTGATGCGTGATCACATTCAGCGCAAAACGCGCCAGGATAAGGACGATAGACTGCAGTATGGCTAAGCTTGATTCAATGACAGGAATAACCGCTTTCGGATTCTATGTCCCATCGTTGAGGCTACAGCGCAAAACGCTGCTGGGTGAGTTTGGCTGGATCAATCCGGGGCTTGCTGGATACCGGCAGGGCGCGCGCGCCGTCTGCGATTTTGACGAGGATGTCGTTACATTGGCGGTGGAGGCTATACTCCAGTCGCGCAGTTACACAGCGCTGGCCGATATTTCGGCATTGTTCATGGCTTCGAACAATTTTCCTTTTGTCGACCGCCTGAATACATCAATTGTTGCTGCTGCATGCGGCATGCCCAACATGCTTGAAGCTGTCGATGTCGCAAATACGCAGCGCGCCGGGCTTTCTGCCTTCCGAATGGCGAGGGAATTTTCGTCCAACAATGCTTCCAGCCAGGAAGTCATCTGCGTGGCGTCGGATAGACGGCGCGGCCGGCCCGGCAGCACGGTAGAAATGACGAGTGGGGATGCAGCAGCCGCCTTTGCCTTCGGCAACGAGAATGTTCTTGCACGAATCCTTGCTCATCGCGCGTCCACCGTAGATTTCGTTGATCATTACAGGTCCGCTGGCGCATCGTATGATTATGGTTGGGAAGAACGCTGGATCCGTGATGCAGGTTATCTGAAAATCGCGCCGCCGGTCCTGCTGGCTACGCTAGAGGATGCAGGCGTTTCGCCTGAGGACATTGATCACTTCATCTTCCCTTCAACCATCCGCGGCGTCACCGCTCAATTGGCGGCGGCTGCAGGAATTGCGAAAGAGGCTGTTCGCGACGATTTTCAGGACATTATGGGAGAATCCGGTGTCGCCCATCCTCTTTTGATGCTTGCGGATACCCTTAACAGCGCCGGCGCCGGTGAAAAAATCCTGCTGGCGGGATTTGGTCAGGGCTGCGAGGCTTTCGTTCTGGAAACCACGCCGGAAATCGCCACTATGCCCCGGCGAGAGGGCGTGCGTGCTAAAGTGCAGAGTGATGAGCAGATAGATCTGCCGACAATACGATATCTTTCCTTCAATGGGCAGCTTGACGTGGATTTTGGACCGCGCGCAGAAGCAGATCGCAAGACCTCGCTGAGTGCGGCTTATCGTCATGCCCCGGACCTTGCCCGGCTCGTGGCCGGAAAATGCACGGTTTGTGGAACCGTGCAATTTCCCAAGGCGGCGATCTGCGTCAATCCGAATTGTCGCCATGAACGTGAGCAGGATGACCATTCGCTGGCTCAGGAAGCGGCGAGCATCAGAACGATTACGACGGATTGGCTCGGCTTCTCTCTTAATCCACCAAACCGATATGGCATGGTCGAATTCGAGAGCGGCGCGCGCATGATTGTGAACTTTACCAGCACCGCTGATGAGCCCGCGATCAGCAGCACGATTAAGATGGCATATCGTATTCAAGAGTTTGATCCGATGAGGAATTATCATCGGTATTGCTGGAAGGCGAAACCTGATCACGATGAGGCCGGCGGAGAAGAAAAATGACAAGCGGAATTCGTGATAAGGTCGCCATCATCGGCATGGGTTGCAGCAAGTTTGGCGAACGCTTCGATTGCGACGCGCAAGACCTGATGCTCGAAGCCTTTTTCGAGGCGAGGGAAGATGCCGGTATCGGCACGAACGAGATTGATGCGGCCTGGCTGGGGCACGCCATGCCGGAACAGGGCATGGGACCGACAGCGACCCCTGCATCTGTTGCACTTCGATTGCCGAATATCCCCGTCACCCGCGTGGAAAATGCTTGCGCAACAGGGACAGAGGCATTGCGCGGGGCTGTATATGCCGTCGCCTCTGGTGCGTCGCGAATGGCATTGGCGATTGGCGTGGAGAAGCTGAAAGATACCGGATTTGGCGGTCTGCCGGAATTCGATTTTGGTCCCCGCGCTAATCTCTATGCCCCGTCCATGAGTGCGCCTGGCGGGTTTGCGCAGCTTGCGTCTGCCTATAGCGCTAAATACGCGATTGACCCTGCTGACGTGAAGCGCGCGATGGCGCATATCTCTTGGAAAAGTCATGAGAATGGCGTGCTAAATCCGAAGGCGCATCTGCGCAGGCACGTGGAGATGGACACGATCTTGAAGGCGCCGATGATCGCGGCGCCCCTCGGGCTTTACGATTGCTGCGGTGTGAGTGACGGCGCTGCCTGTGCAATCGTTACCACGCCGGAGGTGGCCGCGAGCCTGAAGCAGAAACATGATTATGTGATGGTAAAAGCTTTGCAGCTGGCAGTGTCCAATGGCGTAGAGGCGTCTCATTCTTCTTGGGACGGCGCGAGCATCACCACGACACGCAATGCTGCCAAGCGCGCATATCATGAAGCCGGGATTAAGGATCCTCGCAAGGAAATCAGCCTTATCGAAGTGCATGACTGTTTTTCGATTACCGAACTCGTCACTATGGAGGACCTCCATATCTCGGAAGACGGTGCGGCTGTGGCCGATGTATTGAATGGATTTTATGATCGAGATGGCGGGGTGCCCTGTCAGATTGACGGTGGCCTGAAGTGCTTTGGCCATCCGATCGGCGCTTCCGGATTAAGAATGGCGTATGAAGTCTATCTGCAATTGCTGGGTAGGGCTGGGGAGCGGCAGATGGAAAACCCCTCCATCGGTCTGACGCATAATCTTGGCGGATTTCCGCATGAGAACGTGAGCGGCATCGGCATCTATGGATTGCCTGAAGCCTGAATAGTGGGACTTTTGCAGTAAATGACCGCGATGGCACGGCGGTGCGGCAGTAATGGCGCAGTCCCGCGTTATTCTCGGCCCAGAGGCACAACTTTCAGGTGGAACGGACCGCACATCAATGGTTCTCTGACGCAGGAAAGAGCGCTAGTCGCAGACACACGGAATTTCCACTGCAATCGGATTGCGCTGCTCAGGTGAATCCGCGAATTCGGTCAAGCGACTGGGCATCGAGTGTGTCGGGCTCTGGACCTTCAAAGCCAAGTCAAACTACACCGCCGAACTGAAGCGGCGGGTAGAAGATGGACGATGGGTATCGAACATCGCGGCAATCGAGCGGGCGTATGGCAGGCCTTTTGGCAGTATCTTGAGCCAAGGCCCATCTATCGAGACCAGACCGCGTTCCATGAAGAGGCCGAGCCGGTCCGCCGCCTCGCGCAGCAATGCTGCCCCAAGCCTTGCACGGCCCTGGCACAGCAACTGTTCGATGACGGCCCCGCGATAACGATCATCGGGGGTGCGTGCGATCCCTCTGCCTGCCGATAGTTCGCCCTGTGAAGAAAGCATGCGGTAACGCCCATTGTTCTTCTCGTTCTGGGAAAGCAAATGCGGGAAGCTGCTGATGGACGACGCGCCCAGCCCTATCAGCACCTCGCTCTGGTCATGAGTAAAGCCTTGGAAATTGCGTTTCAGTGGTCGGTCGAGGGCGGCTTTTGCAAGCGGCTCACCATCCGACCTTGCAAAATGATCGAAGCCGATCGGTGTATAGCCGTGGCCGACAAGATAGGCATATCCGAGTTCGGCCATGGCGAAGCGCGCTTTCTGGTCCGGTAGGTTGCTATCATCGATTGCGCGCTGACGCGGGACGATATGCGGGACGTGGGCGTAGCCAAACAGTGCGATACGATCCGCGCCAAGAGCGCGGGTGCGCTGGAGGGTATCTTCCAGATCATGCATTGTCTGGCCGGGCAGCCCATACATCAGGTCGAAGTTGATAGATGTGACATTGGCATCACGCAACCATTCCACGGTCTGCGAGATACAGTCTTCGGATTGCACGCGGCCGATGGCTTTCTGGCAATGACCCGCAAAAGTCTGCACCCCCAGACTGGCGCGGGAAATGCCCAATTCTGCAATGACTGCTGCCCATTGCGCGCTCATCGTGCGCGGATCGAGTTCGATCGAAACAGTTGGATCGCGTAGAGGAAAATAGTTGCTCAGCGCGCCAAACATTTCGCGAAAATCGTCTGGCGTAATCGCATTGGGGCTTCCGCCGCCGAAAGCGAGCCTGACGACATTGACCTCGCCAGACAATTCATTCGCCACTGTTTCAATTTCGCGGTGCAAAGCTGCAAGGTAGGATTCTAGTCGCTGGCGCTGGCCCACACGGCCCGTATTGCAACCGCAGTAGAAGCATATCTTCTCACAGAACGGGATGTGGACGTAAAGCGAAACATCCCCGCAGGCGTTGCGGAGAGCAGAGCGATAAAGATCGGCATCGATCTCGCCAAATTCAGCGGCGGTCGGATAGCTGGTGTAACGCGGTACAGGCGCTGCGAGCAATTCAGGGTAATAGGTCCACATAAGGGCTTTCTGCGACATTGCCGGGACATCTGTCATTGAGCCAGATCAAACTTTACCGGCAGAACTGCGCACGTTTCTGTAAGCTCATCACAACATCCGAAGTGTCCACGCTGGTGTCGCCGAGCAACTTTGATTGAGGTCAATGCAGGGTGGAAAGCCGCCTATTACTGGGGTGTCTGACGTTGCAGAAATCCTCGGTCGCGCGGTGCGATCACTGCAGCGAGAAGGATTATCGCAATGAACAAGTTGTTTGTGGCACCCCTCGCCGGGCTAGCTATGCTGGCGGCGCCTGCAATGGCGCAGGACGACGTCGGGAAACTCCAGGTCAAGCTGCTGGGAACCTATGTCGCGCCCGATGGCGAGATCACCGATGTCAGAACGGACATCGTGGGACTGCCCGCAGCCACTCAGACCGAATCGAGCGACAATTTTGTTCCGACCCTCGCGATAGAATATTTCGTGACGCCCAATTTCTCGGTCGAAACTATCTGTTGCATGACACAGCACGACGTCGATGCGACCGCCGGATTGCCGGGCGCGGAACTGGCGTCCGACGCGAAACTCATTCCGGCCACTCTGACCGCGAAATATCACGTCGATCTCGGCGGGGTGAAACCTTACGCTGGTATCGGCGCGACCTATTTCTGGTGGGTCGATTCCGAACCAGGAGCGGGCACCGTCCCGCTGGGCGTCACGCGGACCACTTTGTCTGACGAGTTCGGCCTGGTCCTTCAAGGCGGGGCAGATATCGCTGTTGGCGCAAGCGGGCTCGGCGTGACATTCGATGCCAAGCGCTATTTTGTCGATACCACAGCACGCTGGTATGCGGACAACACGCTGGCCATCGAAACCGAGCACAAGCTCGATCCATGGGTCATTAGCGCGGGTCTATCCTACCGTTTCTAGCGAAGCTGCAGGATCTGACGTTGTGATCTCTGCCTGATCCCCGGTATGTGCGCCGGGGACGTTCCGAGAATACTGTGTCATACGAAACGAGTTTCGCGCCATCGGTCCGAAGCCCGCAGATCAAGCCATATACCATCCCGATGAACAATGTCGTCGTTGGACTGGACGCTGGGCTGGAAGAAGACGTTCGCTTGGCGCGAACCATCGCCGAACGCTTCGGCCCGGTAACAGCAAAGCACTGCGGGGTGTCGAAATTCGCAGACCTGACATTTCCATCCGACGATGAACTTGCGGCCATGAGGCAAGCGCCCAACACGGAAACGTAAGTCGGACTAGTGATCGCGAATCACGCCGAAATCGCGCCAATTCTATCAACGTCAACTTGTGGGACGGCGCGACTTTCCTTCATAAAAAACCGTAAAATCAACGGCCTATGAAGGAAGGTGGCGGAGACGGTGTCCGGCCTATATCTGAAATAACGATTTGATATCAGATCGATATGTAGATTTCAGAGTTCACCAGACCCACACTCAGACCCACACTTTCGAGTGGATGCAAGCGGACATCCCGAGATCGTGGGGGTTGGTTACCAACCATAGCGCGAAGGGTAAAAGCCCTTATCATCGTCTGGTCCAAACACGTGTTCAGCTTCGAACAAAGCCTCGAACCCTTCGACACTTGAAGTCCGCTCGGCTCGCTCGACGATTGCATTGAGCCAGTCAAGAAACTCGTTGGAACGCGGCGAGGAAGTGGCTTTGAGTTCCTCAGTTAGTTGGCTGGCTAGACGGCGCAGCCGATCGCGTTTCTCAACCCGCTCGAATACGAGTTCAAGCACCTTGAGGCGCCGGTCTTCGATATAGGCTAGCCGTCGAGCCTCGTTGCGCCGACGTGCCTCTTCTTCCGCACGGATTCGGTCTTCTTCGGCCCTTCTGTCATCCTCGCGCTTGGCAGCGGCCAGAACGGCAAGACCAACGGCGATATCGTTCGCCATGTTTTCCACGCGCTGGATCTTGGCATCCTTGAAGGAGCGGCGAAGAGCTGACGAGTATCGCAGATAGAGATCGAACTCGAACGATACTTTGCCGGTCGGTGCGTAATCCCATTCTGGCCAATGGCTTAATAAGGAAAAGCTCGGGGCGTAATCCCAATCGTTCCGTGCCCAGCGCCGCTCCGGCCGTTTTCGTTCCTTCTCTTGCTTCGCCAATTCCTCGGGCGTGGGCTCGTGCTGCGACCGCTTAACTGCTTCCTTTAGATTGAAGGGGACAATCACATTTCCGTCCGTGAACGCGGCGCGGTCACCCTTGCCGCTGAGTTCAAAGCCTTGGATCTGTGCTGCCGTGACTATTCGGTTGAGCGATAGCTCGATCCGATCGATTGAATCCGGCGCGATCTCCACGTCGATCAAGCCGGACTGAGCGAGCTTCACCAATCCCCGTTCGTCGGGCTTTGCCTTGCGCAACTTGGCCATCGATCGCGTTACGATGGAATGTTCCTGATCGACCTTTTTGGGATCGAATGCCGAGGCCCGAACGCGGGCCTCTTCGCGCATTTGCGCGACGGAATCGGGCTCGTTGCGTAGCTCTCCGCCAGCAATGTTGATCGTATCGGAAATGCCCGACTTCAGCCTGGGTAGCGGTGTTCGTTTGACCTTCTGGCCCGCTGCATGTTTTGCCCACCATCCCAGCGGAGGGTTGGGCACATTGTGCTTGCGACAGATTTTGTGCAAGGCCACGTCAGAAAGACCGAATTCCTTGGCCAAGTGCGTCATCGGCTTGGACCAGACGAGCTCATAGAACTCGGAGCGGGTGAACTGTCGTGCCATGAGCTAACTTCGCCTGATTGCGTCCATCCGTTTGTTAGGCGTCATCTTGAGCAACGAACTCCGCCCTTGCGGGATCGTAAACGTGCTGCGTGACAGTACCGTCACTGATCCGTGACACCAATTCGTTGATGATCGCGAGCGGGACAAGGAACCACTCGCGCGGCTGTACAGTTTTGCCAAATCGATCGCCTGCAGAAAGATCAAGGCGGGCAGGCCCGAGCGCACGATGGATCAGCCGTTCGAGCTTGGTCCGGTTGATGTTGAAGAGCTTGTACTCTGCCACGACTTCGACGTCCGCGAGCATGAAAGTCGGATCGTTACGCGCGTTGGCAATCCGGCTGAGGACCGGCTGCCCTGTAACACCGATCTTATGGATCAGCTCGCGATGCTCGTCGACGTAGGGGTGCGACGATTTGCTTCGGAGTACATAGATCGTGCCGCTCTCCAGATCGTCGGGCTCAGCGGTGTCTCCAAAAAGCGGTCCTGCGCTTTGCTCGCTCACGCGCCTAGCGGACTCGTCCCGATAGAGCGACTTCTGGAATGAGCGTGAAAGGACCGTCGCCTCGGTTGCGTTGTCATATATGACCCGGACACGGCGATCAGCCCGCTCATACTGAGTCGTGAAGGCGTCGGTCGAGGCGGCGATGTATGCGAGTTGCCCGCCGACGATGAAGAAATTTCCCGGCTGGATTTCGGCCAGTGTGACCTCGGAATTGCCGAGCGCCTTGGCCTGTCTGCTACCGGCCTGCAGATCGACCTGCACCGCCTCGAACCTGTCTCTTATACACATCTCCGAGCCCACGAGACTAGGCATGATCTCG
>CAJXTZ010000033.1 GCA_913061345.1 uncultured Erythrobacter sp.
TCTACACTATCCTCTTCGTCGGCAGCGTCAGATGTGTATAAGAGACAGGCTGGAAGCGGACAATCGTTTTGCGGGGCTGGAAGGCCAGCTTCCCAACTTGCGCAAGGCTGTCGAGAACGCGTCTTCTGCGCAGGAAACAGCGCGGGCCGAGCTATCGGATTTGCAGCGTGACCTCGTGGCGCAGGAGCGCGAACTCAACACCGGCGCCGAAGCCGAGCGACAGGCGCTGCGCGCGCTCGATCAGGCGGAGGCACGGCGCGATCGGCTGGCCGCCCGGCGCGAGGAACTGGCAAACAGCGGCAAGGATTTGCGGGAACAGCGCGAGGCAGCGCAGGCCGATCTCGATGCGGCAAAGAGGAAGAAGGCCGAACTGCCCGATCCCGAAAGCGGGCGCGCCGCGCTGGAGGCATCGCGCGCGAAGAACGAGGCCGCGCGAGAGGCGGCGCAATCCGCCACCGCCGCGCTCGCCGCCCACGATCAAGCTTTGGCCGTGGCACGTGAGCGGGTGGCCACCCAGCGCAAGGACATGGCCGCATGGCAGGCGCGCGCTGGCGATGCTGCCAACCGCCTTGCCGGAATGGAAGCCCGGTTCGAGGAAATCGCAGAGGAACGCGCGGTGATAGCCGCCAAGCCAGCAGGGCTGATCAAGGAGATCGAGGGCGGAGAGGCCGTGCGCGCGCGCCTGACCGAGGAACTGGCGAAGGCCGAGGCCGCCATGCGCGAAGCGGAGGAACAGGCGCGCGCAGCCGACGCGAAGCTGACCGAGGTAAACGAGACACTCTCTACCGCTCGCGAGGAACGCGCCACTTTGGCTACGCGCGCCGAGAACGAGGAACAGCGCCGCGAGGAAATGGCGCGCGCTTCAGGTGAACGCTTCCAGTCCCCGCCCCCGCTTCTGCCGAACAAGTTAGAATTCGACGAGGCGACGGTGAAAGACTCCGCCGCCGAGAACGAGGAGATGGAGCGCCTCACCGCCAGCCGGGAGCGGATCGGTCCCGTCAACCTCGTGGCCGCAGACGAGCTGGAGCGGATCGAGGCGGAGCACGGCGCCAGCGCTCAGGAACAGGCCGAACTGGCCGAAGCCGTCACGCGCCTGCGCGGCTCTATCGGCAATCTCAACCGCGAGGGGCGCGAACGCCTGCGCAAGGCGTTCGAGGAAGTGGACGGCCATTTCCGCAAGCTGTTCAGCCGCCTGTTTGAAGGCGGGCAGGCGCATCTGGCGATGGTGGACAGTGATGATCCGCTGGAAGCGGGCCTTGAAATCTACGCCCAGCCGCCAGGCAAGCGGTTGCAGTCTCTCAGCCTGCTGTCAGGCGGCGAACAGGCCCTGACCGCGACCGCTTTGATATTCGGGCTGTTCCTCACCAACCCGGCCCCGATCTGCGTGCTGGACGAGGTGGATGCCCCGCTGGACGATGCGAACATCGAACGCTTCTGCGACCTGCTGGACGCGATGAACCGCGACACCAAGACCCGCTACCTGATAGTCACCCACAACGCTGTCACCATGAGCCGCATGCACCGCCTGTTCGGCGTAACGATGGTGGAACGCGGCATCTCGCGGCTGGTGAGCGTGGACCTGGGCGAAGCGGAAGCGATGGCGGCGGAGTAGCACGACATGCGGCATAATTCTCTAGGTGTCCTTGCGGCACTGTGTCTGTCCTTCACTGCTTGCGACACGCGCGAACCGGTAATGTCAGACGCGGACGTAGCGCTGCTCCGCGACACCTATCCACACATGAAAGAAGAATGCATTGAGCTTATGCGATTCGAAGGGGTCTATAGTTACCCTGTCGAAGTCGACAGATGCTTTCCAATGACCGAGCCACGAAAGTTTCATGGTGTTTGGCGAACACAGTTTGAAGGTTCGATCTTCTGCCCAAATGCGACCGACCTTTGTCAGCCCACGATTGAGGGACCGATTGCCTGGCTGTCCACATCCGCAGGCGTCGAGCTTCCTATCGAACCCGCAACCGGGCGTGAGCCACGGTATTTCGAATTGGTTTTCGTGGGCCGATCCACCAAGGAAAAAGGCAATTACGGTCACATGGGGGCGTCCGATTACGAAATTCTAGTCGATGACCTGATTTCCGCTCGTGAGATTCAGCCAAGCGGAATGGATCGGGAAACCTAATCCAGCACCGCCCGCGGCCCCGGTCCTTTTAGCCCCAGTTTGTCGTCCTTGTTGTAAAGCTGGCACTTCGTCAGGCTAAGGCAGCCGCAGCCGATGCACTGGTCCAGCTGGTTGCGGGTGCGGTTCAACAAAGTAATTCGCGCGTCGATCTGTTCGCGCATGGCGCGGCTGATCTTCTGCCAATCAGTTAGCGTGGGATTGCGGCCTTCGGGCAGATTGGCGAGGTGGGCGACGATTTCCTCCAGCGCCAGCCCCAGTTTCTGCGCGATCAGCACGAAGCTGACGCGGCGGATATCGCTGCGCAGAAACCGCCGCTGGTTGCCTCCCGTGCGCAGGGGGTGAAGGATGCCCTTCTCCTCGTAAAAACGCAGTGCGGAGACGGCAACGCCTGTACGTTTCGATAATTCCCCGATGGTGATAAAATTCGCTGTTGGCACCCCGTTCCCCCGAACATATTTTCCACAATTGCTTGACCTCGACTTAGCTTGAGGTTGCATCAAGGTGCAAGCAGTGATTCGCAGCGCGCTTGTCAGAGTGATGAACAATCATTGCGATACAATGCCTTGAACTCAGGAGTTCCCACAATGACACAAGCCCGTATCGAACATGTCAATCTCACCGTCAGCGATCTTGATCGCTCCATCGCGCTTTTCGAAAAGCTGTGTGGATGGAAGGTGCGCATCCGCGATCAGCACGGTGTTCGCGGTGAATTCGCCCACGTGGGGGCGGACGATACCTACCTCGCCCTGTGGGCCGATGGCGGTGATTATTCGGGCCAGCAGAAGGGTAAGCCGATGAACCATGTCGGGATCGAAGTCAGCGATCTCGACGAGGCGGAGCGGGTTGTGCTGGACGCAGGACTGGAAACCTTCAGCCACGGCAAATACGAGCCTGGCCCGCGCACCTTCTATTTCTTCGATTGGGACGGGATCGAGTTCGAAGTGGTCAGCTACGCCTGACAGGCCAGCTCAGAAGGCCTGCTCGTAGACGCGCGTGATGTCACCGTTCCATTCGCCGTGATAGCTATCGAGCAGGCGCTGGGCGGGCACCTTGCCGCTCTCCACGATCTCCTTGAGCGGAGCGAGGAAGCCGCTTTCATTGTCTCCCATGGAGTTCTGCCGCCCGCGTGCCACCAGCCCGTCGTGCGCGATATCCAGCACGTGGCGGGCAAGGTCGCGCATGGTGCCGCCGCCCCCTCGCGTCTTTCTGGGTAGTGGCGCATCCAGTCCTTGCGCGGGCACCGCGTTGCGCAGGTGTTCGCGCTCTTCCATTGTCCAGCCTTTCACCAGGTCCCAGGCGGCATCCAGAGCGGCATCGTTGTAGAGCAGGCCCACCCACAGAGCGGGCAAGGCGCAGATACGGTTCCACGGGCCGCCATCGGCACCGCGCATTTCCAGGAAGCTTTTCAGCCGCACTTCGGGGAAAGCGGTGGAGAGGTGATCCCACCAGTCGCTGGCCGTGGGCAATTCTGCAGGCAAGGCTGGCAGTTCGCCTTTCAGAAAGTCACGGAAGCTCTGGCCAGCGGCATCGATGTAAGTCCCGTCGCGATAGACGAAGTACATGGGCACATCGAGCATGTAGTCGACATAGCGTTCGTAGCCGAAATCATCGTCGAACACGAACGGCAACATGCCAGTGCGGTGCGGATCGGTGTCTGACCAGATATGGCTGCGATAGGAGAGGAAGCCGTTGGGCTTGCCTTCGGTAAAGGGCGAATTGGCAAACAGCGCGGTGGCCAGCGGTTGCAGCGCCAGCCCGGTGCGGAACTTCTTCGCCATGTCCGCTTCGGACGAATAGTCTAGGTTCACCTGAATGGTGCAGGTGCGCAGCATCATGTCGAGGCCCAACTTACCCACGCGGGGCATGTGGTTGCGCATGACTTCGTACCGTTGCTTGGGCATGATCGACAGGTCTTCGCGCGCCTTGTCAGGCCACATGCCGAGGCCAAGGAAGCCGACGCCGCACGCCTCGCCCACGGTTTTGCATTGATCGAGATGACGCCCTGTTTCGGCGCAGGTCTGGTGCAGGGTCTCCAGCGGGGCGCCCGACAGTTCCAGCTGGCCTGCTGGTTCAAGGCTGATCGTGCCGTCAGCGCCGCTCATGGCGATGGTATCCACAGTGCCATCCGGCCCGCGTTCCTGCACTGGCTCCCAGCCGAAGCGGCGCATGGACATGAGGATATCGCGAATGCCGCCGTCTTCACCGTAGGTTGGTGCGTGAAAGTCGTCGGTCTTGAACACCAGCTTCTCATGCTCTGTGCCGATGCGCCACTGGTCGCGCGGTTTTTCGCCTGCCTCCATCGGCGCGACCAATTGGTCACGGCTTTCGATCGGCGGTTCTAGCTCTTCGGATACCTTGCGCGTGCTCATAGGTTCCCGCCTCTAGCCTATCGGAATTGATTGGCCACCTGCAAATTCGCAATGGGCAAATTGACAGCCCCGGTATCAGCCGTGGCTATCCCAATCACCCGCCAGCCCCATCCACAGCGCAATGGCGGCGATGGCAGCGGTCTCTCCGCGCAGGATACGGGGACCAAGCGAAATCGCTCGCGTTTGTGGATGGGCGCGGATGGCCTCGCGCTCCGTATCGTCGAAACCGCCTTCGGGGCCGATCAGAAGCGCCGACTTGTGAGCGCCCTCACCGCGGTCTGGATACTTGCTGAAGGAGAAGGCTTCGGCGGCGGGCGTGCCGCCGTCCTCGTCCGCGAAGAACAGCAGGCGATCTTCCGGCCAGTCCTTCAGAACGGCATCCAGCTTTTGCGGTGCCTCCAACGCAGGCAGGGCGGTACGCGCGCATTGCTCGGCGGCTTCGGTTACGATGCCGCGCGCGCGATCCGGGTTCAGCTTGTCCGCCACGCATCGGCGCGTGATGACGGGATGGATGGCGGCCACGCCCAGTTCGGTCGCCTTTTCCAGCACCATGTCGAAGCGGTCTTTCTTCAGCAAAGCAGGGCACAACCAGAAATCGGGCACGGCCTCTCGATTGCGCAGCCTTTTCGTGATGGAAAGGGTGACAGACCGCTTGCCCGCTTCCGAAACATTGGCAAGCCATTCGCCGGTGATATCGTCGCATACGATCACGGCATGGCCCGGCGAGACGCGCATCACCTTGGCAAGATAGTGCCCCTGCTGGCCGTCTATCGACAAAGCCTGCCCCTCGGACAATTCGCTTTTCACGAACAGGCGCGGGGCGGATTTGGGCGGCCAGGCGGGTGTAGCAGGCATGGCTTTCCACTAGTGCCAAGCGCGGCTAACAGGCAAGACATGACTGCCGAAACCATCACGCCCGACAGCGAGCACAAGAGCCTGGCCGAGCGGCTGCCGCAGCCGCTCCGCGATTATGCGCTGCTGGCCCGGTTCGACAGGCCGATCGGTTGGTGGCTACTGTTCTGGCCTTGCGCCTGGAGCACCTGGCTGGCGGGCGCGGGCCTGCAATGGCAGCTGATACTCTGGTTCCTGCTGGGCAGCATCGCCATGCGCTCTGCCGGGTGCGTGTTCAACGATATCGTGGACCGTGACCTCGACAAGAGCGTGGCGCGCACCGCCAATCGACCCATCGCCAGCGGGCGGGTGAGCCGCAAGGCCGCGTGGGTATGGCTGCTGGCGCTGTGCGGAATAGGGTTGGTGGTGCTGTTGCAACTTCGCTGGCAGGCGCAGTTGGTCGCTTTGGGCAGCCTTGCGCTGGTAGCGGCCTATCCCTTCATGAAGCGCATCACATGGTGGCCGCAGGCGTGGCTGGGGCTGGTGTTCACCTGGGGTGCGCTGGTGGGCTGGATGGCCCTTCGCGATGACAACCTTGCCGTTCCGCTGGCACTGTATGCCGGCGCGTTCTTCTGGTGCATGGGGTACGATACGATCTACGCTCTGCAGGACCGGGAAGACGATGCGCTGGTGGGCATCAAGTCCTCTGCCCTGCGCCTTGGCGGGAAAGTGAAGCTGGGGGTCGGTGCGTTCTACGGCGCGGCAGTGGCCCTGTGGGCCTTTGCCTTCTGGCAATTGCGCGGTGACTGGATTGCCTTGCTGGCGCTGATACCGGCGGCGCTGCATCTTGGCTGGCAGGCTGTGACGCTGAATGCGGACGATCCGATGAACCCGCTCACCCGCTTTCGCAGCAATCGCTATGCAGGAGCGCTGGTGGCGGTGGCCTGTTTCGTTGTCGGCAATTCCGGCGGGTAAGCCGCTATTCCGCCGGCTGCGGCACGGGATCGGATTTACGCGGATTGGCGCGGCGGATGAGTTTTGAAAGGCGCGCGGTGATCATACCGTTTTCCTGCATCCAATCGTAATATTCGCGGTATTTCGGATCTTCGGCCAGCAGATGCGCCTCCTCCGTGCGGGCGCGCCAGTAATAGATCGCGCTCACCACGCCCAGAAATACACTGTTGCGAATGGCATCCGCCAGCGAATCCGAAGTGACGAGAAAGGGCATGTAGCAGAACCACCAGAATGCGTTCTTCGACAAATAGGCCGGATGACGCGTGTAGCGATATGGCCCGTTCGTAATCACGCCGCGATAGGTGAGGTTGGAAAAGCGGATGCCGAACGCCACCGTCGCCCAGGCATAAATCGCGGTAAGGAACACCAGCCACGCGGCCCATAGATACAGCAGCGTGGTGTGTCCCGATAGCCAGTAGGCCCAGTCGGCAGTGTTGTATTCGTACTGGATCACGCCACCGTCGCCCATGATGCCATAGACGAACGGAGGATAACACAGCAGCGCCGCCACCCATCCTGCAAGAAACGGATTGCCGCTGCGGATATGCGCATCCAGCGGGCGCAGGGTAAGCAGATAGCCCACGGTGCCGATCTGCACGTCGATCACGAACAACAGCTCGACCAAGGTAACGCCAAGGCGCACCGGATTGTTCAGTATGGCAGCGCCGTCGGCCTCCACAACGGCAGCAAATCCCGCAGGCAAGATGCCGATCATGAAGGCGCTGAAAAAGCCTTTTATGATCCATGCCCGCCAGTGCTTCTTGATCTGTTCGCTATCCCACGCTTCGCGCCCCACCAGCATGGCGCCAAAATGCCAGCAATGGTCTTTCGGGTTCACCATCACTCGGTCGATCCAGATGACATAAGGCACCGACAGCACGAACATGGGCACGATGGCCCAGCCGATCACGCGCATGGCGAACAAGTAATTGCCATCCCAGTACCAGCGGCACAGCATATAGAGAGCGCCGATAACGAACCACGTTGCCCAAAGTCCGGCCAGCTTCGTGATCGAGATATCGAGCACATCGGAAAGCGGGCGGCGGCGCGACCAGTCTATGCCGGTTGTCGGATTGCGATGGACTTTTTCGACCAGCACCGACCATGCCGCCATGGCGAGGCCAGTCAGCACCATGGCGCCAAGCGCGGCATTGGGCCCGGAAAGGCGGCCGCGGTCGTTTGGCCAACCCAGGAATTCGCAGATTTCAGGCCAGTTTCGCGCGAACAGGATGCACGACAGCAGCGTAACAAGGCCGACAAGGCCCACCCACGGGGAAACGTCGCTGTCTGGCGGACTGGCCAGAGACTGCGAGGAATTCTTGGTCGCGCTCATCACGCACGTGCTAGCGTGCAAGGGTTAAGGGGCCGGTAACGGCATCCCCTTCACGCATCCGCGATATTTAAATTGCAGTTCGAAAAACCGGCCTCAGCGCCAGGCGTGGATGGTGCCGTCGTCGTCGAGAATATACATCATGTCGTTCGCCACCACCGGGGGCAGCGATACACCATCGCTCAACCGGGTGAAATCGGTGATCTCGCCGGTCATCACGTCGGCGCTTTTCACATATCCGCGGCTGCTGGCGATCCACAGACGACCGCTGGCCAGCACGGGGCCGGTCCAGAAGATCGGACCTTCGCGGTCCTCGGCATCGCGCCAGCGCTCCAGCTGGGTGAGCCAGCGAATGCGGCCCGTGGTGCGCTGGATAGCCAGCAACTGCGCATCGTCGGTAAGGGTGAAAACCCATTCGCCCACAACCGTGGGGGTTGAAATGCCGGCCAGCGTCAATTCCCAGATGCGTTGCCCGGTCAGCAGCTCGTAAGCTGCCATGCGGCCACCCTGCCCCAGCGCATAGACGCGGCCCTGATCGATGATCGGATCGGCATCAACATCGGTAAGCGTGCCTACCTGCGTGCTGATGGAGGTGCGGGCCAGCGCGTCGGACCATAGTTCGCGGCCGTTTTCATAGCGATAGGCCACCAGTTCGCCGGAGGAGAAACCGGCCACGACGGTGCCCTGCCCGGCTGCAGGCGCAGCCACGCCGAACACGCCCGTCTGCCCGGATGCTGCCGCGCGTTGCCACACGATGCTGCCATCGTCTGTATCCAGCGCAAAGATCTGGTTGTCCTGCGTCATCACGAACACTTCGTTGAAAGCCAGTGTGGGCGAACCGCGTAAGGGGCCGGCGGGTTTCACGCGCCAAATCTGCGCGCCGGTCTGCGCATCCAGCGCCACGACATCGCCTACGCCGTTGGTGGCATAGACGCGGCCATTGTCATAGGCCGCACCGCCGCCGAAGGTGGCGTTCTTGAGATCGCCGGAAACCTCGATCTGGTGGCGCCAGCGGCGCGCACCGGTCTGGGCATCGAAGGCATAGATCACCGCATCGGTATCGACGACGAACAGCGTGCCATCGCCAATCACGGGCGCTGCGGCCAGTCGGCGGGTCTTGGTGGTGCCCGCGATATCGGCGCTCCAGGCGCGGGTGGGGTTGTTCGACAATGTTACATGCCCGGCAACCTTGGCTGCATTGCCGCCAGCCTGCGCCCACGTGGTGTTGGTGGTGGCAGGGGGCACGACCACGGTGACATCGGCCAGCGCGGGATCGGCAGAGATATCGGTAGCGATGCGCGACAGGATCGGGATGCGATTGCCGAGGGTCGGCGTATCGTCATCGTCATCGCCGCCCCCTCCGAACAGGCCGCCGGAACATCCGGCAAGGGTGAGGGCCAGCATGCCCGCCATCAGCGGGGCGGCAAATCGGGTCACCTTGCGGCGCAGCTTCATCATCGTCATCATACTCGCTATTATTCTACCAGCTCGGCGTCAGGCTCTTCCAGAGGCTCGCCAGTAAGTTCGGCAAGGGTGGCATCGACATTCTCGATCGCATCGACGCCCAGCAGCCCGGCCAGCTCTCGCGAACGGGCGCGAAGGGTGGAAGGCACTTCGTCATTGGCGGCGATATCGGCCAGCAATGCGCCAGCCTCCTGCGTCTTGCCCTGGTCGAGATAGGCATGAGCGACAAGTTCGCCGGCACTGCCGTAATAGGCGTTGTCGGGCACGGCGAGCGGTCCAACACGGTCGATCACGGCCTGCGGCTCCATTTCGTCATAGCGTGCCGAAACGCTGCGGATCGTGGCGATATCGCGCATTTCGGCAGAGAGGTCGCCGTTGGAGGATATCTGGTCGTACAGTGTGGCAGCAGCTTCGGTATCGCCGCGCTCCGCCGCGATTGCCGCGCGCAGCATTGCGGCCATGACGGCCGCCCCGCCTTCACCCGCTGCCAAAGCGGCAAGCTCTTCGTTGGCGATATCGGTATTGCCCGCTTCCAGTTCATCGATTGCCTGAACCAGATCTTCGGATGCGACTTCAAGCTCACCTTCGCCCTGATCCTGCCAGAACAGAAAACCGCCGAATGCCGCGATGGCAACGATAATGGCAATGCCCAGGGGCCAGCCGTAC
Organism: uncultured Erythrobacter sp.; assembly: GCA_913061345.1. The sequence goes on from CAJXTZ010000033.1 coordinate 9,809, forward strand.
TTCTTTGCAAAATCGCCGACCTCGTCGTGGCGAACGGCCTCGTCCACCTCGCGCATGAGCATTTCCTGCTCTGCATCGGCGCGGTCTTTCGACGACGGTTTGCCCGAAGTCCTGGCGGGTACGTTTGAATTCGTCGGTGCTTTGGCCACTTTGTGTCGATCGTGCTGGAATGGATATCAAGCCGCGCTCTTTAACGGATGGCACAGGCATTTCAATCGAAGACCAGACAGTGTCCCCGCCCGCGTGAACACCCCATGAAGACCCCGCTGCGCCGGGATACCGGCAAGCTATTGAGAGCGCGGATATTTTTGCATGAGGCCCCAGTAAAGCGCGCGGTAGCGTTTGATCATGCGCTGCTCGTCGAATTCCTCTCGCGTCTTCTGGCGGTTGGCCTGCCCTATGCGTTTGCGGGCGGCAGGATCCTGCGCCAGCCGGGACAGCGACTTGGCCAGAGCCTTTTCTGTCTCTGGCGAGGTGACGGGATCCACCAGCGCAGGCCCGTTGTCGCTGGAAACCATGACGCCGACATCGCCCACTCGCGGCGCGACGACAGGAAGCCCGGCGGCCATCGCCTCCACCACGGAAATAGGGAACTGCTCTGAATGGCTGGAAAGTGCGAAAATATCGAACAGCCCGACCAGCTTTGCAGGTTGCGCCACGAAGCCGGGCAGGTGAACGCGGTCTTCCACGCCCATGCGCTCTGCCTCGGCCAGCAAGGCGTCGCGCTCCGGCCCCTCGCCCGCGATCACCAGTTGCCATTCGGACGGCAGGCGATCCATCGCGCGCACCAGCACGTCCAGTTGCTTGACCTGCCGTAGACCCGCCAGCGTGCCGATCCAGAACTCGTCCTTGTGTTTTATGAGGCCCGGCAGGATGTCGCGCTTTGGCGGCGCGGCATAGGCGCGGGTATCGATACCGTTGGGAATGCGCCGCACGCGGGTGCGCGGCTGGTCCCACACGTTCAGCGCGATATCCTCCAGCGTGGCAGAAGGCACCACCAGTGCTGCCGTACGGCCCAGCGCGATCTTGCGATACCAGTTGCGCCGCCGCTTCAGCTTCCTAACCTCGTCCTCGTTGAAGCCGTCCTCGTGGTGCACCAGCGGCGGCAGCTTGAACGCATCGGCGAAGATGGTGTGCGCCATCACCGCGTCGATTGCGCCCCAGTTGTAGGTGCAGACAAGGTCATACCCCGTCATGGCCCTGGCCAGCGCCGCCAGCCGCCCCGGCATGGGCTTTCCCTGCAAGGACGGGAACTTTGGCCACGACACGCGCGCCTTCTTGCCGATCAAGGCTGCAGCCCCCCGTTTCTCCAGATCGCCGGATACGATGGCATGGTCCACCTGTTTGCCCCATTCGTTGATGAGGCGCACGTTGCGCAGTTCCTTGCCCCCTGTGTCGAAAGTGGAATGCAGGTGGAGGATCTTGGGCGTCTTGCTCATGCAACTTTTCCCAGCAACCGCGCAATGGCATCCAGCGCGATGGGTTCTTCCAATGTGGGTGCGTGGCCTACACCCGGAACGGTGATGGTTTCCATCCCGGCAATCTCTGCGCCCATGCGCCGGAATGTCGCGTCCGACAGCAGATCCGACAATTCGCCGCGCAAGGCCAGCAACGGTCTTCCTTCAAGCTTTTTCAATGCCGGCCACAGGTCCAGCCCCATGTCCGCGCCCGGCTGGCTGAAAGGTTCGGCGATTTTCATGTCGTAATCGAAGGTAATGCGCCCGTTGCCCGATACGCACATCAGCCGCTTGGTATAGCGCAGCCAGTCCTCGATGCCGTAGCCGGGGTACACATGCGAAGAGCTGTCCTTCATCGCCCATGCCGCGTGCATCCAGGTGGGATAGCTGCGTCCCTGCCCCACGTAATCGCGGATACGTCCCAGCCCGTCTTCCTCTATCACCGGACCGATATCGTTGATGACTGCACCTGCCAGCCGGCTGGCATCGGCCTGCCCCAGCAGCATGGTAATAATTCCGCCCAACGAAGTACCGATGGCCACGACCCGGCCCAGCTCGGCCTGCTCTATCAAGGCAGAGACATCCTCCACGTAATTGGCAGGCGTATAGCTGGATGGATCCCTGGCATAATCGCTTTCCCCGCGGCCCCGCAGGTCTGCGCAGACAATACGCCATTCACCGGCAAAGGCTTCTGCCACCGGTTCGAAATCGCGGGCGTTGCGGGTAAGACCGGGGATGCACAGGATAGCAGGACGATCATCGCGCCCCGCGTAATCGCGGTAATGCAGGGTAAGCCCCTCACCGCTCTTCCATGTTCCTTGCCGATAGGCGGCGTCGCTCAATTCATGCACCTTTGCTCTGTCTGCCTTGCAGCAGGCCCTGCGAAGGGCCACTAATGGATGCATGCGACACGAACCGCAACCGGCCAAGTACACTCCCGACCGACAAATCGAGGAGGTAGCGGATTTCCTTGCCGATCCGGTGGCGGCGGCGCAGTTTCCGCAACATACCTTGCGCTTTCGCAATCGACGGTGGGACAAGGCGGTGGGCCTGCAAAACCTTTCCGACGAGGAATGGGTGCGCCACTTCGGCGCTTTCGAGCCTTTGCCGGACAATCTGCCGCAGCCGCTAGCCCTGCGCTATCACGGCCATCAGTTTCGCCATTACAACCCGGAGATAGGCGACGGACGCGGTTTCCTGTTCGCCCAGATGCGCGATACGCAAGGCCGCCTGCTGGATTGCGGCACCAAGGGTAGTGGCCTCACGCCCTACAGCCGCACGGCGGATGGCAGGCTGACGCTGAAAGGCGGCGTACGCGAAATCCTGGCGACCGAGATGCTGGAGGCTCTGGGCGCAAACACCTCCAAGACCTTCTCCATCATCGAGACAGGCGAGGCGCTGGAGCGCGGGGACGAACCATCTCCCACCCGCTCCGCCGTGATGGTGCGCCTTTCCCACGGGCATATCCGCATCGGCAGTTTCCAGCGGCTGATGGCGTTCGAGGAAAACGACCATCTTGCGCGATTGGTGGACTATTGCCTCGCCACCTATCCCGGCCCCACCTCTCCGGATGATGCGCCCGGGCGCGATCTGCCAGCAATCGCGCTGATGCACCAGGTGACGACGCGTATGGCCGACCTTGCCGCCAGTTATATGGTGTCAGGCTTCGTGCACGGTGTGCTGAACACCGACAACATGAACATCACGGGCGAGAGCTTCGACTATGGCCCGTGGCGCTGGCTGCCCGCCTGGGAACCCGGCTTCACCGCCGCCTATTTCGACCAGACGGGCCTCTATGCCTTTGGCCGCCAGCCAGAGGCGATCCGCTGGAACCTTGGCCAGTTCGCCATAGCCTTGCGCCCGCTGGTTGAGGCGGAACCGCTGGTCGCCGCGCTGGAGCGGTTCGGACCACTTTACCACGACGCCATGGCGCGCCGGTTCTGCTGGCGCCTGGGCATCGCCCGGCGCGGGCTGGAGAAGGATGCAGCCGTCATAGGCGCTGCCGAGGCCGCGATGCGCGAGGGCCGTATGGGCCCGGACGCATTCTTCTACCGTCACCGAGGCGGAAAGGCAGCAAAGGGCGCACTGGCGGACGCGCTGAAGGGTTACGAACCGCTCGACAGCGATCACGAGTACTGGTTTGACGGTCAGCCAGAAACCATGCTGATCGACGAGGTGGAAACGCTTTGGTCCGCCATCGATGAGCGGGACGACTGGGCACCGCTGGAAGAGAAAGTGGCCCGGATACGCCGCATGGGCGAAGCGCTGGGCGAACCGCCGGAACCCCTCGGCCACTCATCCTGATTCGCGCAAAAGGAACGGTGATGATAGGTTCTGCCGGTTCCATTTTAGTGGGAGAAGGAAAATTACCATGCGCAAACATGCCATCGCCGGTCTCGCCGCTCTTACGATCGCCACATCTGCCTACGCCATAGAGCCGGGCAATTGGGAGGCGACCAGCCGCATGACGGACATCCAGCTTCCGCCCGGAATGCCGCCGCAGGCTGCCGACATGATGCGGCAGATCATGGGCGGCGAAGGCCGGACCGCGCAGAATTGCGTGACGCAGGACGATCTCGACAATTCACCGCAGCGGGTGTTCGAGGAAACCAACGGCGAATGCCGCTATTCCGAATTTGAAATGTCCGGTGGCACGATTCATGCCGTGGCCCAATGCACCAGCGATCAGGGCGTGATGAACATGAAAATGGATGGCACCTACACCGACACCACTTACGACATGACCATGGCAATGCAGGGGGACATGGGCATGGGGCCCATGACCATGACATTCGACGTAACAGGCCGTCGATTGGGCGAGTGCGGATGATCCACGCTGAGCGTGGCCCCCCCTGCGACGGTTGGAACTCGGGTTGATCCTTGCGCGTTAACCGCCACTTTGCGCAGACGCGTTACTTTCTGTAAGGCGCGCGACATAAACTTTTTTACGAAGGGCGTGCTGCCTTGTCCAAGAATGTAGAACTGATCTCCTTCGAGCCCGCATCGGGCAACGAGTTGTGGCGTGCGATGCACGGCGATGTTGACGAACTGGTCGATCGCGCGCGCCGCGCATGGCCCGCCTGGGCAGCGCAGCCGCTGTCGAAACGGATCGAGCTTGTCCGCCGTTTCGCCATTCACGTGGAGAAGGACCAGGAAAGCTTTGCCGAACTGATCGCGCGCGAAACGGGCAAGCCCATGTGGGAAGCGCGCACCGAAGTCGCAGCCGTGATCGCCAAGGTCGATATCTCGATCAAGGCCTATGCAGAACGCACAGGCCAGCGAAAACTCGACAGCGCCCTGCAGGGTAGCGCAGCCCTGCGTCACAAGCCGCACGGCGTAATGGCGGTGCTGGGGCCATACAACTTCCCCGCGCACCTTCCCAACGGCCACATCATTCCTGCCCTGATCGCGGGCAATGCCATCGTTTTCAAACCTTCGGAAAAGACCCCCGCGGTAGGGCAAAGGCTGGTTAGCTATTTCGCGAAGGCGGGCATTCCCGACGCGCTGGTGCAGTGCCTGATCGGCGGACCTGACGAGGGCAAGGCGCTGGTGGCGCATCCGGGCGTGGACGGTGTGTTGTTCACAGGCTCCGCCCAGGTCGGTATTGCCATCAATCGCAAGCTTGCCACCGATCCGGCAAAGATCGTGGCGCTGGAAATGGGCGGCAACAACCCCATCGTGTTGTGGGACACGCCCAAGATCGCCGATGCCGCCGCGCTGATCATCCAGTCCGCCTTCACCACCGCCGGGCAGCGCTGCACGGCCGGGCGCAGGCTGATCGTGAAGGCCTCGATGTACGATGAAGCGGTCGCCGCAGTAAAGGCGCTGGCCAGCCGCATCATCGTGGGGGCACCCTTCGACGATCCGCAACCCTTCATGGGCACAGTGATCGACAACAATACCGCAGACCAGTTGACCGAAAGCTTTCTCTACCTCCTTTCCAACGGAGGCAAGGCGATCAGCCACATGCGGCGCTTGTCGGACGACAAGCCCTTCCTCTCCCCCGCCATCATAGATACAACGGCAATGGCAGATCGCCCCGACGTGGAACTGTTCGGGCCGCTGTTGCAGGTCATCAAGGTGGACGACTTCGATGAGGCGATAGCGGAAGCGAACAACACGCGCTTCGGCCTTTCCGCATCGTTGATCGGCGGGGAGCCGCAACAGTATAACCGTTTTTGGGCCAATATCCGCGCAGGTATCGTCAACTGGAACCGCCCCACCAACGGCGCATCCAGCGCCGCGCCATTTGGCGGAATCGGCTTTTCGGGCAATCATCGTCCCGCTGCATATTATGCGGCAGACTACTGCGCCTATCCCGTTACCAGCACGGAGATGGAGCAGCCGCGCGCAAGCGTTGGCGTGGGCTTCAAGGATGCCTGAACGTATCAGAAGGCGTACAAGGCGCCCGGACCGCTAGATCCGGGCGCCTCGGCGCGATCCCCCTTTTTACACGACCCGAAGGATCGCGCTGCGACGCTGCCCAACAGGGGGCAGCACCGATCCGGTAATGAAACCATGTTTCGAAATTCAGGTGTAATCGTACCACCGGGCATCTGAACGAGACGCAACGTATGATTTGTTCAAAGGACAGCGGGCGCACGCAAGAAGCCTCGTTAATCCTCTGTCGAGAAAGCCGCATCAGGCGCCAGGAACCGTTAATGGGTGAAAAACAGACAAGTCGGCAGCGGGCATTGATCTTTGCCTTGTGCACCCATGCCATATGGGGATCGATACCGCTCTACCTGCTGCTAGTGCAGGATGTACCGCCGCTGGAATTTGTCGCCTGGCGCACCCTTTTCACCCTTCCTATATGCCTGTTCTTCGTAGTGAGTTCAGGCAAGCTGGGCCAGCTTCGCCAGACGCTTACCGACAAGCGCACCATGCTGATACTGATGGCCAGCGCCTGCATGATCGCGATCAACTGGTTCGTCTATGTCTGGGCTATCCAGAATGAATATGTCTATGCCGCCAGCCTTGGCTATTATATCCTGCCGCTCAACATGATGCTGTTGGCCTATGTGTTCCTGAAAGAACGGATGAACAAGGTGCAAGCCATAGCCGTGGCGCTGGCCGTTATCGGGGTGGGAGCGCTGGCAGCCGGGGCGCTTACCACGATGTGGATCAGTCTGTTGTTGGGAACCTCCTTCGGCATCTATGGCCTGCTACGCAAGACGGTGGCCGCCGGACCCCTGATCGGGCTGACGACCGAGGCGATTATCCTCCTGCCGCTGGTAGCGGGCTACCTCACATGGCTGGGCACGACGGGTGAAGGGCTCACGCTGGGCCGCGATACGCTGGAATCGCTGGCCATCATTGCCGGTGGGCTGGTGACAGCCATCCCCCTGTTGCTTTTCGCCACCGCGGCACGCGCGTTGCCCTACACCACGATCGGCTTCCTGCAATTCATCTCGCCAACCGCCATTTTCATACTGGGCCTGACGGTGTTCGGCGAAGAGATGAAGCCAGCGCAGCTGGTGTGCTTCGCCCTGATATGGGCTGCGATTGCGCTGTTTACCTGGGACTTACTGCATTCGGCCAACAAAGCGCGAATGGCCCGCCGTGGGGCCGTTCTTGGACGCGGCGTGACGCCGCAATAACATCGGGCCCTAATCGGCGAAGCGCCAGCGCAATGTTTCGCCTGCATGAAACGGCACCAGTTGCGTTCCGTCGGCCGCAATTTGCGCAGGTACGTTGCAATCGGATCGTTCCAGCGTAACGCATGCTTCGTTCAGTGGCAGACCATAGAAACGCGGACCGTGTTCGGATGCAAAGCCCTCGAACCGGTCGATCGCGCCCTCTTCCTCGAACACGGCCAGATAGCTTTCCAGCGCGAAGGGTGCATTGAAGATACCAGCACAGCCGCAGGCACTTTCCTTGGCCTCGCGCGCGTGGGGCGCGCTGTCGGTGCCAAGGAAGAACTTGGCACTACCACTGGTGGCTGCCCGGCGCAGGGCAAGCCGATGCTTCTCACGCTTGGCCACGGGCAGGCAGTAAGCGTGCGGACGCATCCCGCCCACCAGCATCGCATTGCGATTGATGTGGAGGTGTTGCGGTGTGATCGTGGCGGCGACATTCTCGCCCGCACCCTGCACGAATTGCACGCCTTCCTCGCTGGTGAGATGTTCGAATACCACTTTGAGCTGCGGCAAGTTTGCCAGAAGCGGAGCGAGCACGCGTTCGATGAATACCGCCTCCCGATCGAATATATCGACATCGGCATGGGTCACTTCACCGTGAACGCACAGCACCATGCCGATTTCGGCCATCACTTCCAGAACGCTGCGAATATTGGCGACATCGGTCACGCCGCTATCGGAATTGGTCGTGGCGCCTGCGGGATAAAGCTTGGCTGCGGTAAACACGCCCGCCTTGAACCCGCGGCGCACTTCGTCGGGATCGGTGTTGTCGGTAAGATAGCAGGTCATCAGCGGCGTAAAATCCGCACCTTCGGGCAATGCCGCCACGATCCGCTCGCGATAGGCCGTGGCCAGGGCGACATCCGTAACCGGCGGACTGAGGTTGGGCATCACGATGGCGCGGGCGAACTGTCGCGCGGTATGACCCACGACGGCTTCCAGCATTGCGCCATCGCGCAGGTGAACGTGCCAGTCATCGGGACGGCGGATCGTAAGGGAATCGGTCATGTGAGACGCTTTAATCGGCGCAGGTCTGCTTCGCCAGCCATGCCTTGCCATCGCGCGCACCCTGGTCCCAGGTGCGCGTTACCTTGGTGGCATCGGTAAAGTCGATCTTGTCCGCCGCCACTTCCTTGCTTGGCTGCACGTAGGTTCGGCCTTTGATATCGGGGCAATTGCGATAGCGCGAAGTCAGCAGCACCAGCGTTTCTCCGCGACAGTCGCGCGGCAGCGGTGCCTTGTCCAGCATGCCGCCATCCAGCACGCGACAATCCTGCCATCGCGGTACATCGAACACCGGCGGGATCGTGGCAGCAGCGCAGATCAGGTCCACCAGCTTGCCATCGCGCGCGGCCTGTCGTGCATCGACGCGCAGTTCGCGCGAGCCCGCCCCGCGCGGCACGCGCAGATGCGGCGAGGAGCGCACGGCCTGGTCAAGCTGGTAAAGCACGCCGTAGATCACCGCGCACACATGCAGCGCAACCTGTTCCGGCGGCACCGACAGGACGACTTCATATTCCGGCCCGGCGGCAACTCGCTCTATCGCCTCCTTGTCGAGCGTAATGTCCACGACGGCACGGTAGATTTCCTGATGCGGGGTGAAATTGGAGCTTTCGGCATCGAAATTGGAATCGTTCTGCAGGAAGGCCTCGTGCATCACGGCCAGCAGGTCTTCCTCGCGCCCGCCGATCCAGCTGGCGGCACTCAACGCTCCCCCCGATACGCAGCTGATCCGCTCGGGACGCAAGTCCTCGTAAGAACCAACCTGGCTGAGGAAACCACCATGCCAGAAGCAGCGGATGCCGCCGCCGGAGAACACAAGCTGGTCGTATTGCGATGCCATTGCATTGCCTATGGCTGGCGTCGTCCTATCTGTCACCCATGAGTTTGACCCATCTTGCCAGCCGCGCTGTGGTGCGCCTTTCAGCCTCCGACGCAGCGGAAAACCCCGACGCCTTCCTCCAAGGTTTGCTGACCAACAACGTAACCGGCGCCCTGCCCACCTATGCCGCGCTGCTGACCGCGCAGGGCAAGACGATGTTCGACATGATCGTCTGGCGAGATGACGGCGACATGCTGCTCGACTGCGAGGCCGATGTGGCAGAGGAACTGGCGAAACGCCTTTCGCTTTATCGCCTCCGCCGCAAGATCGAAATCGGACTGGACGATTCGCTGGCCGTGCACTGGCAGATTGCTCCACGCAAGGGCGCTTCGCCCGATCCGCGCCTGCCCGCGCTCGGCCATCGCTGGCTTGCCTTGGCCGATGGTGAAAATGACGTGGAAACCAGCGCGGATGAAGCGTGGCGCAAGCATCGCCTTTCTCTTGGCGTGCCCGAGGGGCGCGATGAGCTTGGCGATATTCTCTGGCTGGAAACCAATGCGGTGGAGCTGAACGGGGTCAGCTTCAACAAGGGCTGCTATATCGGGCAGGAGAACACCGCCCGCATGAATTGGCGGCAGAAAGTCAATCGCCGACTGGTGGTCGTGCCGCTGGGTGCCTCGCAGGAGAAGCGTCGCAAGGCCGCGCACGAAGATCTGGGCCTTGCTGTGGATCACCTGCGGGTGGCTGATATTCCCGTAGAACTGGCTCCGGAATGGCTGGACCTCGGAGCGACCGACTAGAGGTTAGACGGTGATGCCATTGGCTTCGAAAGCGGCGATCATCATCGATTCCGCGCGTTCACGCGCCGTAGTGCGCTCGACGTTCAGCGATTCTGCCAGTTGTTCGCCCATTAGTGCATCGCCCAGCGCGAGCAGCACGAGAGAAAAGGTCGTCTCGTGCATCGAGGAATCGGAATCGTCGCACTCTTCCTCCGGGTTGAGATCGTCCACGAGGGCGTGAATGGTTTCAACAATCGGATCGAGCGCATCCTCGTTGCCCGATGCCAGCATCCAGCTGGCGAGCGCACCCCCGCCTTCGCGCCCAAAAGCATCGAAAGTCAGGTCCACCACTTCGCGCGGGGACCCGATCCCGGCCCGCGTTGCCCGCACGGCGTCGCCGATGGAATTGCACACGCTCTGCGCCAGGTAACCGGCCAACGCCTTTTGCAAACCGGAAGCAGAGCCGAAATGATGGAGGAGATTGGCGTGTGTACGCCCCACGCGCCCGGCCACGGCCTTCAGGGTCACGCTTTGCGGGCCGGTCTCAATCAACAGCGCGCGCGCAGCCTCGAGCGCAGCCGCGCGGCTCTCTTCGGGGCTCAGCCTCTTCCTTATTGACACTGATGTAAGTTTCCTTAGATTGACAGCGCGACATTTATTCGGATGGGTTCGTGATATGACTGCATATTCCCCATGGCAAGCAAGCACCCCGCAAGATCATAGCCTTACCGTGCGTAACCGCAGGTTCGAACGTGGCCAAAAACGCCTGCGCGGTGTGGACCCGGTCGCCACGGCATGGTTCGCGGCCCTTTCATGCAGTTTCCCGCGTGGGGAAGCGATGTTCATCGAAGCGGTGAAGGCACACCGTGACGGCGTGCCTGAAAAGCTGGCTGGCGAAATCCGTGATTTCATCCGCCAGGAAGTGAACCATTCGCGAGAGCACATTGCGTTCAACCGCGCGGTGAAGGACGCCGGTTACGATCTTTCCCATATCAATAGTCGGGTCAACCGCCTGGTCGACGAAACGCTTGCCGCCCAGCCTATCGTGCAACTGGCCATTACCTGCGCGCTGGAGCATTTTACCGCGATGTTCGCGCACCAGTTTCTGAAAGATCCCGATTCGCTGATGACGGCGGGCATGGGAGATCCCGAACTGTGGCTGTGGCACGCGGTGGAGGAAATCGAGCACAAGGCCGTGGCCTATGACACCTGGCTCCACGCGACACGCAAATGGTCTCCATTCAAACGCTGGCGGATGCGCAGCATTATCATGGTGCTCGTAACGTTCCGCTTCCTGAAGAATCGCGCCACCGATGCGATAGAACTGTTGGCGCAAGACGGAATCAAAGGATGGCGAGCGAAGTGGGGGCTTTTCGGCTACCTGTTCGGCAAGCCTGGCATCCTGCGCAAGATCGCACCAATCTGGCTGAGTTATTTCCGCCCCGGCTTCCATCCGTGGGATCACGACGACCGCCACCTGATTGCCAGGTTCGATGACCTTGAAATGTCTGCAGCCAGAAGGGCCGTGCCCGCCGAATAATGGCGAACACGGCGTACCCTAAGCCGCCTGCGCCCCGTGCAGAGCCACATTTTGAGCAAGATCGCAAATATAGCGCCGGGCGAGTATGACCTCACCCTCTCGCGCTGCGCAGACGGTTGGCCTGATCTCGCCAGTTTCGACGAAGCCGTTCGTTTTCAACACCTTGCCGCTGGCCGCGTTTTCGAGATAGTGGCCGGCGTTGATCTGCTGCAACCCCAGCGCCGCTGCCATCGTCAGCACGCCCTGCACGGCCTCGCCGGCGTAGCCGCGCCGCTGCCACTTGCGCCCGATCCAGTAGCCCAGTTCGTGGCCTTCTTCGTCGGGTTCGATACCGATCAGCCCGATGATAGGTGCCCCGTCGACTTCTGGGAGCGTGATAGCAAACTTCATGGCCTTGGCTGGTGCAGGCGTGCGACAATAGGTGATCGCGTCCGCCGGGCCGTAAGGCCAGGGCGCCCGCGCCAGCATTCGGACGACGCCATAATCCGCGATGCCACGATAAATCTCGCGCCAGTCTTCGGGGAATACGGGCCGCAGGAACAGCCGATCGGTACGCATGAACATCGTTATTCTCCCCAATACCGAACGCCTGCCTCCGTTAGACCTTCGGTGTTTCAGAACGAAGTCCGCCCCACTGGACAAACCGCTTTGGAAGGAGAATCAAAAAAGGAGACGGGGTGGCCCCATCTCCTTCCGTTTATCCCGTGTCTGTAGCGACTCGAAAAGGGCCATCCCGGTGGATGACCCCATTATCGAATCACCCGATTATTCGGCGGCTTGCGCCATCGCATCTACCGACACGTATTTGCGGCCCAGCTTGCCGTCATGGAAACGGACCTTGCCGGCTTCCAGCGCGAACAGCGTGTGGTCCTTGCCCATGCCTACATTGACACCGGGATAGTACTTCGTACCGCGCTGGCGCACGATAATGTTACCCGGAATCACGTCCTGGCTGCCGAACTTCTTCACACCAAGGCGGCGACCTGCCGAGTCGCGACCGTTACGCGATGAACCGCCTGCTTTTTTATGTGCCATGGTTCGAAATCCTTACTTCTTGTCGGCCGACGTGTCGGCGCTCTTCTCGGTTGCAGCGGCCTTCTTGGGGGCTGCCTTCTTGGCGGCGGGCTTCTTCGCAGCCGTTTCCTTCTTTACAGAGCCGGCGGCTTCCTTGGCAGGAGCGGCCTTGTGCGCCTTGGGCGAAGCCTTTTCTTCGGAAGTGTCCTTCACCGGAGCATCTTCTGCCTTCTTGGCAGGCGCCTTTTTCGCAGCAGCCTTGCCTTCGCCAACGCCCACGATGCGCAGCAGGGTCATCTGCTGGCGGTGGCCGTTCTTGCGGCGATAGTTGTGACGACGACGCTTCTTGAAGACAGTCACCTTCTCGCTCTTCGCCTGGGCGATTACCTCAGCCGAAACCGAAACCTTGGATGCATCGGCCATGTCGGCACCTTCGCCGGCCAGCAATACATCTTCCAGCACGATCGTGTCGCCAGCGTCACCCGCCAGCTTCTCGACTGCGATCTTGTCTCCTTCGGCGACGCGATACTGCTTGCCGCCTGTGCGCACGATAGCGAACATGGCTTATATACTTCCGTTTTAGTGCTGTGCCGCCCCCTCACGAGAACGGCGCGACGGACTTACCGCCAGAAAGCGGAGCCCGGAAAGACGAATGCCGTTAAGGGACCGCCGCTGCCAAGTCAACGGCAACTGAACCGGAAAAGCGGCTTTCCCGAAAGAGAATTTGCCTTCCGCCCCGCACTTTTCGAAATCCAACAACCGCTTCGAGAGGGTGGCATCGCCCCCCGCCCGTGATAAGGCAGCCCTATGGCCGCTAGAACCACACCTTACCAGCAGACCCCAGCCATGCTGGTAACATCTGCCGCGCTGTTCGCGCTTTCCGCCTGTGCCACTGCTGATACAGATTATCCGTCGCTTGCCGTGCGCGATGCGGAACGCCAGCGCGGGGTAATAGAGGCTCCGTCCCTGCCGGAACCTGTCGCACCCGCTCTTCCGCGCATGGCCAGCACCAATGTGCTCCAACAAATAGCTGCCTTACGCAGCGAAACCGTGCGCGCACACCAACAATTTCTGGACGCTGCACCTGCCGCGCGCCGCGCTGTATCCGCCGGCGCAGGGGCTGCGCGGGCCAGCGATGCATGGTCGGGGGCACAGGTTGCACTGGCCGATCTGGAAACGCGCCGTTCCGTCACGGCCATCTCCCTCGCCGATCTCGATGCATTGTTTGCCGATCAGGCAACCGGCTTCGATCCAGTCGTCGAAGTGGCCGAGGCGCGCGATGCCATTATTGCTCTTCTGGAGGAAGAGGACCGCATCCTGTCGCAATTGCGGGCGCGCATCCGCTGATGATGCGCGGTTAAGGACTGTCCCACCGATTGCGGGCGGCATAATCGGCATCGTGCGGGGTTATCCAGTGCCAACCACCGTTCGGACCGCTGCCGCGCCGCTCACGCTTCCAGAACCATGCTGCGCTTTTCAGGTGATCCATCACAAAATCGGTCGCGTCGAAGGCCGCCCTGCGATGGCGTGCTGCCGCTGCTACCAGTACTATCGGCTGTCCTGATGTCAGCGTGCCGATCCTGTGCCAAGCGAGAATGCCGTCCAACTGCCACCGTTCCAGCGCCCGCCCCGCGATATCTTCCATACCCGGCAAGGTGAGAGGCGCGTAATGCGTCAGTTCCAGCGCTTTGACTTCTCCGTCGGGCCGCACTTTGCCGACGAAGCTCGCGATACCGCCGGACACCGGATGGCCCGCATTAAATGCAGCCAGCGCCTCCCCTACGGAAAAGCCGTTTTCCAGAATGCGCACATCAGCAGGCGCCGACAGCTTCACTCTAGCCACCGCTCACCGGCGGAAGAAGTGCGATCTCGTCACCGTGTTTTGCAGACAAATCTTCCCTATCCAGCAACACCTTACCATTTAAAGCCACTTTTACGGTATCTGCCCTGATAGCGTCCGCCAGATGCCGGTTCATATGGCTTTCCAATAAAGCCAGCAGATCGGCCCAATCTATCTCTTCGGTAGTAGCGCCAAATTCGCTTTCTCCCCTCCCGGCGAGATCAGCCAGCATTCCCAGATAGACAATTCGGATCATCCGCCGGTCACCGACATATGCCGGCCCAATGCGGGCGCCTCGCCCTTCCCGATGCGGAAATCGTGCCGCTCCGGCTTAATCGCCATCGCTTGATCCAGCGCAGCCTGTAATTCAGCCTCGGGCTCATCGGATCGCAGCGCAGCACGCAGATCGACCCGCTCGCCGCCGCCAAGGCAAGGATAAAGCTGGCCGGTCGTCGTTACCCTGATGCGGTTGCATCCAGAGCAGAAATTCTCCGTCAGTGGGGTTATCATACCAAGCAGTCCGCCCGTCTCGCGCACCTTTACATAGCGGGACGGGCCGCCGGTACGATGGTTCGAAGCGTTCAGCGTCCAATGCGCCTCCAATTCCGTGCGCACCTTAGATAAAGGCAGGAAGCGGTCGGTCCGGTCCTCGTCCACAACTCCAAGCGGCATTGTTTCGATCAGCGTGATGTCATGCCCTTCGCCATGCGCCCACGCGATCAGCGGCTGCAGTTCATGCTCGTTCACGCCCTTGAGTGCGACGGTATTGATCTTGACCTTCAGACCAGCAGCCTTTGCCGCTGCAATCCCGCCCAGCACCTGAGGCAGCGCATCACGCCGAGCCAGTTCGGCAAAGGTTTTGCGGTCCAGCGTATCAAGCGAAACATTGATCCGCCGCACGCCCGCATCAGCCAGTGCAACCGCGTGCTGCGCCAGCTGTGTGCCATTGGTGGTCATGGTCAGCTCGTCCAGCTCCGTGCCCACGTGGCGGCCGATGGCCCGTACCAGATCGACGGCATCCTTACGCAACAGTGGCTCACCGCCCGTCAGTCGAATTTTCCGGATACCGCGTGCCATGAAGCCACGCGCGAGAGCATAAAGCTCTTCCAGGTCCAGCACTTCCTTGCGCGGCAGGAAGGTCATGCGTTCCGGCATGCAATATGTGCAGCGCAGATCACAGCGATCGGTAATCGATAGCCGCAGATATGTAATTTGCCGCCCGAACGTATCGACCAGACCCGTCTCTTGCATACCCGCTACTCCATCTCACCGGCACCCATGCCGTCTGTAGGCAGATACTGCCCTGTGATACCGGACGCGCCTGCCAAATAGGAGCAGGTGGCCGCAGTTGCCGCTTCATCGTCCCCGGCGATTACGTTGACCCGCACGGGAGCATGGGCCCGTGCCATATCTCGTGCGACTGCCCGCCGCCAACCCGTATGGTCATGCGGAGCCTGCGGTAGTGCCAGAACCACGCTGGTCGCTCCGCTGGAGACGGCGCGGGCAATATCTGCGGCAACCCGTCCATAAAATGTTGCAGCAGCTTCGAGCGCATCAGGAGCCAGTGTGCCGGTTTCGATCACAGTTTGACCGTGGGCATCCATCAGCGCCGCTCGCGCGTCAGCGTAATCCCGATCTGTTCGGACCCGACTGCAATCGAAAGTTTAACGATATGCACGGTAACAGACAGCACCTTGCCATCCTGAGCGAACAGCGTCTTGCAAATATGATCCGCGACCGATTCGATCAGCTTGAAATGTACACCATCCGGCAGCGCGTCCGTGCAGGCGAATTTCAAGTCCATGTAGTTCTTGCTCGCTTCCAGCGGAGTATCGGCATCATAGTGTTCAGCGACCTTATAGGCCGCCTCTATCGTGATCCTCAGCGGCTGGGGCTTGCCCGTCTCCTCCGAATATATGCCGGTGAGCACATCGGTTTCGATCTGTCTCTTATACACATCTCCGAGCCCACGAGACTAGGCATGATCTCGT
>CAJXTZ010000034.1 GCA_913061345.1 uncultured Erythrobacter sp.
CGAGATCATGCCTAGTCTCGTGGGCTCGGAGATGTGTATAAGAGACAGGGGTGGAGCAAATCGGCGAAATCGCGCTGGACTATGCGCGCTTCGACGCAGGCAATATCACCGGAAACCCGTTCTTCTGCCCCGATCCCGAAACCGTGCCAAGTTGGGAAAAGCTGGTGGACGATGCCCGCAAGTCTGGCTCCTCCCTCGGCGCGCTGGTTGCAGCCCATGCGAAAGGCGTGCCTGCGGGTTGGGGCGCGCCGATCTATGCCAAGCTCGATAGCGAACTGGCCGCTGCCATGATGACGATCAACGCTACCAAGGGCGTGGAGATTGGCGATGGCTTTGCCGCTGTCACCAATACCGGCGAAACCAATGCCGATCCCATGCGTCCCGGCACGGATGGCGGGGTGGAATTTCAGGCCAACCATGCAGGTGGGATCGCAGGCGGTATCTCCACCGGTCAGCCCGTTACCTGCCGCGTGGCGTTCAAGCCTACCAGTTCCATTCTCACCCCGGTCGATACGATCACCAGCGAAGGCGAAGCCACGCAAATTCAGACAAAGGGCCGCCACGATCCATGCGTCGGCATTCGCGGGGTTCCGGTAGTGGAAGCGATGATGGCAATGGTGCTGGCAGACCAGAAGCTGCTGCACCGGGCGCAGTGCGGATAGCAGGCTTGGCAAGGTTGGCTTCGCCATCTACCCATCGCTGATCCATGTTACAGGAACTGTTCCGTCCTGAATTCGCGATGCTGCTCACCGGCCTGCTGCTGGCGGCAACGGTGCTTGCAGGTCTGCTGACATCGCGCATCGGCTTTCCCGCCATCGTCGGGTTTCTGGCGCTTGGCATTCTTGCAGGTGTCGAGGGGCCGGGAGGAATCGAATTCGACGACTACCTGCTGACGCAGGGCGTGGGCATGGTGTGCCTCGCCTTTATCCTGTTCTCCGGTGGGCTCGATACCAACTGGCGCGCCGTGCGGTCGATGATGTTGCCGGCCCTTATGCTGGCGACGTTAGGAGTGGGAATTACTGCATGCGTGGTTGCCCTGTCGGCAATCCTGCTCCTCGACTTCGCTCCGCTACAGGCCTTCCTGCTTGGAGCCGTGGTCGCCTCCACCGATGCGGCGGCGGTTTTTTCCGTCCTGCGATCCAGCGATCTTGACCTGCAGGACGATGTGCCCGCGCTGCTGGAGCTGGAATCGGGATCGAACGACCCGATGGCGATCTTCCTTGTCACCGCGTTGCTGGGTTTCGCCGCCGCCAACCAGCCCACGCCGCTGGCGCTGCTGCCAGAATTTGCGCAGCAGATGATCGTGGGCGCAGGCGTGGGGCTGGGCGTAGGCTACTTGCTGCCGGAAAGCCTGAAACGGATGGGTTTGCGGCAGGGCGGGCTTGCCTTCGTGGTCTCCATTGCAGGGGCGCTGCTGGCCTTCGGCTTCGCCAGCATTCTTGGCGGGAACGGCTTCCTCGCCGTCTATGTCGCCGGCGTGTTCGCTGGCACCCGTGCCTTTGCCGCCAAGCCCATTGTCCGCACGTTTCAGGACGGGCTGGCGTGGCTGGCGCAGGTGGTGATGTTCCTGACGCTGGGCTTGTTGCTAACCCCGTCCAACCTGCTGCCGGTGATGGGCGCGGGGCTGGCGGTGACATTCGTCCTTATCCTGGTGGCACGACCACTTGCGGTCTTCGTCTGCCTGTTGCCGTTCCGGCGGTTCACCACCCGAACAATGCTGTTCGTCTCGTGGGCTGGCCTGCGAGGCGCGGTGCCGATCGTGCTGGCCATTTTCCCGATCGTGGCGGGTGTGGAGGGTGCCTTTGCTATCTTCAACGTTGTCTTCTTCGTGGTGCTGGTTTCCAGCGTCGTGCAAGGGCCAAGCATCAACCGTATCGCCAAGTGGCTGCGTATAGGCGAAACTCCTGCCACCGAAAGCGGGAGTTCCGATGCGTAAAGCGCAATAGCTGTTGCACTTTTCGAAACTTGCCTCCGCTTGATCGATTATTTCGATCTTGGCAATCGCACTAAATCGCTTTTTCGCATTGCTGCAATCCCTATCTTCCGCGTTGAGTTCACAAACGCAGACAAACCAAAAAGGAATTATTCAATGGGTATCATTGGCAGCCAGATCAAACCGTTCAAGGCCACCGCTTTCCAGGCTGGCAAGGACTTCTTCGACGTGACCGACGAAGATCTGAAGGGCAAGTGGAGCGTATTCTTCTTCTACCCCGCCGACTTCACCTTCGTCTGCCCGACCGAGCTGGAGGACATGGGCGAGAAGTACGACATGCTGCAGAGCATGGGCGTGGAAGTCTATGGCGTCTCCACCGACACGCACTTCAGCCACAAGGCATGGCACGACACGTCCGAAAAGATCGGCAAGCTGAAATTTCCGTTCCTGGGCGACCAGCTGCACACGCTCTCCAAGAATTTCAATGTCCTGCGTGAGGAAATGGGCCTGGCCGACCGTGCTACCTTCGTGGTGGACCCCGATGGCGTGATCCAGATCATGGAAATCACCTGTGAAGGCGTGGGCCGTAATGCCAACGAACTGACGCGCAAGATCAAGGCTGCGCAGTACGTTCGCGAGAACCCCGGCCAGGTCTGCCCGGCAGCGTGGGAAGAAGGCAGCGACACGCTGTCACCTTCGCTCGACCTCGTCGGCAAGATCTAAGACCCCTTTCGTGAGCGGCTGCCAAGGCCGCCACGCTCGTCCCGGTCACGGCAATGCCCGTGTCGGGTCGCGAAGAGACCCGGGGCCATCCCCCCTCCCCCCGCCCCGGGTCTCCAACGCTTTTTCCATCACCCTTTGACCTGGAGACACCATGCTCGACGCTACCATGACGCAGCAGCTCAAGACTTATCTTGAGAACCTGCGCGAACCGATCGAACTTGTCGCCTCGTTGGGCGATGACGACAAGTCCGTCCAGACGCGGGAGCTGCTGGAAGAGATTGCCGCCCTGCACGAAAAGGTTTCGGCCAGTTTCGACGGCACCGACGATCGCAAGCCCAGCTTCATCATTCGCCGCGCCTCGGACTCTACCAAGTGGGTTCGCTTTGCCGGCCTGCCGATGGGTCACGAATTTACCAGCCTCGTGTTGGCCCTGCTGTGGGCCGGTGGCCATCCGCCCAAGGTGGAGCAGGAGGTGATCGATCAGATCGCCGCCTTGGAAGAAGATCTCGAGTTCGAGATGTATTTCTCGCTTTCGTGCCACAATTGCCCGGACGTGGTGCAGGCTCTCACGCTGATGGCTTTGGTCAATCCGCGCATTACCGCCACGTTGATCGAAGGCGGCACGTTCAAAAACGAAGTCGAAAATCGCGACGTGATGGCCGTGCCCGCGACATTCCTCAACGGCGAGCCTTTCTTCAACGGCAAGATGACTCTGGAAGAAGTGCTGGCCAAGGTCGACACCGGCGCCAGCACCAAGGCCGCGGAAAAGCTCTCCGCCAAGGCTCCGTTCGAGGTGCTGGTGGTGGGCGGTGGCCCCGGCGGCGTGGCCGCATCCATCTACACTGCGCGCAAGGGTTTTCGCACTGGCATCGCGGCAGAACGCTTCGGCGGTCAGCTGAACGATACGCTGGGTATCGAGAACCTGCCCGGCACCGAATATACCGAGGGCCCCAAGCTCACCACCAATCTGGAACAGCAGGTGAAAGCGCAGGACGCCATCGACCTAATGAACCTCGCCACGGCGCAAAAGCTGATGCCTGCCAAGAGCGCGGGCGGCTTGCACGAACTGCACATGGAAAACGGCGCGGTGTTGAAGGCGCGCAGCCTGATCCTTTCGACAGGAGCTCGCTGGCGTACGCTCGGCGTGCCGGGAGAGCAGGACTATCGCAACAAGGGCGTTGCCTATTGCCCGCACTGCGACGGCCCGCTGTTCAAGGGCAAGCGTGTGGCCGTGATTGGCGGCGGCAATTCGGGCGTCGAAGCCGCGATCGACCTTGCCGGTATCGTTGGCCACGTAACGTTGGTGGAATTCGATACGCAACTGCGCGCCGACCAGGTGTTGCAGGACAAGCTGCGCTCCATGTCCAACGTAGAAATACTGCTGAATGCACAGACCACCGAGGTTACAGGCGATGGCAACAAGGTGGGCGGCCTTGTTTACAAGGATCGGGCTTCGGGTGGCGAGCATCGGGTAGAACTGGAAGGCGTGTTCGTACAGATCGGCCTCGTGCCCAACACCGAATGGCTAGCGGGCAGCGGTCTTGAATTGTCAAAGCATGGCGAGATCGTGATCGATAGCAAGGGCGCTACCAAACTGCCCGGCGTCTTTGCAGCAGGGGACTGCACCACGGTGCCTTACAAGCAGATCGTGGTGGCCATGGGCCAGGGCTCTGCCGCCGCGCTGTCCGCCTTCGATTACCTTATTCGCAACGAAGCAGCAGAAGAGGTGGCACAGGCCGCCTGACGCGTAAACCTTCAGTGCGAAAATGGCCCGGTGCTGCATCCCGCAGCGCCGGGCCTTTTTTCATCTGACCGCCGGATCGCAACAGCCAGACGCCTCAACGGGTATATCGATCAATACATGCCAACTTATCGATTGGACGAATTACAGGATCAGGCGCATCTTCCAGTAAATGTCGATTCGAACGATGAGCGAGAGGAAAAAATTATGGACGCAGAAACCGGTTCAATTTCAGGCGGATGTCCCTTCAGCGGAAACGGTGGCACCCGCAACCTGCTGGGTCGCACCAACCGCGACTGGTGGCCCGATGCCCTGCAGCTCGACATCCTGACCGAAGATGGAAAGTCGGCCAATCCCCTGGACGAGGATTTCAACTATGCCGAGGCATTCAACACGCTTGATTACAACGCGCTGAAAGCTGACATCAAGGCACTGATGACCGACAGCAAGGACTGGTGGCCAGCGGACTATGGCCACTACGGCCCCTTCTTCATCCGCATGGCCTGGCATGCTGCGGGCACCTATCGCACCGGCGACGGGCGCGGCGGCTCCTCCAGCGGCCAGCAGCGTTTTGCTCCGCTCAACTCCTGGCCCGATAACGGCAACCTCGACAAGGCGCGCCGCCTGTTGTGGCCGATCAAGCAGAAGTACGGCAAGAACATCAGCTGGGCTGACTTGTTCATCCTGACGGGCAATGTCGCCATCGAAAGCATGGGCGGCCCGGTGTTCGGATTTGGCGGCGGACGCGAGGACGTGTTCGAGCCGGAGATGGTGTACTGGGGTTCGGAAGATCAATGGGTCGACGAAGGCGTGGAAACCCGCATCATTCCCAACGAAGGCAAGGCGCTGGAAAACCCGCTCGCGGCGATCCAGATGGGCCTGATCTACGTCAACCCCGAAGGTCCAGGCGGCGATTCTCACGATGCCGAGGGCATGGCCCGCGACATGCGCGAAACCTTCGCCCGCATGGCCATGAACGACGAGGAAACCGTTGCCCTGACGGCCGGTGGCCACGCGTTCGGCAAGTGTCATGGCGCCAAACCTACCGACAAGTTCGGCAAGGCACCCGAAGGTGAGAACCTGCACCACATGGGCTTTGGCTGGATGACCGACCCCGAGGAAATCGGTAAGGGTCACATCACCACGTCGGGCATCGAAGGCGCTTGGACGCCCAATCCTACACAGTGGGGTGGCGACTATTTCCGTCTGCTGTTCAAGTACGAATATGAGCTGACGAAAAGCCCGGCCGGTGCCAACCAGTGGACGCCGATCAATCCCGAACCCGAAGACATGGCGCCCGACGCGCGCGATCCTTCGAAGAAGGTGCCCACCATCATGACCACCGCCGACATGGCTCTGAAGCGCGACCCGGAATATCGCAAGATTTCCGAACGCTTCCGTGACGATCAGGCGGCGCTGGACGATGCCTTTGCCCGCGCGTGGTTCAAGCTGACCCACCGCGACATGGGGCCGAAAGAACGCTACCTTGGTCCGGAAGTGCCGGAAGAAGACCTGATCTGGCAGGATCCCGTCCCTGCAGGCAGCACGCCTTCCGACAGCGACGTGTCGTCGTTCAAAGGCAAGGTTCTGGATAGCGGCCTGACCGTCTCCGAACTGGTCAAGGCGGCCTGGGCTTCGGCCTCCACCTACCGCAATTCGGATCATCGCGGCGGCGCCAACGGTGCCCGTGTGCGGCTGGCCCCGCAGAAGGACTGGGAGGTCAACGATCCGGAAGAGCTTGGCAAGGTATTGAACAAGCTAGAGGAATTGCGTGGCAACATCTCCATGGCCGATGCGATCGTGCTGGCTGGTGCTGCGGCCATCGAAAAGGCGGCGAAGGACGGCGGCCATTCGGTCAGCATCGATATCTCCACCGGTCGCGGTGACGCGAGCGAGGAGCAAACCGACGCCGAGAGCTTCGAGCCGCTGGAGCCTTTCGCCGACGGCTTCCGCAACTACCTGAAGACGAAAGCTTCGGTGAAGACGGAAGAAATACTGATCGACCGCGCCCATCTGCTGGGCCTCTCGATCCCAGAGATGACCGCGCTCGTGGGCGGGATGCGGGCGCTGGGCGCTGTTACCAAGCATACCCAGCATGGTAACAAGATCGGCGTATTCACCGATCGGCCGGGCGTGCTGTCGAACGACTTCTTCGTGAACCTGCTGGAAATGGGCACGATCTGGGAAGTGGTCGACGAAAGCGGTGACGAGGAATTCATCGGCAAGGACCGCAAATCGGGTGAAGAAAAGTGGCACGCCACGCGCACGGATCTGGTGTTCGGCTCCAACTCGCAGTTGCGGGCCGTGGCAGAGGTGTTCGCCGAAAATGGCGGCGAGAAGCGGTTCGTAGAAACTTTCGTCTCAGCCTGGTCGAAGGTGATGGACGCCGGTCGCTTCTGATCGGAATGATCCGCAGGGGAAAGGCCCTCGGCAGCGATGCCGGGGGCTTTTTTCATGGGCAGATCATATCCAGCCGCGCTGTTTCAGAATGGATACGTTGGCACGGCTGACTGGGGCTTCGATACCGTTGTCCAGCACCAGCCGCACGTTACGCCCCTCCCGCTTCACATCCGTCACCGCGCCGCGCGCGACCCACCAGCTGCGATGAACCTGCTCGCCCTCGATACCGTCCAGCTCCGCCACGGCATCGCGCATGCGCATGAGCACCAGCTCGCTACCCAATGCAGTATGGGCGCGCACGTAATGGTCTTCCATCTCCAGCGCGATCAGGTCCGTACCGATTTCGGGCGGCAGGCGGTCGAGGAAGCGGGAAGGCGGCACTTCGGAAACAGCCGGGGTTTTGTGTGTATCAGGAAACGGTGCCGGGCTATCCATGATCGCTGTCCCGGCCGAATTAGCGTTGCGCGTGGCAGGCAGCAGGTTGAACATCATCGTGATAACCGCCCCCACCACCGTGACGGCGAAATAATGGGTCAGCGCCACATCCAGCGCAGGTATCGGCACCGGCCCGCGGACCGCGTTCACGAACCATACCAGCACCGCCATAGGCAGCGATGCAATCATGACCGCGGCACACCAGAGGAACCGCGCAGGCAGGTCCAGCTTCGGCCCAAGCTTCAAGACGATGGCGCCGATCGGCTTGTAGAAAAGGTATCCGGCCACCGCCATCAACATCCAGTAGCCCATGCGTGCGGGCAGGCTCATGTACCCGGTGCCCAGCGGTGCCAGAATACCCAGCACCGCGCCGATCGCCAGCAGCACGGCAACGTCGATGATGATCTGGCGCGCTAGCCGCGCGTTGTTGCCGGATGGTGAGCTATCCATGGCTGGCAAGACTACTGCCCATTCGCGCTTCGTAAAGTGGCAATCGCGCAGAATTTAGCCCCTTTCACGAAGGCAGCGCGCTGTTCACGCTTTCGCGATTGCGGTCAGGCGGGCATCGGTCAGAACGGTTTGCAACGAACTTCGATGGAGACCGCGAATGACCACTCTCAGCCTGCCTTTCACCACTTCTTCCGATGCGCGGCCCGGTTTCGATATCGGCCCCGTGGCCCGCACACTAGTGTCGATCGCGTGCTTCACCATGTGCTTCTTCGTGGTGATCGCGCTGGGCCGCGTTGCGTTCGGACTGGTGGACAATCTGCATCACTACGCCAAACTTCCGGTCATCATTCATGTCGCCACCGTATTGCCTGCCGTTCCGCTGGGCGGCTTCCTGCTATTGGCGAGGAAGGGCACGAAGATGCACAAACAGTTAGGCAAGCTGTGGTTGGTGCTGATGCTGGTTACCGCCACCAGCGCGATCTTCATCCAGTCGTCGGGCGGCTTCAGTTTCATTCATATCTTCGTGCCGATTACCTTCCACGCCGCCTGGAAAACCATCGCCACCGCCCGCAAGGGCGATATCGCCGGACACAAGAAACACCTGACAATCACCTACCTTACGGCGCTGATGATCCCCGGCATCGTGGCCTTCGCCCTGCCGGGCCGGCTGATGAACATGATGCTGTTGGGATAGGGGCTCATGGGATAGGGGCTGCTTGGGGCAGGCGCTAACGCCGCCGCCGCAGCACCAGATACAGCGCACCCTCGCCACCGTGGCGGCGGTGCGCTTTTCTGATGGCGGCGATGTCCGATGCGTGGCTACCTGCGGCCAGCCAGTCGAGGAGCTTGGCACGGATCGCACCGCGCTTGTGCGCTCGGTCGGCTGCATCCACCGGGCGCGGCTTGCCGGTAATCACCAGCACAAGTCGCGCATTCATCGCTTTGGCCTGCGTAAGCCCCGCATCCAGCCGCCTGTACGCCTGGTCCAGCGTGTGACCGTGCAGGTCCAGCGTGAAATCAGGATCGGTGCCGGTTCGGGCAAGGCGGCGCTCCCAGTGCGAATCGAGGCCCGGCGCCACGAGGGGAGTCGCCGAAGGAGGCGATGCCGCGGTTTTCGGTGATAGCGGCTGGGGAATCCTGCCCCTCAGTCGCTTGGGTTGTGCCGCAGGCGCAGACGCAGGCGGCGCTGGTTTTATGGGTTTGGACTGTGTTGCCGGCCGTTCTTCCAGCGGCTTCACCGTGGCGGCCACCTTGTCCCACAGCGCGCTTTCCTCGGGCGAGAGCCCCCTTGGCGCGCGGCTCATGGTATCAGCCTGTCGGCAGCCTCTCGTGGAAGCAGCACCAGCGCACGACCGCGACCGCTCATGCGCCCAGCGATGTCGCGCGCACGCGTGCCTGCCCCCCAGAAGGTATCGAAGCGGTTGGCACCCTTGATCGCACCGCCGGTATCCTGCGCTACCCACAAGCCGTCCGCCTCGTTACGATCGAGATCGAGGAACACGGGCGCGCCGTAGGGCACGAAATCGGGATCGACGGCCACGCTGTTCTGTGCCGAAACGGGCACGCCGACGGAGCCAATCGGTCCTGGCCCTTCCAACACGCGGAAGAATATCCAGCTTTCGTTTTCTCGCATGATGGCGCGGCCCTGCGCCGGATGCGCGCGCAGATATTGCATGATGCCTTGCATGGTGGTGGCGTAGTCCGTGCCCGACCCGATCAGGCCGCGCTCTCGCATCAGGCGACCGATACCGGTGTATGCCTTGCCGTTCTGCGCTGCATAACCAATGCGCGTTACTTGTCCGTCGGGCGCAATCAGCTGACCAGAACCCTGGATTTGCAGGAAGAAAAACTCCACCGGGTCCGCCGCCCAACCGATTTCCAGCCCGCGCCCGGCCAGTGCGCCATCCTCTATCTCGGCGCGCGAATAGTAGGGTACGCAAGCTCCGTCTGGCGTGCGCCGAGAAAGCGGCGCACGGCCTTCGCGCTGTGACACGGGCGTACCATCGCGCCAACAGCGCTCGAGATCTTGCGGCACGGCATAGACGGGCACGTCCAGACCGGGACGCCGCGTGGTGCTGCCGACAATCTGCGGTTCGAAATACCCGGTAGCAAACCCCTGCCCGTCGCCAACAACCACTGGCATGAAATAGCTTTCGAAGAAACGCCGGGCATCGTCGCGCCGCCAGTTGGCGGCAGCGTTGCAGGGTGCCGCCCAGTCCCCCTGGCGCGTAAGCCCAGACACATCCTCGCGTCGTTGAGGCACGTGGCAACTAGCCACAAAAGCATCCAGTGCATGACTCGCGTCCACGGCGCCAATCGTCAGGCTCGAAAACGCAGGTCCGGCAGATACACCAAGACTGGCGGCGTTGGGCGCAACAGGAATGGGCCGTGGCTGTTGCGGCTGGCCTTCGGGAATGATGCGCGAACAGGCGGCAATCAGCGCAATGGCAATAATGCCGATAAGGAGGCGCGAATGGGTCACGCGCCGGGCCGCTATCAGCCCTGGTCGGTCTCGTCGAGAAGCCACTGCGGATCATTGCTGCGGATATCGCGGCTGAAAGTCCAGATATCGCGGCTTTCCACCGCGTCATCCAGCGATCCGGCCACCACGTTGCCATCCCTGTCGCGGCTGACGCTGGCGATATCGGAGACAAAGCGTACGGCGATGCGGGCGACCTTGCCATCCAGTTCGGCGGAATGGACCTTCACGTCTTCTACCCGGATCAGGCGGTTGTCCATGGTGATCCCGGCCTCTTCCCGCTCGTCGATCACGGTGGCAAAGCTTTCGTAGACATCATCGTCGCACAGCGCACGAAGTTCGTCCTTGTCGCCGCGCCAGAAGGCTTCGAGTACAACCTCGTAGGCGCCACGCGCCCCTTCGAGGAAGCCGAGAAGTTCGAAGCTACGATCCGCTGTCGAAATCTCGCGCAGGCCCATTTCGACGGCAGGCGGGAAACCGGCGATCGTGCGATCCGCTTGCGCGGATTCGCCAACAGGCTGCGTCAACGTGCGGGGAGTGGATTCCTCGTCACCACGGTCAAAACGACTGCTGGGAATGATCTCTTCCTCATGCTCCGCCCGTCGGCCCAGCACCGAATACAGGCGCATGCCCAGAAAGGCGGCAATCATGGCGAGGATGACGATTTCTACGATCACGCAATTTTCCCATTCTGCCCGCGCACTTCATTCATCGCGGGCTGTAATTTCGCATTGTGGCTGAAATAGGTACCAATATCAAATGAACAACCACGTCTTAAGGAGGCATGAAGCACGCCAGCCCCGCTTCGTCGCGGCATTGCGGCGGCGATAAAGGGGTGATAGGCGCGCGCCCAGCGTGTTCACGCGCGAATCCGGCGCGCACAACCCTATAGCGAAAGACAATACCATCATGGCCGAAGAAGGCGACGTTCTCAAGAATCTCGACGATGCAGCCGCACCCAACGGCAGCGACACCGCCCCCGTGGCAGGCGTCATCACCCAGTATGTGAAGGATCTGTCGGTCGAGAATCCGAACGCGCCCCAGTCCTACCGCTGGCAGGATCAGCCGCAGATGGACGTACAGTTCAACATCGGTGCCAAGCCTGCGAGCGACGACGTGACCGAGGTGGAACTGAAGATCACCGTCACCGCCAAGATGGAACAGGGCACGGCCTATATCGTGGACCTGGCCTATTGCGGCCTCGTGGGCATTCGCAACATGAACGAAGCGCAAAGCCACGCTTTCACCTATGCCGAGGCACCGCGCCTGCTGTTCCCCTTCGCGCGCCGCGTGGTGTCCGATGCAATCCGCGATGCAGGTTTTGCCCCGCTGATGCTGGACCCCATCGATTTCAACGGTCTTTACGTACAGCGCATGCAGCAGCAGCGTAACGCGGAACAGGGTCAGGGCGGCGTACCGGCTGGCGACACGCCCGCCGGCGGCGAAGGCTGAGCCATCAGCGCGATGGCGGGCGGTTAACCGTATGAGCCTGCTCAGGAACGTTGGAACAATCGGCTCGCTCACCATGGTGAGCCGGGTGGCGGGCATGGCGCGCGAAATGATCTTCGCGCGCGTGCTGGGCGCCAATGAGGTGACCGATGCCTGGTTCCAGGCACTGATCATCCCCAATGTCTTCCGCCGCCTGTTTGCCGAGGGTGCTTTCTCGGCGGCTTTCGTGCCGATGTTTTCCAAGCGCCTGCATGCCAATGCCGACGAGGCGGGCGAGGATGGACTGACGCAGGCGCGCGCCTTCTCGCAGGATGTCATTTCGGTTTTCGTGCCCGCGCTGATCGCGCTGACGGCGATATTCGAAATCGCCATGCCGGGCGTGATCTGGCTTTTATCGGACAAACCCATCGATCCTGCGACGTTCGACTATTCGGTCGATTTCGCGCGCATCATGTTCCCCTATATCCTGCTGGTCAGCGTGGTTACGCTGCTGACAGGGATGCTGAACTCCGTTTCCCGCTTCGGTCCCGGCGCCAGCTTTCCCATCATTCTGAACCTTGTGCTGATCGGCACCTTGCTGGGCGTGGAAGCGACGCACGGGGTGGAAAGCAGCGTGGAGGCGATGGGCTATGTCGTGGCATGGGCCATCCCCGTGGCCGGTGTGCTGCAACTGGGCTGGCTGCTCTACTGGGCGCATGTCGAAGGATTCCGCCCGCGCTGGATCACCTGCCCGAAACTGACGCCGGAAGTAAAGCGGCTCGGCATTATCGCCCTGCCCGCAGCGATCGGCGGCGGGGCTTATCAGATCAACACGCTGCTACAGGTCTATTTCCTCAACCAGCTTGAAGGCAGCGCGATCAGCTGGATGAACTATGCCGACCGGCTGAACCAGTTGCCGCTCGGCATTATCGGCATCGCCCTTTCCACCGCAATCCTGCCGACGCTATCCAAATTCGTCGGCGCGAACGACAAGCAGGGCGCGGCGCGCATCCAGTCCAGCGCCATCGAGCTTGGCATGCTGCTGACCCTGCCCGCCGCCGTGGCACTGGCCGTTTGCGCCATCCCCTTCATCACCATGATCTTCCAGGGTGGCCGCTTCGATGCCGCCGATGCCGCGATGACGGGCAATGTGCTGGCCGTGCTGGTCGCGGGCCTTCCCGCCTATGTGCTGGTGAAGGTGTTGGTGCCCAGCTTCTATGCCCGCAGCGATACGCGCACGCCGGTTTGGGCCGCTTTTGCCGCGCTGGCAGTGTTCATCGGGTTCAATATCGCCTTTCTCCAGCGGTTCGGCGTCGAAGGCGTGGCGGCGGCCAGTGCGATCGGCGCGTGGCTGAATTGCGCAATCCTTTACGCGGTGCTGCGCACGCGCGGGCATTACCGGCTGGACTGGCCCTTGCTGGGTCGCCTTGCCCGCCAGCTTGTGGCCGCCGCGGCGATGGGCGCGGCCTTGTTCTACACGCGCGACTTGCTAGTGGATTACTACGCCGCCGGCCTGTTCGCGCGCTTGCTGGCGCTGGCGACGCTCGTCATCTGCGCCGTCGCGGTGTATTTCGGCGTCGCCTTTGCCATTGGCGCAATCAGCCGCGAAAGAATCGCCATTTTCATGAAGAAGAGAGAGCCCAAAGCACCATGATCGTCGTATCGGGAATTCAGCCCACCGGAAATCTGCACCTTGGCAATTACCTCGGCGCAATCCGCAACTGGGTGAAGATGCAGGACGAGATAAACGCGAACGGCAGGTGCCTGTTCTTCCTGGCTGACCTTCACGCCATCTCCCAGCCGCACGACCCTGCCGAATTGCGTGCAGCTACCCTGGAAATGACCGCCGCGTTGGTCGCTTGCGGCCTGGACCCGGCGCGCTGCGTATTGTTCAACCAGGCACAGGTTCCCGCCCATGCAGAACTGCAGTGGCTACTGATGGGCACCGCGCGCATGGGATGGCTGAACCGGATGACGCAGTGGAAGGACAAGGCGGGCAAGAATCGCGAGGGCCAATCCGTCGCCTTGTTCGGCTATCCGGTGCTGCAGGCCGCCGACGTGCTGCTGTATCAGACCACTCACGTTCCCGTGGGAGAGGACCAGAAGCAGCACCTGGAACTTGCGCGCGACATCGCACAGAAGTTCAACAACGATTTCGCAACCGAACAAAAGCCGGTCTTCACCCTGCCCGATCCGTTCATTCCGCCAGCTGCCGCCCGGATCATGTCTTTGCGCGATGGATCGAAGAAGATGAGCAAGTCCGATCCTTCGGAAATGAGCCGGATCGAACTGGCCGACGATGCCGAAACCATGGCGCAAAAGGTGAAGAAGGCTAAGACCGATCCCGAACCCCTGCCCAGCGAAGTGGAAGGTCTGAAGGACCGTCCAGAAGCGCTGAACCTCGTCACCATTTTCGCCGCGCTGGACGAAACCACGCCGGAAGCCGTGCTTGCAGAACATGGCGGACAGGGCTTCGGCCAGTTCAAGCCCGCGCTGGCCGAAAAGATGGTGAGCACGCTTGCGCCCATCCGCGATCGCTTCGTGGCGTTGAAGGGAGACGGCGAGCAGCTGGACGCAATCCTCGCGCGTGGTGCCTCGCAGGCACGCGAACTTGGCACGCCCACGCTGGATGCCGCCTATCATGCCCTGGGTCTTGTCAGAGGCTGATTTTCACGCAATCTTACTGAAATTGCTATGTTTTTGCGCTTATCCAGTTCAACTTTGGTTCACTCTGTCCTTGCTATTGCACTGATTATCGCAGAAATTCATGTGCGTTGGAGCGAAAGGAGCCTCGCGCGCTACCTTTGCAATTGAGAGAGTTTGTCATGATGAAATCCCTGTTTACCGCGAAAGGTGCAAAGCTGGCCGCCGTGCCCGCCATCGCGCTGGGCCTTGCCGCCTGCGCCACGCCGTTCCGCGCCGATGTATCGCGCTTCGAAAGCCAGTTGCCCGCGCCCCAGGGCCAGAGCTTCTTCGTCGTCGCCGATGATCCCGCCCTTGCCGGTGGTCTCGAATTCTCGCTCTACGCAGACGAGGTCGAGGAAGAAATGGCGCAGCTTGGCTACGTTCAGGCTGCCTCCCCCGAAGACGCCACCTTGCTGGTGCGCTTCGACTACGGCGTGAATGATGGCCGCGAACGGATCCGCTCCACCGGCTTTGGTTACGGCTATCGTGACCCGTTCTACAGCCCTTGGCGCAGCTATGCCCGTCCGGTGGTTTTCCGTGATCGCCGCGGCAACGCCCGCGTCGCCTATGTCCGCGATCGCGGATGGGGCTTTGGCTGGCACGATCCGTTCTTCAACCGCGGGCCGGATGTTACCAGCTACACGGTCTACACCAGCGGTATCGACCTGAAGATCGACAATGCCGCCACGGGTGAGCGATTGTTCGAAGGGAAGGCCGAGGCCGCTTCCACCTCCGACCGGTTGCAGTACCTGGTGCCCAATCTGGTTGAGGCGATGTTCACCGATTTCCCCGGAAATTCGGGCGAAACCGTGCGCATTTCCATTGCCCCGGAAGATCAACCGGTGCGCCGTAACGACCGGTAACGCAAAACGTAAAGCCATGGTATGAGGGGCGGGTCGCAGCAATGCGGCCCGCCTTTTGTTAGGTGGTGCCCTTCCGCCGCAGTTTGGGGAAACGCATAGTGATCAAAGCCGCAGCCAGCCTGATCCTCGCATCGCTTGTTGTGCTTGTGCCGCCCTCTGCCTCTGCCTGCATGATCAATCGACTGCCGGCCGATCGCCTGGAGAGCGCCTACCAGCAGGACATCATCATCGGGCGCGCGATCGTCGTCGTGCAATCCGCCAGCTATATCCGCGAGATGAACCGTGACATGCACCCATATCGGGTGACTGCACATACGGCGCGAGCCCAGTCGCAAACCCGGCTGCCGCAAACCACGCAGTTCGAGCGCGGATGGGGCTCTGCCGCTTGCGATCTGGGATTTGCCAAACCCGCGGTCGGCGACCGCTGGGTCGTCTATTTCTGGCGTGATGACGCGGGACAAGCCAAGGTGTGGGAAGCATTTCCGCTTGCCATCGCGCTCGCAGCCGATCCTTCACCGGCTTGGCTTGCCGATGATTAGTCTTTGTTTGCCTGAACGGCACGGCCAACCGCCAGTGCCACGCAGGTGACGAAAACCGCGCCATGGTAACGATTACGGCAATCACTGCTGTCAGCCAATTGAGCCGAGGCGACGCGGAACGCCTAGAGCGCTGCGTGCCCTCCGGTAGAACCGAAACCGCCCGTCCCGCGCGCGGTTTCATCGAGGTCTTCCACCTCTTCCCATCCGGCAATCGTCACCGGCGCCAGCACCAGCTGGGCGATCCGGTCGCCGCGCTGGATGGGGAAGTTGTCGTCCGAAAGGTTGATCATGATGACCTTCAACTCGCCGCGGTAGTCACTGTCGATCGTACCGGGCGTGTTGGGTACCGTGATGCCATGTTTCAGCGCCAGGCCGGAACGGGGGCGCACCTGGACTTCGTATCCTGGCGGAATAGCCACGGCGAAGCCGGTAGCCACCGCGTGGCGGGAGCCGGGGCGCAGCGTGATATTCTCTGCCGCGACCACATCCATGCCCGCCGCGCCGTGCGTGGCATAGGCAGGCAGATCCAGCCCGTGGCCGTGCGGCAGGCGCTTCAGCTTCACCGGCACGCGGTCAGTCATCGGCAGTCAACTTGGCAGCCATTTCCTCGACCAGCTTCGTGGCCACATCCTGTTTGGTCATCGGCTCCCAGTGCTCCACCTTGCCCTCTTTCACAAGGTGGACCTGGTTGTCGTTGCCGCCCATCACTTCGCCCGACACATCATTCGCGACGATCCAGTCGACGCCCTTGCTCTTGCGCTTCTTGCGCGCGTTGTCGACCACATCGTTGGTTTCCGCAGCAAAGCCGATCAGCAGGTCGGGCCGCTTGGGATTGGCAGCCACGCTGGCGAGAATATCGGGGTTTTCGGCCAGCACCAGCGCGGGCGGGGCAGAGCCGCGTTTCTTGATCTTGAGGTCGTTGTAGTCGCGCGTGCGCCAGTCGGCGACAGCGGCCACCATGACGGCGGCATCGACCGGAAGCGTCTCGCGCACGGCGCGGGCCATGTCCTCGGCGCTTTCCACGTCGATCCGCTCCACGCCTAACGGCGTGCGCAGGTGAACAGGGCCGGCCACCAGCGTTACCCTGGCCCCGGCAGCCGCAGCCGCGGCGGCGATGGCGAAGCCCTGCTTACCGCTGGAACGGTTGGCCAGATAGCGAACCGGATCGATAGGCTCGTGCGTTGGCCCGGCGGTGACGAGAACATGTTTTCCGTACAGCGGGCGATGTTCGATAGCGTCCTCGAAACCGGGCTGCCCGGCAAGCGGATCGAAGCTGTCGATCGGATCGAGTTCGGGCGATTGTACATGCCCCGGTTCCAGCGGATTGACCGGGGCAGCGGCGTCCTCTCCCTCGAACGGTTGCGGCGCTTCCTGACGCGCGTTGACTTCGTGGTTGATCGCCTCGCGGTCGGTTGGCGGGGCGGCCTTGGCCTTGCCCTTGGTGGCCATCAGGTGCTCGACGCCCGTATAATCCGGCTCCGGCAGGTCCGGACCTTCGCCCAGCGCCTCTTCGCCCTCCAGTTCGCTGTCTTCCAGTTCTTCGCCGTCAAAGGTGACTTCGTCGTCCTCGATCTTGCGCGGGTTGGAACGCGGGATGATACTGGCAAGCATACCCGCAAGCCCGCCGGGATGATCGTCGCCGAACTTGTCGTCTTCGTAATCTTCCTCTTGCGCGCCCGCTTCCACGGCGCGCAGGTAATCCTCGATATCCTGCCCGGCGATACCGGGATCGAGGCCCAGCATGTCGGCAATTTCCAGCCACACCATTTCAGGATCGGGCAGGCGACCGGGGCCAAATTCCCCGCAGGCCATTGCGCCCTCGTCGGGCGTCATCACGCGCACGCCGCTTGTCCGCAGCATCTCAATGTTGCGCTGCGTGGCCGGATGCTCCCACATCTTCACATTCATGGCAGGAACGGTCAGCACGGGTTTGTCCGTGGCGAGGACCAGCGTGGTGGCAAGATCATCGGCGATGCCGGCATTCATCTTCGCCATCAGGTTAGCGGTGGCGGGGCAGACAACCACAAGGTCCGCCTCTCGTGAAAGCTGGATATGGCCGATCTCGGCTTCGTTCTTCAGGTCCCACAGCGAGGTATGGACCTGGTTGCCCGAAAGCGCGGCCAGCGCCATGGGCGTGACGAATTGCGCGCCCCCGTTGGTGAGGACGCAACTGGTCTCTCCCCCGCCTTTCGATATTAGGCGGACAAGCTCGCATGACTTGTAGGCAGCGATACCGCCGCCCACCACAAGAAGGATTCTAGGACCGGTCGACTGTCCCTCCTGTTCCAAACCATCAATCCGCTGCTCAAGCATCGGTTACAAAGCCCGCTAATAGTCCAAGCAGGCGTCTTGGCAAATCTTGGTTAAGGTTGCCTTTCCGTTTGACCGAAAGATATTGTCCCCAATTCGAATATTGCCCGCGGGGCGAAGGCCATACCCGCCATGTAGGCAGGCAGGGTCAACTGCACCCAGTAGAAGTTCTCCGGTCGCGCGAACAGCGCCATGGCGGTGAAGTATCCGGCAAACCACAAGACGGCGAACAGTCCCATTCGCCCGCCCAGCCCCAACCATCCAACCAACGGCAGGATGGCCAACGGCGCAGCCAGCATGGCCGGGAATACCAGCAGCGCGGTAAGGCGCGAAAGCGCCATCAGTGGCAGGGCAAGCCCCATCATACCGTTCCACCCCTGCGAGGCGCTATCATCGATTGAACGGCGCATCTCCACGCCATGATAATGCAGATACATGCCCGCTGCGAAGATCAGCAACAGGCTGCACAATGCCGCCACTTCGCGCCAGCGCTTGCCGGCCATTGCAAATGTCAGCCACAGCAGCACGAAAGGCGCTGCCAATTCGCGCACCGCCAGGGCCAGACCCGCAACCAGCAGGCTCGGCCACCAACGTTCCGGCGTGTAAAGCGTGAAAGCCAGCGTCAGCAACAGGCCCGCCAGCACCTCGTGCAGCAATCCCGCCAGCGGCGCCGCCACCGCAGCCCCGCCCAGGGCCAGCATGAACAATGCGCTCACACGCTCTGGCACAGGCAAGATCGACGGCAGACGTTGGTGGAGGCCGACGAGGGATCCCAGCAACAGCGCCAGGCAAAACATTCGCACCCCGCCCACGCCAATCATGCTGTGCAGCCAGGCCAGTGTCGGCAGCCGCACGGTGACAAAGGGCCGGGTCGGATAGTCGCCCGCACGCTGCTCCTCCATGGCGACTGCGTAATAGGGTTCTCCCGCCGCGACGCGCTGCGAGATGCGCGCATATAGGACAAGATCGCCATCCGAAGGTTCGGCATTGGTCTGGATTTGCGTAGGCCCGGACATTTGCGGGGATGCCCCAGCAAACGCACTCCACACCATCAGCGCGGCCAGCAGGACCAGCACCGATGCCGCACCCCAGCGCGGCAGGCGGGTAAGCGGCCGCCCGAGGCTATCCCACCATGTAAGCGGATTGGTCATTCGATGTGTCTGGACTGCGATCCCCGGGCGCTCAAGCGGACTGCGGGAATTTTCCCAATCCTCAGCCGATCAGCCCTGCCAGCGTCGCACCCCATACGGCCACTCCACCCACGGCGGCGGCGGCGACATAACCTAGCCAGCCGCGCCCCTCACGCTGTTTGCGCTCCCAAACCAGCTCGACATCGGGCAGCGGCGGCGCTTCGGGTGCCCCACCTTTCGTGGGGAAGCGGTCTTCTATTCGGCGCACCAGATCGGGAATGCGCAGCAGCGTCTCCACATCGGTGCGAATGCGGTCTGCAATCGCAGCTTCCGGCCCCAGTTCGTCACGTATCCAGCTGCGCACGAATGGCGCGGATACGTCCCACATGTTGATTTGCGGGTTAAGCTGGGTGGCAATGCCTTCCACCATCACCATCGTCTTTTGCAGCAGCAGCAAGTGTGGCTGGGTCTGCATGTCGAAATCGCGGGTGATGGCGAACAGCCCGTCCAGCATCTGGCCAACGGAAAGCTCGCTTACAGGCTTGCCGCGCATTGGCTCTCCCACGGCGCGCAGGGCAGTCGCGAATTCGTCTACCGAGTGGTAGCTCGGCACATATTGCGCTTCGAAATGAATTTCGGCCACGCGCCTGTAATTGCCGGTAATCAGCCCATAGAGAATTTCCGCCAGCCACTGCCGCGCGCGCCTGTCGATCCGGCCCATGATGCCAAAATCGATGGCGGCGATGGTGCCGTCCGCTTTCACGAACAGGTTGCCCTGATGCATGTCAGCATGGAAAAAGCCGCCACTGATCGCCTGCGTCAGGAATGCCAGCACCAGCCGCCGCGCAAGGTCGGGCAGGTCCTGCCCGCTTTCCACCAGCGCTTCCCTGTTGCTGATCTTGACCCCGTCGATCCATTCAATGGTCAGCACGCGGCCATTGGTGCGATCCCAGTCGATATCGGGAATGGCATAGCCATCCACGCCGCGCATTTCATCGGCTAGTTCGGATGCGCTTGCAGCCTCGCGGCGGAAATCGAGTTCGGAATTGGTCCAGCGCTTGAAGTTGGCGATAGTCAGGCGCGGGCGTAGGCGGCGCGCTTCGCCTCCCATGGCCTCCAGATGCGCAGCCGCCCATTCATAGGTGGCGATGTCCCGCTCGAACTTTTCGCGTATGCCAGGGCGCAGCACCTTGACGGCGACCGTGCGCCCCTCAGTCGTCACGCCCTTGTGGACCTGCGCGATGGAGGCTGCGCCTACCGGATCGGGATCGACCTCGGCGAAGATGTCTTCCAGCGGCCGCTCGAAACTGTCCTCGATCTGTTTGCGGATCGCTGCAAAGGGCACGGGCGGCAGGCTGTCCTGTAGGCTCAGCAGGTTTTTCGCCGCTTCGTCGCCCACCAGGTCAGGACGGGTCGCCAGCGTCTGCCCCAGCTTGATGGCAGCTGGGCCGATATCGCGGAAGGCACCTGCGTAATCGGGTTCATGGGGCTGCATCGTACCAAATCGCGCTATGCGACAAAGGCGCTTTACCGGCGCAGGCGTGTTGGGATCGCGCTCTATCCCGCGCAAGGCACCATGCCGTGCAAGGATGCGGCCCCATTTCAGAAGCCGCCAGATATGCGTTGCAGGACGTGTCACCCGGTCAGACTTTCCAACCCGAATGGATATTCACCGCGCCGCCCAGGATCTTCTCCACCCGGGTGCGCACGAAGCCTGCATCCCTGATCATCGCCTCAAACTCGGACGGTTTGGGAAAGCGGCGGATCGATTCGGCGAGGTAGCGATAGCTTTCCTCGTCACCGGCAATCGCCTTGCCGATCTGCGGCATCAGCTTGTGCGAATAGGCGTCGTACACTTCCTTGAAGCCCGGCCATTCGGTGGTGGAAAATTCCATGCAATAGAAGCGTCCGCCGTATTTCAGCACACGATGCGCCTCTGCCAGCGCCTTGTCGATATGGGTCACGTTACGAATGCCAAAGACGATGGTGTAGGCATCGAACTGCCTATCCGGATAGGTCAGCGTCTCGGCATTCTGGCACGACCACGACAGGCTGCCGGATTCTTGGGCGAGGCCGCGCTCCATCGCGCGTTCGATGCCGACGTCCAGCATGTCCTGGTTGATATCGGCCACCACCACTTCGGCGCCCTTGGTGGCCATGCGGAAAGCGATATCGCCGGTGCCGCCTGCCATATCCAGTATGGCCTCACCCGGCTGGGGTTTCACGCGGCGCACGAACTGGTCCTTCCACAAGCGATGCATACCGCCCGACATGGCATCGTTCATGATATCGTACTTGCGCGCGACGTTGGAAAAGACCGCGCCCACGCGCTGCGTCTTCTCTTCCGGGGCAACGTCTTCGTAACCGAAGGAAACCGTATCGTTCGCAGCGGCATTGGCTGGGTCGTTGGTTGGCTCGTTCATGGCTGACCACTTAGGGGCAATTGCCGGCTGCGCAAAGGGTGATAAAGGCCCGTGTCATGCCAGAGCTTCCCGAAGTCGAAACCACCGTGCGCGGATTGGCGCGCTATCTCGAAGGTGCGCGGCTGACCCGCGTCGTGCTGGGGCGGCCCGACATGCGCTTCCCCTTCCCCGATGGGCTGGGACAGGCACTGACCGGCGCACGCGTTACAGGCCTTGGCCGCCGCGCCAAATATGGCCTTGTAAATACAGACCGCGCGCAGACCATGATCTTCCATCTCGGCATGAGCGGGCGCTGGCGGATCGATCCCGAGATGCCTGACAAGCACGATCACCTGCTGATCGAAACCGCCGATCATCGCTTCGCCCTCAACGATCCGCGCCGCTTCGGCTATGTCGACCTGGTGGATACGGATG
Source organism: uncultured Erythrobacter sp. (assembly GCA_913061345.1). The sequence continues at coordinate 21,954 of CAJXTZ010000034.1, forward strand.
CGCTGGATGCATGGCCTGCCTTCGCCGCCATGGGGCCGGAACCTCTGGGCGATGACCTTACTGTTCCGCACCTGCGCGCCGCAATCAAGGGGCGAAGGCAGGCCATCAAGCTGCTGCTGCTGGATCAGCATGTGGTGGCGGGCCTTGGCAATATATATGTATGCGAGGCACTGCACCGCGCCGGCATCCACCCGCGCAAGGCCGGGGGGCGGATCTACCGGCCCGCGCTGGAACGGCTGCTACCCGCAATCAGGGATGTGCTGGAACAATCGATTCGCGATGGCGGCTCCACCTTGCGTGATTACGCCGCGCCCGACGGCGAACTGGGCTATTTCGCCACCCGTTTTCTTGTCTATGGCCGGGAGGGAGAGGCTTGCCTCACCTGCGGCGAAGGGACTATACGCCGTATTACGCAAGGCGGACGCAGCACCTGGTTCTGCGGCACCTGCCAGAAGTAAGCGAATCCTTGACCGCACGCCTTTGTCGCACTATGTGGCGCGCTTTCCGGCGGTGGAAGTGTGTTCCGCGCGCCCGTGTTTTTTCGAACACAACCCACAGACATCCGGTCGCTTCCATGCGGCCATAGCAGAACGCGAGACAGAACCGAGATATGGCCAACACGCTGCAAGCCAAGAAGCGCATCCGTCGCAACAATAGCCGCGCCGAAATCAACGGCGCGCGCAAGAGCCGTATCCGCGGCCTGATCAAGAAGGTCGAAGTGGCCTGCACCGAAGGCAACAAAGATGATGCCCAGGCCGCGCTGAAGGATGCGCAGCCGGAAATCGCCAGGGGCGTTGCCAAGGGCGTGCTGCACAAGAACACCGCTGCGCGCAAGATGAGCCGTCTGAGCAAGCGCGTCTCTGCTCTCTGATTCGGCGCCGTACCGCTCCTGATTCGGGATTGGCGGGCGGTTTCAGCAGGAACGAAATCGGAACGGAAGTTCCAATGGGCCGGTGGTTTTTCCACCGGCCCTTTTCGCATGTGCGAAAGACTCCCCGCCCCCTTGCATGCAATCGTAGGGAATCCCGCGATTCGCGAGACTGTCATATAAAAGTCGTTATGTTCCAGATATTTGAACGGAAGTCTGCGGGTCACCGGACTGTCAATGTCCATTTTTTAAATAAATTTGACGGCCCGGTCTTGAGGTTCCCCGGCAAGGGTTCATAACAGCATCACGGCAGCGACAGGAACCGTCGCAGCCATCACAAAACGAGTTATCGACGGGTGTATCGGTGCGCGCAATAGGCGGGCGCCGATTGGGGAAGCTTTGTCATCAATAGATATACTCATCGGGGCAATTCGGGCGTGCCGATCATAAAAATGGGACAGACATAAAATGATTCGGATGGGGCCGCACAGCGGACGTGAGCAATCGGCGAAACAAGAGGATAACGAAAGCAATATGGAAGAGCGTGAAGCGATTGACCTTGCAGCGGACTGGGCTGACATCAGCCAGGGTTTGCGCAAGGATCTGGGCCATCAGCTCTTCACCCAGTGGATCAAGCCGATCCAGCTGGGCAAGCTTGACCATGACACCGGCACGCTGGACCTGTTTCTGCCGACCGAATTTTCCGCCACCTGGGTGGAAGACCGCTATCACGATCGCCTGTCGCTGGCCTGGAAGATCGCCAGCAGCGAAGTGCGCCACATTGCCATCAAGGTACATCCCGGCCGCCGCAAGATCGCCGACCTAAACCTGCGCGGCCAGGACGGTTTCGGCCACCGCGCCGCGAACGATGCCAGCCTGGCGATGGAATCCATTGGCGACGATGGCTTCACCGCCAGCGTCGGCCTTGATCCCACGCAGACCTTCGTCGCTTTCGTAACCGGCAGCACCAATGTTCTGGCCAAGAACGCTGCCGAACGCATGTCCAAGGCGGAGAAACCCCAATTCAGCCCGCTTTACCTGAAAGCCGCCACTGGCCAGGGCAAGACGCACCTGCTGCACGCCATCGGCCATTCCTATTTGCAGACCCACCCGCGTGCGCGCATTTTCTACTGCTCTGCCGAACGTTTCATGGTGGAATTCGTACAGGCTCTGAAGTCCAACGAGATGATGGAATTCAAGGCGCGCCTGCGCGGCTTCGACCTGCTGTTGGTGGACGATATCCAGTTCATCATCGGCAAGGCATCGGCGCAGGAGGAGTTGCTGTACACGATCGATGCATTGCTGACCGAGGGCAAGCGACTGGTGTTCGCCGCTGACCGCGCTCCGCAGGCGCTGGACGGGGTGGAGCCGCGCCTGCTGAGCCGCCTGTCCATGGGTCTTGTCGCCGACATCCAGCCCGCCGATATCGAGCTGCGCCGCGCGATCCTGGAAAGCAAGCTGACCAAGTTTGCCCCGCTGGAGGTGCCCGGCGACGTGATCGATTTCCTCGCCCGCACCGTATCGCGCAACGTGCGTGAACTGGTGGGCGGCCTGAACAAGCTGATCGCCTATGCCCAGTTGACCGGCCAGGAAGTGTCGCTGCAACTGGCAGAGGAACAACTCACCGATATCCTGTCGGCCAACCGCCGCCGCATCACCATCGACGAGATCCAGCGTACGGTCTGCCAATTCTACCGCATCGACCGCAGCGAGATGAGCAGCAAGCGCCGCGCCCGCGCCGTTGTGCGCCCACGCCAGGTGGCCATGTACCTTGCCAAGGTACTGACCCCCCGCAGCTACCCGGAAATCGGTCGCAAGTTCGGTGGCCGCGATCACTCCACCGTGATCCACGCCGTGCGCCTGATCGAGGATTTGCGCCAGCGCGATGCCGATATGGACGGCGATGTAAGGTCGCTGCTGCGGCAACTGGAGAGCTGAGGGAAGGGTTGGCAGTCGGGCACCGGGCACAGCTCGTCTGCGCTTGACGGCTTTCCTCGCATAAGCTCGGGCGCGCGTTCGCGCTTGCGGTCGCTTTGCGCCCGAGCCATTCCGATCAATAGGGTGTTAGTGAAAACCGGTCGGCGCCTAGCGGACCGCAAAGCCGAATGGCCGCCCGCAGCGGGCGCAGCTTGCTGCGCGTCTAGCGAGGACGATAGCGCGGAGGCGCAATCGAAAAACAAGGCATCGCGGAACCTTGGCTCTCCATCTCCGACCTGACCGCGCCGGGCGCTTGAGAGAACAACAAAAAAAGTCCAACAGGCCCCCATGGCAGAC
>CAJXTZ010000035.1 GCA_913061345.1 uncultured Erythrobacter sp.
CAGGGTGAAGGGGGGCAGTTGCTGGCCGTCACCCATTCTCCGCAAGTCGCCGCGCGCGGGCGCACTCATTACATGATTGCCAAATCGAGCGAGGGCACGGTGACCAAAACCTCCGTCGGCCTGCTCGACGAGGCCGGGCGGCAGGAAGAGATTGCACGGATGCTGAGCGGAGCGGAAATAACGCAAGAGGCCCGCGCTCAGGCGGATCGATTGCTGGAGGGTGTTTGATGAGGCGAATTATCTTTAGTGGCATGGCGGCCCTGTCACTGGGCGCTTGTGTAGCAACAAACGGACAAATGACGTCGTCCGATCCCCTGCCACCGCTTGCCGCGCAGAAGGACGCGCCGCGTCTTGCCATGCTGGAACATATGTTGGGTACCTATTTCGCATCCGACATTCCCAACCCGCCCACTGTCTGCGCTGGCTGGAACGACGGACACGCGGAAGAAACGCTATCGTCCGATGAAGAAGTGGCGCTGATCGCCCGCTTCCCCCAACTCGCTCCGATGACGCGCTGTACGCGCACGAAAGACGGCTGGCGCGATACGGAAACGGATGAGGCCGCACTGGTCTTCACATTGCATAACTTCAACTGCGGCAGCGAAACGGATTGCACCGCATGGGGTGGCTATCGCTCCAACGGCGATAACTCTATGAGCTACCTCTATCGCGGCAAATGGAACGGGACCGAATGGCAATTCACCCGCGATCCGAGGATCATTGCCGAGTGAGCGAACAGATTACCGAAGCCGAGGCCGCTAATGAACTAATGCGCCTGGCGAGGCAAATTGCGCATCACAACCGGCGCTATCATGCCGAGGACGATCCGGAGATTTCCGACGCCGAATATGATGCGCTGGTGCGCCGCAATGCCGAGCTTGAGGAGCAATTCCCGCATCTCGTCCGCGACGATTCGCCCAGCAAGGCAGTGGGGCATGAGATCGCCGCTTCCCCATTGTCGAAGGTAAGCCACGAGGTTCGCATGATGAGCCTCGACAATGCGTTCTCGGATGAGGAGGTGGAGGACTTCGTCGCCCGCGTGAAGCGATTCCTCTCGCTCGCCGAGGACGAGCCTGTGGCCTTCACGGCAGAGGACAAGATCGACGGTCTTTCCTGTTCGCTGCGTTACGAGAAGGGCGAACTGGTGCTGGCCGCAACGCGCGGCGATGGACAGGTGGGGGAGAACGTCACCGCCAACGTTCGTCACATTGCCGATATCCCGCAGAGGCTTTCCGGCAAAGTGCCCGACGTGTTCGAGGTGCGCGGCGAAGTCTACATGGCGAAAGAAGACTTTACCGCGCTTAATGCTGCGCAAGCGGAGGCAGATGCAAAGCTGTTCGCCAATCCGCGCAATGCCGCTGCCGGATCGATGCGGCAGAAGGATGATGTCGTCACCGCCAGGCGCAAGCTGCGGTTCTGGGCGCACGGCTGGGGCGCCGCCAGTGACGTTCCGGGCGACACGCAAATGGAAGTGATGCAGCAGATCGAGGCGTGGGGCTTGCCCATCTCTCCCGATCTGACATTGTGCAATGATGTGAACGATATGCTGCAGCATTATCGCAGCATTTCCGAAGGGCGTGATAGCCTGGGGTACGAGATCGACGGGGTGGTCTACAAGGTCAACCGGCTCGATTGGCAAAAGCGTCTCGGCTTTGTTGCAAAGGCCCCGCGCTGGGCAATGGCGCACAAGTTTCCTGCAGAGCGCGCCGAGACCACGCTGGAAAGCATCGATATTCAGGTGGGCCGCACGGGCAAGCTGACGCCGGTTGGGCGGCTGTCGCCCGTGCTGGTAGGCGGTGTCACCGTCACCAACGTGACCCTGCACAATCGCGACGAGATAGAGCGGCTGGGTGTGCGCCCCGGTGATCGTGTTGTGGTTCAAAGGGCAGGCGATGTCATTCCGCAGGTGGTGCAAAATCTGACTCGCGAAGAGGACCGTCCCGCATTCCAATTTCCCGATCATTGTCCCGAATGTGGTAGCGAGGCGGTGAACGAAGAAGGCGAAGTCGATGTGCGCTGCACCGGCGGCCTTATTTGCAAGGCTCAGCAGTTCGAGCGGCTGAAGCACTTCGTCAGCCGAGCGGCGCTGGATATCGACGGTTTGGGTGAGAAGACCATTGCCGAATTTCTGGCGAAGGGCTGGCTGGATAACGGACCCGCCGACATTTTCCGCCTGCACCAGCGGCGCGGCAACATTCTTGCCCTGGAAGGCTGGAAGGAAAAGTCGGTCGACAATCTGCTCGCCAGTATCGAGGACAGGCGATCCCCCGATGCCGCGCGGCTGCTGTTCGGGCTGGGCATCCGTCATGTCGGCGCAGTGACGGCGCGCGATCTGATGAAACATTTTCACGAACTTCCTGCATTGCGGGAAGTGGCCCAGAATTCGCACGCTGGCGATGCGGACGCGGTCGCCTCGCTTACCAGCATCGATGGTATCGGTACGGCGGTGGTGGAAGCGCTTGGCGATTTCTTCCACGAGGAGCACAACCGAGCCGTGTGGGACGATCTGCTCTTCGAAGTCTCCCCTCCGCGCTACGAAGTGGAAACGAAGGACAGCCCGGTGGCGGGCAAGACTGTGGTGTTCACCGGCAAACTTGAAACGATGAGCCGCGACGAGGCAAAAGCACAGGCCGAACGGCTAGGCGCGAAGGCCTCGGGCGCGGTCAGCGCCAAAACGGACCTGCTGGTGGCAGGCCCCGGCGCCGGATCCAAGCTGAAGAAAGCCGAAGAACTGGGTATCGAGGTGATCGACGAGGCGGGCTGGGCCGCCATCGTCGCAGCGGCCAGATAACCGCTAGTCGTTGGGCATAAGGTGAATTTCACGGATGCACGAGGTGTCGCGCTGATCGAGCGCGAAGACCACCGCGTCGGCGATGTCTTTGGGTTGCAGCTTGGTGGGCTTGTCTTCGTCGAAAAATGCCGTGTCGACCATGCCCGGTGTGATTAGCGTGCAGCGTCCGTTCCATTCGCGCATTTCCTCAGCCAGGTTGCCCGCAAAGCCCTGAATGAACCATTTGGTCGCACCGTAGATGGAGCCCTGCATGTGATCGCGACCGGCTTTTGAACCGGTGACGACGAAGGTGCCCTTTGTCTTGCGCAGATGTGGCAGCGTGGCATGCGCGGTGTAAAGCACGGCCATGATGTTGAGGTGCACCATGTCGTGCCACTCTGCCGGGTCGCCCTTTTCCACGCCCGGATTTTCCACACCCATGCCCGCATTTGCAAAAACTGCGTCGAGCCCGCCGAAATGGTGAACCGCGCTGGAAACCGCCTCGTTCAACTGATCGCGATCGGTAACGTCGCACGGTATGGCGAGGGCGGCATCGCCAATTTCGTCGGCAAGCGCATTCAGCTTGCCTTCGGAGCGGGCCAGTAGCGCCACCTTCCAGCCGGACTTGGCGGCGGCGTGGGCGGTTGCAGCGCCGATACCGGAGGATGCGCCGGTAATGAGGAGTGTCCTGTTCATCGTGTCTCTCTTGCATTGCAGTAGGTTTGCAATGGCAATGAATGGGACATGCGCTGTGTTCCGCAACCTGCGGGCGGCGGCGTACGACTTATCTCGTCGATCCGGGACCGTCGATGTTGCCCTTACCAAGGTCGCGCAGGTCGAAATGCGTACGGATATGGTCCAGCACCGCAGGATACAGGGGGTTGTCGAAACGCAGGCCGGCATAGGGTTGATCGTGCCAGCGAACCGTCGCATCGATCGGACCGATAGGACCGATCTTGATTGTCACCGAAAGGTTGTGTGGAAGATGCCCCATCCGGTCATAGATACGGCATCCTCGATCGGAAAGGTCGACGATCGTCACGTCGCGCTTGCCCGTGCCTGTCCGCAGTTTCCCGACGATAGATATGTCATGCCGCTGGACGCTGCGTTCAGCCATATTGAAGTACCAACCCTGATTTTGTTTTCGTTAGTCGACCTGGGCCGGGGCGTAGCAAACGGTGACATGGCGCGCATCAACCTTTGATAACAACTACGTGTTATACCTCAGGCACTTACATATCGCGCTGTAGGGCTGTTTCCGGCTCGGGAATCCATTTCATCACCCCGCCGGCAAACGGTGTCCACGCACCCATTTTCACACCTGCCCGAGCCAGCGTCTCACCCACCCAACTATTGCAGTTGTTGGCCATCGAATAGGTGCCCGCCGCCTCGTAATAGGCATCGTCGGCATAGGTGCCCTGTAAAATCTCGCGATGTTTGCCGACAGGAAGGTTGGGCAGGGGTTGTTCGATAGCCGCGACCAGGCGTTCATACTGTTTCGCGCTTATGCGCAAGGGACGGTGGTTAGGGCCGGGCAGGGGGCGCACGTAATGGCTCACCCGCATCAGGGCATCGCCGCCGATGGTGGCAATGCGCAGGGCGGTGGTGGCCTTCAGGTCGCTCCATGCCGGCACGTTGAGAAAGACCTCGCGCTCTCCCCAGCCGATGGCAAGATGCGTGGGAAGGCGGCCATAGGCATCGGGCATCGCTGCGCTGGGAAAGCTGGTTCGCCAGTCCTTGATAGCGGTAACCACCGGAACGACGATACTCGTATGCGTGCCGTTGGTCTCCACCAGAATTTCGATGCCGTCGTCCGCGTGCGCCTGTTCGTCAACCGCGTTGCTTTGCGGAATGGAACTGCCAATCCACCCTGCCAGCGGATAGCCGACCATCATCAGCGCCAGCAGGCCGATGACAATCAGGAATATCCGCCGCGCACGTCGCATGGTTTCGTAGTCTCCTATCCCGTATAACGGCGACGCAGCCACAGGATGCTCCAGTCGCCGTTCACGATGCGCCGGTGCAGCCGAAAGCCCGCCCTGCGATAGGCGGCGCGCACATCGTTCTCCTGCCGCTCCAGCAGGCCTGCCAGAAGGATGCTTCCGCGCGAAGTCACGGAATCGCCGAAATCTTGCGCCATATCGATCAGCGGACCGGCCAGGATGTTGGCGATCAGCAGATCATAGGGCGCGCGCGCCTGGAGGGCCGGATCGTCCATGCCGTCGGCAATCAGCATGGCAAATTCTCCGCGGCGTGCGCCCAGTGACAGACCGTTCAATTCGCAATTATGAACCACCGCCGGACCGCAGACAGGGTCTATGTCGCTGGCCGTGGTAAAGGCGCGCGGCCACAGGGCAAGCGCGGCAAAGCCCAGCAGGCCAGTGCCGGTACCGATATCGGCAACATCACGCGGGTGGAGCCCTTGTGCACGCATGGTATCGAGCATCTGAAGGCAGCCTGCCGTAGTTTCATGCTGTCCTGTTCCGAAAGCCTGTGCCGCGGGGATGACGAATTCTGTCAGGCCCGGCTCGTCAAGCGCAGCATGATCGGGCGTGCGTACGCGAAAACGGCCCGCGCGGATCGGTTCGACGCCTTTCTGGCTTTCCGTCACCCAATCGGTGGCAGGCAGTTTTTCCGCAAGAATGGGCGGGGCGGGATCGTCGAACAGCGAACGTACGGCCTTGCGGTCCGCGTCGCTCGGTTTGCCATGGGTATAGGCGTCCAGCCGCCAGGTGTCCGGCTCCTTGGGGTCAACTTCGAAGCCGGTCAGGACGATGTTTTCGTCCCAACCAACAACATCGTCGCGCCGGTCCAGCGCAGTCTCCACCGCTTCTCTCGTAGCAATTGCGGACAGCTTCCAGCTCATCGTGCAGCCTCCATCGCCAGACGTTCTTCCAACCGGGCCAGCCGATCCGAGGCATAGGCGGCGCAATCCATCCCCGCGGCAATATCACCGGCCACCAGCTTGTCACGCATGGCGCTCGCCGAGGGGTGTGGTGTGAGCAGTATGTCACAATCCAGCGTGGAGAGGCGAGCGATACCATCGCGGAAGGCCTGAACATACGGGGGATGGTCCAAGAAACGGTAATCATCACGAGAAACAGGGGATAGGCTGTCTGCATAGACAATGGTCTTGCAGTCGGCTCCCTCGCAGCTTTCCCACTGCCATGTCAGCGCACCGGGCGTATGGCCGGGTGTGGCGATCGGCATGAAGGTGAGACCGGCAATCGTAACCGACTCTCCCGGTGGGATCGCGGATACAAACTGGCTGGCAAGCGGGCGTATTGGGGCGTGCATGCCGAATTGCGGATCGTCGCTTGCAGCAACGCCGGTTGCGATGACGGGTGCAGCCTGGGGCGAAGTCATCACCTTTGCGCCGGTGTTCCGGTTGATCCACCACAGGCCGCCCACATGATCGAAGTGCTCATGGCTGGTCAGCACGGCGCGCAGGTTCTGCGGCTGGAAGCCCAGCATACGGATGTTGCTGAGGACAACGCGCGCGCCGTCTCGGGTGCCGCTATCGATCAGCACGTGGCCGTTCTCTCCGGCAACCAGTATCGCGGAAATCCCGCAGGTGCCCACGTGGTAGGTGTCACCGTGGATGCGAAAGGGCTGGGCGCGCTTGTCCCATTCGTCCCAGTCCTCGCAGGCTTCGGCCCAGCCGGCGGGCGAGGGCGCATTGCTTCGCGCAGCATCCAGCACGGCTGTGCTGGCGATGGGCACGGGCGGTTGCGGGGCGACGCAGGCGGCCAATGAAAGGGCTGCGAGTGCAACCGCCAGCCCGGCTTTCAACCTAGCGAACATAGCTTGCGCCATTGGCATCGATCACCGCGCCGGTCATGCTTGGCGGAGCGTCCAGCGCGCAGAATACGGCGATGTCGGCAATCTCCTCGGGCTCTGCCACGCGGCCCAGCGGAATATCGGCCAGCAGACCTTCGCCGCCGCGGCTTTCAAGATAGTCGCCCGCCATACTGGTATCGGTAAAGCCCGGCGTGATGGCGTAGGATAGGATGCCCTCCCCGGCATAGGCGCGGGCGATGGTCTTGTGCATGGCCACCATCCCGCCCTTGGCCGCGGCATAGTGCCAGTGGGCGGGGGAATCACCACGATAGGCGGCGCGGCTGGAAATATGGACCAGGCGGCCAGGGGCACCGCGCTCCTGCCAGTGGCGCACGGCAAACCGGCTGAGCTGCGCTGCGGCGGTAAGGTTGATGCGCAAGGTATCCTCCCACCTATCCAGCCACTCGATGTCGCTGGCGTTGAGGGGTATCTGCTCGAACAGACCGGCATTGTTCACCAGCACGTCTATCTGCCCATCAAGGTGCGCCAGCGCCTCCTCCCACAGCATCTGCGGGGCCGGAGGATCGGCGAAATCGGCGGCTATGGTACGGGTATCCACCGCGCGCGTGGCATGGCCCATGACATTGCAGCCGCGATCGGCCAACTGGTCGGCAATCGCCTGGCCGATACCTCTGCTGCTGCCGGTTACTAGTATATTGGTCATAGGGCATGTCATAGCGAGGGGCATCGCCCTGGGAAAGGCCGAGAAGTTGCAAGATCGGTTCTTCATGGCAAACCGGAACAGGAATTTTGCCAGCCTGATTGAAGGCCCGCTTGTCACAGGCGATACAATCGCTAGAGCGGGGATAACGCCCTGGGCATTCAATAACGCGACGGAACACAACATGGCCAATCGCCCGCTTTCACCGCATCTGCAAATCTGGAAGTGGGGTCCGCATATGACGGTCTCCATCCTGCACCGCATAACCGGCTCCGGTATGGCCCTAGTTGGCCTCGGCGTCTTGCTGTGGTGGCTAGGTGCAGCGGCCAGCGGGCCTGACGCTTACGAGACGTTTCATGGTCATGCCTCCAGCTGGTATGGCATGGCCCTGCTGATCGGTCTGACATGGGCCTTCTTCAACCACATGTCCTCGGGCCTGCGCCACTTCGTGCTGGATATGGGCGCGGGATATGAAATCGAAACGAACCGCAATTTCTCCGTGGTCTCGATCATCTCGGGAATTGTGCTGACTGCGGCCTTCTGGGCCTTCATCCTGCTTCGTTAGGACGGAAATTCACTATGGGTAATGGAACTTCGATCGGCCGCGTGCGCGGCCTTGGCGCGGCTCACGAAGGGCCGCATCACTGGCTGATGCAGCGCTTCACGGCTGTCGGCAACCTCGTGACGGTGCTGTTTCTCGGCATCTCGCTGGCGTTGATGAACGACTATTCCTACGCCGGCATTTCCGGTTGGCTGTCCTCTCCCTTGCCTGCCTTCATGCTGGCGCTGCTGGTGATCTCCACCTTCTGGCACGCGCGCCTGGGCCTGCAGGTCGTGATCGAGGACTACGTACATGAATCGGGCAGCAAGTTTGCCGCGATTCTCTTGCTCAATGTCGCCTGCTTTGCCGGGGCCGCTTTCGGTCTGTTCTGCATTGCCAGCCTCGCTTTCTCCACAGGAGCCGCCTGATGGCCCGCAAAGAGACTTTCGAAATCAACGGACGCGCCTACCCGATTATCGACCATACCTATGATGTGGTCGTGGTTGGCGCCGGCGGGTCCGGCCTGCGCGCCACCATGGGCGCTGCCGAAGCTGGCTTGAAGACTGCCAACATCTCCAAGGTGTTTCCCACCCGTAGCCATACCGTTGCAGCGCAAGGCGGTATTGCCGCTTCGCTGGGCAACAACACGCCCGACCATTGGTCGTGGCACATGTATGACACGGTGAAGGGTGCAGATTGGCTGGGTGACCAGGACGCGATCGAATATCTCGCGCGTGAAGCCCCCCAAGCCGTTTACGAGCTGGAGCACGCAGGCGTGCCGTTCAGTCGTAACGAGGACGGCACCATCTATCAGCGCCCCTTCGGCGGCCATATGCAGAACATGGGCGAAGGCCCACAGGTGCAGCGCACCTGCGCCGCTGCTGACCGTACCGGCCACGCCATGCTGCATGCGCTCTACCAGCAGAGCCTGAAATACAGCGCCGACTTCTACATCGAATATTTCGCGATCGACCTCATCATGAAGGACGGCGTGTGCGTCGGCGTGATCGCCATGTGCCTGGATGACGGCACGATCCACCGCTTCCGCAGCCACGGCGTCGTGCTGGCAACGGGCGGCTATGGCCGCTGCTATTACACTGCCACGTCCGCCCACACTTGCACCGGCGACGGCGGCGGCATGGTGCTGCGCGCTGGTCTGCCCTTGCAGGACATGGAATTCGTGCAGTTCCACCCCACCGGCATCTACGGCGCGGGCGTACTGATTACCGAAGGCGCGCGCGGGGAGGGTGGCTATCTCACCAATTCCGAGGGCGAGCGGTTCATGGAACGCTATGCCCCTTCCGCGAAGGACCTTGCCAGCCGCGACGTCGTCTCGCGCTCCATGGCGCTGGAAATGCGCGAAGGACGTGGCGTGGGTCCGGATGGAGACCACATTTTCCTGCATCTCGATCACATCGCTCCCGACGTGCTGGCGCAGCGTCTGCCGGGCATCACGGAAAGCGGCAAGATCTTTGCAGGCGTCGACCTGACGCGCCAGCCGCTGCCGGTAACGCCCACCGTGCATTACAACATGGGCGGCATTCCGTGTAACTATCACGGCGAAGTCGTCACCATCGGCGCAGACGGCAATCCCGACGCCGTGGTGCCCGGACTGTTCGCCGTGGGCGAGGCGGCCTGCGTATCCGTGCACGGTGCCAACCGCCTCGGCTCCAACTCGCTGATCGACCTGGTGGTCTTCGGCCGCGCGACCGGCTTCCGCCTCAAGGAACTGATTACGCCGGGCAAGAGCCATGACGAATTGCCCGCCGACAGCGCCGAATTCGCACTGACCCGCCTCGATCATTTCCGCCACGCCGACGGGGGTTCTCCCACCGCCGAAGTGCGCGCCGAAATGCAGAAGACCATGCAGAAGCACGCGGCCGTTTTCCGCGATAGCGAGCTTATGTCAGCCGGCGTCGCCTCTCTGGCAGAGACGAACAAGCGGATGCAGGATATCAAGGTCCACGACCGTTCGCTGATCTGGAATTCCGACCTCATCGAGACGCTGGAACTGGACAACCTGATGTCGCAAGCCGTCGTCACCATGTCGTCCGCCGAAAACCGCAAGGAATCGCGCGGCGCCCATGCGCACGAGGACTATCCCGATCGCAACGATGCGGAATGGATGAAGCACACCGCCGCCTGGTTCACCGGCTGGGGCGGCAGCGGCGGCGAAGTGAAGATCGATTATCGCCCGGTGCACGAATACACGCTGACAGATGATATCAAGTATATCGAGCCGAAGAAGCGGGTGTATTGATTGACAGGTCGCGCCTCCGCCAGTTCGTGAAGAAGGAACTGTCGGAAGCCGCGCGACTTGAACGGACCGGAAATCCGGCGCACGCCTTTGCTCATCTGGAGCGGGCGCATATCCTCAGTCAGTATGACACGTCTGATCACGTAGGTGTGCATATGGCTATGCTTCACTGGGGCTGGCGTCGGGGTGATTTTCGCGAAGTCCTTGGGCAAGTCACCCGCATCGTAGGCGCGGCCACCAAGACCGCTTTTGGCTGGGTACCGACGGGCAATACCGGTGGGGCGGATGTAAGCCCGTTTCGAACCATGAATTTGCCGGACGACCTCGCCGCGATAATCGCGAGCGCGCGGCGATAATCATTGGTTTGCTGTTGGATGCTCTGGGTATAGTTTCCGGCTCATGACATTTCGAATCAGCATCTGCCTCGCCCTTGGCGCGGCCGCCTTCGCCGCTCCCTCCGCAGCGCAGCTTTCGCCTGCCGAACAGACTATCATCACTACCGTAGATGCGGGTTTCGAGGAAAACGTGGCGCTTTTGGAGGCGATTACAAACGTCAATTCGGGAACGCACAACCATGAGGGCGTGCGCCAAGTCGGGCAGATGCTTGTCCCCGAATTCGAGGCATTGGGCTTCGATGTGGAATGGATCGCGCAGGATCATGTGAACCGTGCCGGCCACCTGTTTGCGCGGCGAGAGGGCGATCCCGCCAGCACCCGCATCCTGGTGATCGGCCATATCGACACCGTGTTCGAGCCGGACACCCCGTTCCAGCAATTCGTGCGTCATACCGAAGATGGGAGTGACACCGCCACAGGCCCCGGTGTGGTGGACGACAAGGGCGGCATAATCGTGATCTTGTCGGCCCTGCGCGCCATGCAGGCGGCGGGTACGCTGGAAGGCGCCAACATTGTCGTTGCACTTACAGGTGACGAGGAAGACGCGGGCTTTCCCATCGACCAATCGCGCGAACACCTGATTGAGGCAGGCCAGTGGGCCGACGTGGCCTTGGGCTTTGAAGGGCTCTCGGTGGTGGACGGGCAGGATCTGGGCGTGGTTGCGCGCCGTTCCTCCAACAGCTGGACGCTGACCACCACGGGTCGCACCGGCCATTCTTCCGGCATTTTCAGCGAAGGTGCGGGCTATGGCGCGATTTATGAAATGGCGCGTATCCTCGATGCCTTCCGCACGGAATTGCCTGAGGAAAACCTCACCTATAATGTCGGCTTCATGGCCGGTGGAACTCCGGCGCAGCTGGGAGACGATAATCTTTCGGCCAGTGCAACGGGCAAGACCAACGTTATCGCTTCCGAAGCCGTGGCGCGAGGTGATCTGCGCACACTGTCGCAAGCGCAGACCGACCGCGCGGTGGTCGCGATGCAGGCCATCGTGGATGCAAACCTGCCGGGCACCGATGCCGAAATCGAATTTGCCTTCCGCTATCCGCCCATGTCTCCCAGCGAGGGAAATGCGGCGCTTCTCGATAGGCTCAATGCCATTAATGCCGATATGGGCCTGCCCGAAATGGGCGTGTTCCCACCCGCAAGGCGCGGGGCTGCGGATATCAGCTTCGTCGCGCCATACACCGATGGGCTGGCGGGCATGGGGCCGGATGGTTCGGGTAGCCATGCCGTAGGCGAGAGCGTCGATCTGCGCAGTTTGACCCGCCAGTCGCAGCGTGCAGCTATCCTGATGGGTAGACTGGCGCAGGAGACGCCCGCGCGGGAGTGATTTTCCTACTGCGAGCGCAGCAACTTAGCGCGGCAATGCTCTTTCGCATCGTCAGCCCGCTGAGGCCAAGCGCCATGTGTCAACTTCGATACAGGGGCGCCAGTGAGCGCATTTCCGGCAATTTCATCGTCACGATGCAGTCGTAGAGGTGTCAACTTCGTCAGGTCTGGGCGTGATAGTTTCTTCATCCACCACTCGCGCTTCGACAATCTCAACCGGCTCTGCCAGCATCTGGCCGCGCATCCAGCCTTCGCCCTTGTCCGGGTCTACGGGAGCCGCGTGAATGGCTTCCACCACGTCCATGCCATCGATGACATAGCCGAACACGGCATAGCCATTACGCCACACCGGGTCATCCGCATCGGGCTTTGCATCAAGGCCGATCTGGTCGCCCACCATGATCGAGAAATCGCCATTTGCCGTGCCCGGCTCCCCCATCGCCATGGATAGCGCGCCGCGTGTGTGACTCAGGCCGGTTTGGCTGGTCGGTTCGTGTTCGATACCCGGCAATACGCGGTCCGGGTCCCACTGCGTGCCGCCCTGGATCAGGCCGTTGGGCTGATCGCCCCAGTCCACCGGCATGGCGCGGTAGAACACTGTGCCGTCGAACCGGTCCTCCTCAACGTAGCGCAGGAAGTTGCCCGCAGTGATGGGAGCGCGCTGCGTCTCAAGCGCGATCACGATGTCGCCCATGGTGGTTTCCAGCACCACGCCGGTAGTCTCGTATTTCAAGGGAGGGGAAGGGGCGGCCAAGTCCTGCGCCAAAGCCGGAGCGGCACTGGCGGACATGGATATGACGGCAGAGAAGGCGAATCGTTTTAGCATGATCCTATTCTGCCTGTTGCACTCGAATTCACCAAGCATTCAGTTCGTCGCTCACAATACACGTTTCATCGCGGAAGTAGGGAGAATAAGACGATGAGACGAGAGCGCAGCCCAGGCATGAAGCTTACCTTGGCCGGACTGATTGCAGCGGTACTGATCGTGCCGCTGCTGATGGTCTACGCGTTGATCTACGATCGTGAGAGCCAGTCCGAACAGGCGCAGGCGCAGATCACGCGGGGGTGGGGCGGTCCGCAGGTTATAACCGGTCCCATGCTCGTCATTCCATTCCTGTCCCAATCGGTGGACGCCGAAACGGTCGATGGCGTGGTGACGGAGCGGCGGCGACAGGTGCGCCGCGAACTGTTCGTTTCTCCGCTGGAACAGGCCATCGAAACCCGGCTCGATCCCGACCGCAAGGGGTATGCCATATACCAGAGCGTGGTCTATTCCGGCGCGCTGGGAGGCACCGCCAGATTCATGCTCACCAGCGAGCTGGATCGCCTCGATATCATTCGTGATCAGCTCCTGCTCGATGAGGCGGAACTGCGCTTTGGCGTTTCCGACACGCGCGGCCTCTCTGACGGTGCGAGCGTATCTGCGGGAGGAGAGACGCTGGAACTCAGTCCCGGCAACGGCCCCATGGCCACGAACGGGGCGGGCTTCTCCGCTGCTGTATCCACATGGGATGGCGAAGGCGCGCTGGATGTGCGGTGGAGCTATGGCCTGCGCGGTACGCGGTCGCTCTCCGTGGTGCCGCGTGGGGGAGAAACCCAGTGGACCGTCACTTCGCCTTGGCCGCACCCCAGTTTTACAGGCAACTACCTGCCGGAACCATCGCAGACGGAAACCACGGACGAAGGCTTCGCCGCCGTCTACCCCGGTATCACCAATCTAGCCCTGGGCGCAGGATTGCTCTTTGTCACCGATACGACGGCAAGCCAGCCGGTATCGGCAGATACACCAGGCAGTGTTGCGACCATCCAAATGGCCACGATCAGCCTCGTCGATCCTGTCGATCTCTACAGCCAGGTGGATCGCGCCGTGAAGTACGGCTTCCTCTTCATCGGCTTCACCTTCGCCGCCCTGCTGATGTTCGACATCGTTGGCGGCGCGCGCGTGGCTGCTGCGGAATACCTGCTGACCGGGGCGGGGCTGGTGCTGTTCTTCGTGATGCTGCTGGCCTTTGCAGAGGTGATCGGCTTTGCAATGGCCTATCTTGTTGCAGCCGCTGCCATCATCGGATTGCTGACTGCCTACAGCGCTGCAATGCTCGGCACATGGCGCCGCGCAGGCTTTATCGGCACGATGCTGGCCGCGCTTTACGCCGTGCTCTATGTCTTGCTGAACGAGGAAACCTATTCACTGGTGATCGGATCGCTGCTGCTGTTCGCGGCACTGGCGGGCATCATGTATGCAACGCGCAACGTGGACTGGTCATCTGTGGGCCGAAACGAGGACGAGGATATAGCCTGACGTTGGACGCGAAGTATCGGGGCCGCATCAGACTATGTCGCAGATCAGGCCCAGTTGCTTCGCCTCTTCACAGCCGATGTACCAGTTTTCCGGGGCGCGATTCTGTACCTCTTCGAAAGTGACATTGCTGCCTTCCACGATATCGCGGAAGCCCTGCTCCTCGATATCGATGGAATGCTCGATCTCGTTGAGTGCGGCGTGAAGCTGGTCGGTGCAGCTTTTCAGCGGACCTGAAAGGTTGATCGTCCGGGTAATCTGCCGCTCGTGTATCAGCAGGCTGCTATTCTTCGTCATGTAGCGATAGCTGACAGGAAAGCCCGCCATGAAAGTGGCACCGGCGGAATAGACGGCGGACTTGCCGAGAAAGTAGATCTCGCGTCCCGGCTCGCGCAGCAGGCGGACATCGTCTGCCATGGTGCGCGCGACTTCGGGATTGCCGCCAAGTGTGGTGATGGCAATCACAAGCGGCCCTTCCGTCGGGGCAGCCGCCAACTGATCGCGAAACTCGGCATACATCGCTTCGTCGACGCTGCCGATCAGGCGCAGTTGCGGGCTGGTGCGGACGGTCTGGCTTTCGCTTTTCGTATTCATGCCCCTGCAACCCACAGCCCCGTCGGCTGTTCCAGTTACCATCGCAAGAGGCGGGGACCAAGCAGCCAGCCAATCGCGGCCATGGCAAGGATCGGCAGGCAATAGAACACCGCCATGTAGACCATACCGCGCTCGGGGCAGTAGGGTGAATAGGCCGTCATCGCCACGGCCCCGCCGAACAATCCCGCCGCAAATCCGGCGCGGCTTGGCCTGACAGGTGCGAGCGAGCGTGTCGCTATGATTGCACCGGCAAATGCAATCGGGCTCATCAGGGCCATCGCTATCAGGCAGCGTCGCCATGTTTCGCCGGGGAAAGACTGCTGGCCGATCAACAGATCCAGCACCAGTAAGGCGGCAACCAGCACGAAGGGCACCGTCAGTGTCGCCAGCGTTCCACTGGTGGACCTGCCAGGTCTGCCCATGAACCACAGGGCAAACCCGCTAAGCAACAACAGCGCGATGGAGAAACCCCACTTCAGGAAAATCGGACTGAGACCGTCGGTGTTCACGCTGGCGAATGGCGAATCGAACGCAAGGATCACGATCGCGGCACAGATCGTGGCCGCGCCCGCCATGGGGGCAACGAAGCGCGCAATGGAGCCTGTGCGCGGTGCAGCGCCGTCAGTCGCCAGTCGGTCGATAAGAGAGTCCGTCTTGCTCATATACGATCCTTGTCCGCAATTTCTCTTAGCCGGGCCATGCCGCGATGGACGCGCAGTTTCATTGCCGAGACACCCACGCCCAGACGCTCTCCCGCTTCGCGGTTTGTCAAACCTTCGATATGAGTCAGCCGGATGGCCTGGGCTTGCGCATCGGGCAGCTTTTCCAGCAGGGTTTCGATATCGGTCGCCGCCAATGTTTCTGGCGCAACGGCCATATCCGCTTCATCGTCCAGATCGATGGGGCTGCGACCACGCTTGCGCCAATGGTCAATCAGCTTGTAGTTGGCGATAGCGTACATCCACGGAGCTACGGGACGCCCCGGATCGAGCGTGTGGCGCTTTTGATGAACGGCGATCAGGCATTCCTGCACCAGATCCTCCACTTCGCTATCGACGCCGATCTTCCTGGCCAGCATGGCGCGGACGCGCTGCGCGGCCTGGGCAAGGAATTGCCGGTATGCCACGGAATCCCCGTCGCGCGCCGTGGCCATAAGTTGGTCCAGCATATCGATCGAGGTATTCGCCTGACTGTCCATTCGTGCCATCACTGCCAGAGGTTACACGGATTTGCGCCGAGGCCCATCCCTTCGCGTAATGGCGGCTGGTTCCGAGCGCGACGCTTGCGTTCACCAGGTATTCAGATTACAAGCGTAATCGTAAAGCCTACAAACGTAATCGTCAGGGAGGACGGTGTGGTTGCGAGGACCAATGCAAGCCAGAGCGGCGCGAGCGTGGAGCGCATCAGCGATGCCGAGCATGCGGTGATGGAAGCGCTGTGGAAGCGCAGCCCCCAGACCGCCGCCGAAGTGTGTGAAAGGGTGTGCAAGGATCGCGACTGGTCGATACCCACGGTCAAGACCCTACTCTCACGACTCGTGCAAAAAGGCGCGCTGGCAACCCAGCCTGACGGACGCCGTTTCCTGTACACACCGCTGATTGCCCGCTCCGCCTACGTCGGCGGGGAATCGCGGCGCCTTGTCGATCGACTTTTCGGCGGGCGCGCGGCGCCGCTGTTCGCCCATCTGGCCGAATCCGAGGCGTTGAGCGCGGATGACATTGCCGAAATCGAGAGCATCCTGCGGGAGTTGAAGAGATGAACGGGGCAAGTAGCGTTGGTCTGGCAGACTGGATGGTCGATACCTTTATTTACACCAGCCTGCTGATCGCGCTGGTGCTGCTGGTTCGCCGACCGGTGTCCCGCTGGTGCGGGCCGCAGGTGGCCTATGCGCTGTGGACGCTGCCATTCCTGCGGTTCGTCATGCCGCCCATCGTGCTGCCCGCGTGGATGGCACCTGTCGAAGCGCCTGCTTCGGCACCTGTTGCACAGCCGGTGATGATCATGATTTCCGATCCGGCTCAAACCGCGTCAAGCGCTACGGAAACCGTCGTCGCTCCGATGGTGGGCCTTGCTGTAACGCACCTGCTGCTGCCGCTTTGGGTAGGTGGCGCGCTGATATTCATCGGCTGGCGTATTCGCGATTACGTGCAGATGCGCCGTCAATTGCTGGAAGACAGTGTTCCTGTAGGGGATGCGGGCAAGGTGCGGCTGGTGGAAACGCCCGCTGTTACCGGCCCCGTGGCTTTCGGCATTGCCGACAAGGTGGTGGCCCTGCCGCCTGCCTTCATGGCCTATCACGACATAAAGGCCCGCGACATGGCGATTGCGCATGAGCTTGCGCACCATCGCGGCCACGATCTCGTTGCCAACCTGGCGGCGCAGCCGCTGTTGGCCTTGCACTGGTTCAATCCGCTCGCCTGGTGGGGCTGGAGAGCGATGCGCAGGGATCAGGAGGCAGCGTGCGATGCGCGCGTCGTCGCTGGCCGTGCGCGGTCTGAACGGGCTGCCTATGCGCGGGTGATCGCCAGCTTTGCTGCGGGTGAACCCCTTGCCCTGGCGGCTCCCATGGCTTGTCCGGTGCTTGGCGAGAAATCGATCATCCATCGTTTGAGGAGCCTCACCATGTCCGATATTTCATCCGGCCGCCGCCGTCTTGGCATCGCCGCCATCACCACCACTGCTCTGGCCCTGCCGTTGACGGCATCCATCACCTATGCGCAGGCCGACGCACCGTTACCGCCCGAAGCGCCGACGGCTCCACAGTCGCCGGAACCTCCGTTACCGCCCGAAGCACCCGAGCCGCCACTGCCACCCGCAGCACCGGCTATCGAGGGAGAAGACGAGCACATCATCATTGAGATTGATGACGAAACGGGCGAGCGGCGCGTCATCCGCCGTCACAACGTCCGCGAAGGTTCCGAGCATCACGATGAAGAGATCGAGGCAATGGTGGAGCGGCTGGAAGCCGAAATGGAGCGCCGGGAGGCCGAGATCGAGATGGTTGTGAGGCGTGCGCAGGAACGGGCGCAGGAACGGGCGCAGGAAGCTGCAAACGGAGCAGAGCGTGCGTCGGAACGCGCTGCCCATACACGGGCCATGGTGGCCAGCCTGGGTGAAGAGTTCGACTGCGATAGTGCCAATGGAAATCGCGTGATCGAGCGTGATCTGGGCAACGGGCGCAAGGCGACAATCATCTGCGAAACCGAAAACTACGAACGCATCGCTCACGAAAGCGCCAAGATCTCGATGGAAGCCGCGATCGTAGGGCTTCGCGCTGCAATGGAGGCGCTTCGCGATAACGAGATCATACCCGCAGGCGAGCGTGTAGAAGCCTTACGGGAAATGCGCGGTGCTATTCGCGAACTAGAGAGCGAAACGCGCAACCTGCGCCGGACGCAGGCCAGTTTGGGCATGCAACTGCGATCCGCGCCCCATCCCCGCGGGTCAACCGTCGCCGTGCGTTGGCAGGGGCGAATGGTCTCTCCGGTTCAGGCAATTTCACCCGTCAGAGTGGAAATTTCCGCTCCTTCGACAGATGAAGACTGCGAGTCCGATAAGGTGCAGGCCGCGATTACGACCCGCGCCTGAGCGATCCACCTCGATCAATCGACGGGCTGGACGACGGGACGCGATACGAAGCGCGTTCCGTCTTCGCCCATCACTTCACGCTGTTCGGGCACGGCGGGTACCAGCGATTCGCCCTGCTCCATGGCTACCCGCATCTCGGTCGGCAGGGGCCGCGCTGGATAGGGGCAGTCGCGCGCTTCGCCCAAACCCTTGAGGTAGGATCGGCGCATCAGTCCCGCAGCGATTGCCTGACGGAACTTCTCCTCGTGATCGTTCGCTCCTGAAATCTCGCGGATGATGCCACGAAACGGGATGAACATGCCGACCGCGCTTTGCGCCACGCCGGTTACCGACAGGCGGCCTTCTTCGTCGGGCTGGGTATCCACGTCGTCGCCCAGTACAGCATCCAGATCCCCGATTCCGCGCAGGATGTTGGCGCAGTCTTCCATGCCTTCATTGGCATAAGGATTTTCCCTCGCCCAGATCAGGATCGTGGGGATGGGGTCACGCGTCAGGTTGAGATCGCTCAGCGGCGTCATGGCCACATCGGCCACGTTCGGCGTACGGTCGGTCACATCGTCCTGCGCGCTGGCGGGTATGGCCAATGCGAGAATGGGCAGGGCAAGCAAATATCGAAATTGTGTCATCATCAGGTCCGTAAATAGGTGGCATCGCACTGTTCGTCGTCGCTTGTGCGCATGCCCAGTTGCAGCGCGTCCATGCGTTGCTGGCTGGTGCCGTGGGTGAAATTGTCGGGGCTGACGCGCCCCTGTGTTAGCGTGTCGTCGCCGATGGCGGCAGCGGCGTTCATGCCTTCCTCGAAATCGCCGGGTTCGATGGCGTTGCGATTGCGGCCCGCCCATACGCCGGCATAGCAGTCGGCGTGCAGTTCCATGCGCACCTGCAACTGGTTCTGCATGCGCGGGTTCTGCTGCTGCGCGCTGCGAATCTGGTCGGATACGCCGGTGATGGTCTGCACGTGATGGCCATATTCATGCGCCACTACGTAAAGCCGCGCGAAATCGCCGCCTTCGCCCGCCATCTGCGCGAGCTGGTCGAAGAAGGCGACATCGATATACATCCGTTCGTCCGCCGGGCAGTAGAACGGCCCCATGCCTACAGAACCCGTGCCGCAGCCGGTGCTGAACTGCTGCGCGGTGGCAAAGCGCAGGCCGGGACCACGGAACTGGCCGCCATAGCCTTCCTCGGCGAAGCGCGCGGCCCATGTCTCGTTGAGGGAGGTGAGCGCGTTGCAGCTTTCGCGGGCATATTCGTTGGAGGAGCAGAGGGCCGCCTCGTCCTCGTTCGCGGGCGCGGATTGTATCTGGCCCTGGCCCTGCTGCATCCCCTCCACCGTAGCGGCGGTCTGCATCGGGTCGAGGCCGAAGACGAAATAGCCGATCGCAGCGATGACGATGGTGCCGCAGCCCAGTCCGCCAGCCTTGCCCATGCCGCCACGTCCGCCGGTGGTGCCCACATCGATCTTGCTGGTATCGAACGGATTAAGTCTCATTAAGCGCCCTTCCGCGGCGTTGCATGTTGTCATCGCCGTTGTGTTCACCGTGCCATCGTGTTTACGGCAAGGCGATATATCGGCAATTCAATTGTATGGAGACACGAATGTTCCTCAAAGGCAAGCGCGCACTGATCACCGGTTCGACTTCGGGCATTGGCCTGGCCATCGCCCGCGCCTTGCAGGCAGAGGGTGCGGACGTCGTGCTGAACGGCTTTGGCGACGAGGCAGAGATCGCCAAACTGTGCGAGGAACTGGACGCCAGCCATTCCGGCGCGGACCTGACCGATGCCAGCGCGATAGAGAGCATGATGGCCGATGCCGGCGGGATAGACATTCTGGTCAACAACGCGGGCATGCAGCACGTCGCCCCGGTGGAGGAGTTCCCGGTGGAGAAGTGGAACCAGATCATTGCGCTGAACCTTTCGGCTGCCTTCCACACCTGCCGCCTTGCCGTGCCGCACATGAAGGAGGCGGGCTGGGGCCGCATCATCAACACCGCCAGCGCGCATTCCACCACAGCCAGCCCCTTCAAGGCGGCCTACGTCAGCGCCAAGCACGGTATCGCAGGCCTTACGAAGACCATCGCGCTGGAACTGGCGGAACAGAACATCACCGCCAATTGCATCTCGCCCGGCTACGTCTGGACCCCGCTGGTGGAAAGCCAGATCCCCGACACGATGAAAAGCCGTGGGCTGACGCGCGAGGAAGTGATCAACGACGTGTTGCTGGAACGTCAGCCAAGCAAGAAGTTCGCCCAACCGGATGAGGTGGCCGCGCTGGCCGTGTTCCTCTGCCGCGACGTGGCACAGAATATCACCGGCGCGAATTACGAGATCGATGGGGGCTGGACGGCGCAGTAGAAGGCTGCTTTCGGAGAGTAACTTAGGTGGCGACGGTAAGAACATATCTGTTCGATAGGTATTTCGAACTGCTCATTCTTTTGGCAATGTGCTGCTAATTGGCAGGCTTGAGTATTTACGAGCTGGTCTCGACCGGCACTCTTGATCTCCAGGCGGTAACAGCCACACTCCGCAGGATACCGATGTGGCTAGTATACTCTGGCGGTTGGCTAGGTTTAGCGATTTTTCTGAGAACCTTCTTCTTGCCAGCACTCTCTGCTGTCCTGAGAGGCTATCTTTTTAAGATTTCGGACAACTCATTATGTATAGCCGGGACTTGGATCGACCGAAGCGAAATTTGTTCTTTCAAATGGAGCCATTGGACAGGTGATCTGCTTCTCATTACCTCGAACGAAAATTTCTCAGTTAACCCTCGTCTTAATCGAAATGGAAAAGCCGCGATTTCACTTTTTTTGGGTGATATTCGCCAAGATTTCTAACGCCTGATTCTCCGGGCTAAGACAAAGCGCACCCCACCCCCTAGCGATTGTCACACAGTGCGTTTACATGGGCCGCCACGAATCACCCGACCTATGAAGTGGCGCCCCCTATGGAAATCCGCACCGGCCTGACTTTCGATGACGTGCTATTGCAGCCCGCCGAAAGCAATATCCTGCCCTCGCAGGCCAGCACCAAGACGCAGCTGACCCGTGAGATCGGCCTCAATATCCCGATCATCTCGTCCGCGATGGACACGGTGACCGAGTCCGAAATGGCTATCGTGTTGGCGCAGCTGGGCGGGCTGGGCGTGCTGCATCGCAATCTCACCATTGACGAACAATGTGCTGCCGTGCGCCGCGTGAAGCGGTTTGAAAGCGGCATGGTGGTAAACCCCATCACCATCACCCCCGATTCCACGCTGGGCGATGCGCAGGCGTTGATGGATCGTCACAATATCAGCGGCATTCCTGTCACCGCGCACGATGGCAAGCTGGTGGGCATCCTCACCAACCGCGACGTGCGTTTTGCCGACAATCCCGGCCAGCCGGTGAAGGAACTGATGACGAGCGAGAATCTCGCCACTGTCAGCGAAGGCGTGACGCAGGAGCAGGCGCGCAAGATCCTGCATCAGCGCCGCATTGAAAAGCTGCTGGTGGTCGACAGTGCAAATCGCTGCGTGGGCCTGATTACCGTCAAGGATATCGAGAAGGCCGTGCTCAACCCCGATGCCACGAAGGACAAGGGCGGCCGCCTGCGCGTTGCCGCTGCCACCACCGTGGGCGACAAGGGTTTCGAGCGGACAGAAGCACTGGTGGATGCCGAGTGCGACGTGATCATCATCGACACCGCCCATGGCCATAACCAGGCCGTGGGCGAGGCGGTGGACCGGGTGAAAAAGCTTTCCAACTCGGTGCAGGTGATCGCGGGCAATATCGCCACGGCCGATGCGGCGAAATCGCTGATCGATTCAGGTGCGGACGCGGTGAAGGTGGGTATCGGGCCCGGCTCCATCTGCACGACGCGCATTGTGGCGGGCGTGGGTGTGCCGCAGCTTACCGCGATCATGGATGCCGCAGGGGCCGCTGGCGATGTGCCGGTGATTGCCGATGGCGGTCTGCGCACCAGTGGTGACGCGGCAAAGGCGCTGGCCGCCGGTGCCTCCACCGTAATGATCGGCAGCCTGCTGGCCGGCACGGAAGAAGCGCCGGGCGAGACGTTCCTCTACCAGGGCCGCAGCTACAAATCCTATCGCGGCATGGGTAGCGTGTCTGCAATGGCGCGTGGCAGTGCGGATCGGTATTTCCAGCAGGATATCAAGGACCAGATGAAACTGGTGCCCGAAGGTATCGAAGGCCAGGTGCCCTACAAGGGCCCTGCGCGCGATATCATCCATCAGCTGGTGGGAGGCATCAAGGCGGCCATGGGCTACACCGGCAGCGCAACGATTGCCGATCTGAAGACCAACGCCAACTTCATCCGCATCACCAACGCAGGCCTTTCGGAAAGCCACGTGCACGATGTCAGCATCACGCGCGAGGCTCCGAACTACCCGACGCGCTAGGCGGGCGCGTGGGCCGCGACTTTCCTACTTCGGCCAGCGGGTGGAGTCTTCAGACCATGGAAGCGACTACATCGTCTGAATCGGCCGGGTCTGCGAAAAGTCACACGTTCTCCAACAGGATTGTAACGCAACCCTTTGGAGAGGCAGCAGAATTTCGGAACGCGAAGTTTAACAAACGGGGCGATCAACGTTCCATATCGGAGCAACCATGACCCCCGCAGCACGTATCCAGGCCGCTATCGAGATACTCGATAGCATCATCGAAGCCGCGAAGAACAACGGCCCTCCGGCAGACAGGTTGGTGGCGGACTGGTTCAAGAACCATCGTTTTGCCGGATCGAAGGACAAGCGCGCCATTCGCGAACACGTGTATGACGCGATCCGCGCTTGCGGCCCCGTGCCTGCCACGGGTCGCCGGGCGATGCTGGGGCTGGTGCAGGAACAGCCTGACTTGCGCGAACTGTTCAACGGCGAAGGTTATGGCCCGCCCAAGATCGGCAAGAACGAACAACCGGCGGACGGCGGCATTGCGCCCGAATGGCTGGAAGATCGCCTGATCGGCTCGGGTATTGGACAGGCTCAAGCCGAAGCGCTGCTGTCGCGCGCGCCGCTGGATGTGCGGATCAACCGGCTGAAGGTGGGTGCAGACCTCGCCGATTTGCCCAAAGCGGGAGAGAAGCTGGCCCTGGAGGCTGCCCTGCGCTTTCCGTCGGGCACGCAGCTATCGAATTGGGATGCTTACGAGCAGGGTCTGATCGAGGTTCAGGATCTGGGCAGTCAGGTTGCTTGTTCTGCCGTCGGCGCGCAGCCGGGGGAAACAGTGATTGACCTGTGCGCAGGGGCGGGCGGCAAGACGCTGGCGCTGGCGGCTGCGATGGTAAACGAGGGCTCGCTGATAGCCGCCGATACCGACAAGCGCCGCCTATCCCAGCTTGGCCCGCGCGCGGAGCGTGCAGGGGCGCAGGTGGCCGAGACCGTGCTTCTCGATCCGGGCCGCGAGATGGAGGCGCTTTCTGCCTGGCAGGGCGCGGCGGATCGCGTGCTGGTCGATGCGCCATGCTCGGGCACGGGCACCTGGCGCCGCAATCCGGAAGCGCGCTGGCGCCTGTCTGCAGCCGAGTTGTCGCGGTTGACGCAGCTTCAGGCGCGCTTGCTGGATATCGCCGCGCAACTGGTGAAACCGGGCGGGTCCATCACCTATGTCACCTGTTCTTTGCTGGACGAGGAGGGGGCAGGGCAAGTCGCCGCGTTCCTATCCGATCACGCGGATTGGCAGGCAGAAACGCTCGACCTGCCTCTGGGAACCCAAAGAGGGCCGGGAATGCGTCTTACCCCGTCCCGCGACGGAACGGACGGATTTTTCATCGCACGTATATCTAAGGCGTGTTAACATCTGAGTGAAATGGACGCTTACAACCCATCTTTATCGTCCAATCTCAAGGAGTACGCCATGCGTTTCGGACCTGTCGCCGCCGCCCTTTCTCTCGCCCTGGCATTGCAGGCGAGCATCGGGATCGCAGGCGAATACGAGGTCGATCCGCGGGCACAGGCGCTGGTAGCCGAAGGGCAGGCAGCGCTGGAAATGGGCGATACGCAAACCGCTATCGACGCTTTCGAGGCCGCGTTGGCGGTCGATCCCGGCTATACCGGCGTTTACATCGAACTGGCTGATGCTGCGCGTGTCGAAGGGCTGCAGGGCAAGGCGATCCATTATTATCGCGAGGCGCAGGAACGCGATCCGGAGAATCTCGCCGCCATCACGGGCGAGGGAGAAGCGCTGGTAGAGAAGGGCGCGTTGACCGCCGCTCGCGAGAACCTCTGTCTCTTATACACATCTCCGAGCCCACGAGACTAGGCATGATCTCGT
>CAJXTZ010000036.1 GCA_913061345.1 uncultured Erythrobacter sp.
TCGTGGGCTCGGAGATGTGTATAAGAGACAGCGCAGGTCCTCGTCGCGGAAGCACGGGGCGATCTGGAAATAGCGATCGAAGCCCGCCACCATCAGCAGCTGCTTGAACATCTGCGGCGCCTGCGGCAGCGCGTAGAAACGGCCGGGATGCAGACGGCTGGGCACCAGGTAATCGCGCGCGCCCTCCGGGCTGGATGCGCCCAGGATCGGCGTCTGGAATTCCGAAAAGCCCTGGTCCGTCATGCGGCGGCGCAGGCTGGTGATCACGCGGTTGCGCAGCATGATGTTGTTGTGCACCCGCTCGCGACGCAGATCGACAAAGCGGTATTTGAGGCGGGTGTCTTCGGGATAGTCCTCAGCCGAATTGACGATCAGCGGCAATTCCTCGGCCATGCTCTGCACGGTAACGTTGCGGGCGAACACCTCGATCTCGCCGGTTGGCAGGTTGGCGTTTACCGCTTCTGCATCGCGCGCCTTTACCTCGCCATCTATCGTGATGACGCTTTCCAACTTCAGCGAATCCAGCATTTCCAGCGCCGGGCTGTCCTCGTCCGCCACCACTTGCGTAATGCCATAATGATCGCGCAGATCGACGAACAACACGCCGCCGTGATCCCGCTTGCGGTGGATCCACCCGGACAGACGAACGGTGTCGCCGACATTTTCTTTGGTCAACGCGGCGCAGTTGTGGGTACGATAGGCGTGCATGGGGACTCTTTTCATTTGGCAGGTTATGGCGCTAGAGGCCCGCGGACGATGCGCTAGGCATAAGCCAGTTCTTACGCGCGCGCTAACAGGCGAAGCAGGGCCTTTTGTCAAGGTAACACCACTTTGACCAAACATATCCGGCGAAGCCGAAGGGCGGTGAACCGCCCAGACAGAAAAGAAGACGAATGCAAATCCATCCCTTGATTACCAAGACCGAAGACCTGGCCGAACTTTGCGAACGGCTGGCCCATCACGATTTTGTGTGCGTCGACACCGAATTCATGCGCGAGAACACCTATTATCCGCTGCTGTGCCTGATCCAGATCGGAAACGAGGATGAGGCCGCCGCCATCGATCCGCTGGCCAAGGGCATCGACATGACCCCGCTGCTGGACCTGATGTGCGATAATGAAGACGTGCTGAAGATATTTCATGCCGGTGGGCAAGACGTGGAAATCATCTACAACCTTACCGGCAAGACACCCCACCCCATATTCGACACGCAGATCGCGATGATGGCCATCAGCCAGTCCGAACAGATCGGCTATGCCAACCTCGTGGAAAGCTGGCTGAACAAGACCATCGACAAGGGTGCCCGCTTTACTGACTGGAGCCGCCGACCGCTGACCGAACGGCAGATCGAATATGCCATTGGCGACGTTACTTACCTGGCGAAGATCTTCCCCAAGATACTCAACCGGCTGGTGAAGACCGACCGCGGCCACTGGCTTAATGCTGAAATGGAAAAGCTGGCCGATCCTTCAAACTACGCCAACGATCTTGAAGTGGCATGGAAGCGCATCCGCTCCCCCGGCCGTAACCCGGTCGTGCTGGGCCGCCTGAAGGCGCTGGCGGCGTGGCGCGAGACAGAAGCGCAGGACAAGGATATTCCGCGCGGCCGCATCATCCGCGATGAAACGTTGGCCGATCTCGCCAGCCATCCGCCCAAAAGCCAAGCCGACCTTGCCAAGGTGCGCGGCCTTTCCAACGCGTGGAAAGAGAATGACATCGGCAAGCGCCTGATGCGCGTGCTGGATAAGGCGGAACCGCTGGACAAGAGCGAGATGCCCGAAAAAGCCAAACGCGGCGCACCGCTGGGCAAGGAAGGTGCGCTGGTTGCCGACCTGCTCAAACTGCTGCTGAAAATCCGTTCGCGCGAGATCGACGTCGCTTCTCGTCTGCTGACCCGATCTGACGAGATGGAAGCGCTGGCAGCGGGTCTGCGTGACCTGCCCATCCTCGAAGGCTGGCGCTACGAGGTGTTCGGCAAGGATGCTCTGGATCTGGTGGAAGGCAAGCTGGCCTTCGCAGTCGAGAAAGGTCGTTTGAAAATGACCCACATCGATGATGTCGAGCCCAAAGTAGCTGAGGATGCAGAGGCCGAGTGAGCACTTATCTTCCCACTGTAAAGCAACTGCAATATCTGGTTGCTCTGCACGAGCAGCAGCATTTCGGAAGGGCGGCAGAGGCGAGCTTCGTCTCGCAGTCGACCCTTTCGGCAGGCATCCGCGAGCTGGAATCTCTGCTGGGCGTAACGCTGGTGGAGCGTAGCCGCCGGGTTGTACGCTTCACTCCTTTGGGCAACGCCGTAGTGGCCAAGGCGCACCGCGTGTTGCGCGAGATAGAGGAACTGGCGGAGATCGTACAAGCCGCCGGGAAGCCGCTTTCTGGCGAACTGCGCATGAGTGTGATTCCTACCATCGCACCCTTCCTGCTGCCTCGTATCCTGCCGCGTCTGCGACAGGAGCGTCCGCAACTCAAACTGTTCCTGCGCGAGGAAACCAGTGATCAGGCGTTGGAATCGCTGCACCATGGCCGCGCCGATTGCGTGCTGCTGGCCCTGCCTTTCGCCACCGGCGAGGTGGAGAGTGCCAAGATCAGCGATGACGAATTGTTCGTAGCCTTCCCCAAGGACGATCCGCGCGATCCACCGGCAGAAATCTCTCCCGCGATGATCGACGAAGGTAGGTTGCTCATGCTGGAAGACGGGCACTGCCTGAAGGAACATGTGCTTGCCGCCTGCAACCGGCCGGAACTGCGCGCCAGCGCGACCATGATCGGAACCAGCCTGCACACACTGGTACAGATGGTGGACAACGGCCTTGGCCTGACAATGCTCCCAAAGATGGCGATCGATGCAGGTATTTTGCATGAGACGGATGTGGTTGCCCGTCCGTTGAAGGGCGAACAGACAAGCCGTGAGATTGCACTCGTCTGGCGTGCCAAAAGTCCGCGCGGTGATGAATTCCGACTGCTGGCAGAGGAACTGCGCGCAGGTTAGACAGAACGAAGTTCCGAGAAAGACTGCACAATTTTCACGGAAAGATCGGTGCTGTCAGCCGTTACGAAACCATGATCCGACCCTCAGCCGCGTTACTCACCTCCATCTTTTTCCTCGCCGCCTGCGGCACCGCCGAAATCCCCCAGCCCCCCTATGGTGTGGAATGGGGCGATGAGATACGCGAGGCCGAGATTGAGGAGGCCGTGGTTGCCACCCCCACGCCAACCCCAACGCCGAACCCCCACGTGATAGAAGCGCGTACACGGCTGTCGGACACGCTGGAGACGATAGGCGAAGATTTCGGCGGGTCGCTTGGCATTGCCGTAGTCGACGTGGATACTGGGTGGAGCACGGGCTTCAACAAGAGCGCGCTTCTGCCGCAGCAAAGTGTCAGCAAGACCTGGGTCACGCTCACCGCGCTAGAGATGGCGGAAAAAGGTCTGCTGGATCTCGATATGCCCATCCGTGTCAGCCGCGAAGACCTGACGCTGTTCCATCAACCGATTCGCAATGAAATTCTGCGCAGCGGCGCGGTCGAGCTGACGGTGCGCGAACTAATAGAACGCGCCATTCAGCAAAGCGACAACACCGCCAACAACGCCCTGCTGCAGCGCGTCGGCGGGCCCAAGGCGGTGCGCGCCATGCTGGCCCGCAACGATCTGGGTGACATCCGCTTTGGCCCGGGGGAAAAGCCGATGCAAAGCGCGATTGCCGGGCTGGAGTGGCGCGATACCTATTCCTACGAAAGCAACTTTTTCGACGCGCGCAACCGCGTGACCGAGATAGAGCGCGAGCGCGCCTTCACGAATTACCTTGCCGACCCGGTGGACGGCGCCACCCCAATCGGCATCGCCCGTGCCCTTGCCGCGATAGAGCGCGGCGAAGTCCTATCAAAGAAGGGCGCGGTGGAATTCCTCAGCATCATGTCCAACACCCGCAGCGGGCCGCGCCGGCTTAAAGGCGGGAAGGTCGATGGCTGGGTGGTAAGTCACAAGACCGGCACTGGCCAGTTCTGGAAGGGCCAGCAGTCGGGTTACAATGATGTAGGCGTACTGTTCGCTCCCGATTCGTCGGCTTATGCCGTAGCTGTCATGATCGGGGTGACGGAACGTCCTACTATCCAGCGCATGGAAATGATGCAGTCGGTAGCGCGCGCCGTGATCGCATTTCACGAGGCGTTGAAGGCGTCGCGCGTGGAAGGTACGCCAACCGAGGAGCGCTAATGACCTCAAATACGACGAACCCCGTCGGTGAACCAATGTCCGACTTGAGCATTGGTTTAATGTCCCCTTGCAGGTGAGGAGCGCACATTATGGAACATTCGAACCAACAGGAGAGACAAGATGTCTCTGGCCATGAGCTGATTCTTTCCAGCCGCGTGGTCGATACGCCGGTGTACAACACCGATGGCGAACGCCTCGGGCACATCGACGATTTGTCGATCGAGAAGGTTGGCGGGCGAACGGTTTACGCAATCATGTCTTTCGGCGGCTTCCTAGGCATTGGCGAAAGGTTTCATCCCGTGCCGTGGTCGCTCTTGGACTATGATGTCGAACAGGGCGGCTTTGTCGTGCCGATCGATCGAACTGCGCTCGAAGGTGCTCCTCATTACGAAGCGTCCGAAATTCGCGAGCTAGGAGGGCCCAAGCACCTTACCTACGGCGAATCGATTTACGGCTTTTATGGAACTTACGGCGCCGTTCCTTACTGGTGAGTATCACCATGTCTGCGGCCTTCGTCTGACAGGGATGTGATGCCGGTGAGACCGGCAACCGTTCCCTTCGGCGTTCTGCAATCAGTCCATGTGCTTCAGGCCGACGCGCAGGTAGTCCCAGCCGGTTATCACCGTCAGCATCGCTGCGCCCCATAGCGTGATCAGCCCGACCGTGTGTGGAACGTTGGCCGCCACGTCGCCGATCTGCATCGTCCAGCCCGGCAGGCCTTGCCCAAGTATCAGCGAACCCAGTGCAACAAGCTGGAACGTGGTTTTCCATTTGGCCAGCTTCGATACCGGCATGCTGACCTGCAATCCGCCAAGGAACTCGCGCAGTCCCGATACCGCGATCTCGCGGATCAGGATAATAAGGCCCGCGATCACATGCGCATCGCCTACATAAGGGCCGCGAAGGATCCCTTGCGCGGCGAGCACAAGGATCACCGTGGCTACCATGATCTTGTCTGCAATGGGATCGAGGAAGATGCCCAGCTTGCTGACGGCACCGCTGGACCGCGCCAGCATTCCGTCGAAATAGTCGGTGATACCCATCGCACAATAAAGCGCGAAAGCCAGCAGGAAGCCCAGCTCCCACCCCGGCCACCAGAGCAGGAAACCAAGGAGCGGCAGCGTCAGGATGCGGCTGAGAGTGAGTATGTTGGGCAAGGTCCACATGGTGCAACCGCCTCTAGCCGCTATTCGCTTCGGGAAAAAGTATCCTTGGTGCTGCTATTCCAAGTAAAAGTGGTTAAGCCCCTTCGCACCAGCCCACGTGGCGCCGTACGAAGGCCTTATGTTCACCTCCACTCACCTGCTCAGGCAACGCCGGTTCGTGCCCTTGTTCTGCACCCAGTTGCTCAACGCCTTCAACGACAATCTCTACAAGACGACGATGGTGCTGTTCGTCGTCTACAGCGTGTACAATTCTGCCGACACGGAGACGGTGTTCTCGGGCGCGGCATCGGCGGTGTTCATACTGCCTTTCTTCCTATTGTCCGCCATCGCCGGGCAACTGGCCGATCTGCGCGACAAGGCCGCCATCATCCGCAAGGTGAAAGCGGCGGAAATCGGCATCATGACCGTGGGTGCGTTCGGCCTTTATCTTGCTTGGGAAGGTATCGCGGTGGAACTGGTGGCTATACCTCTGTTGATGCTGGCGCTGTTCGCCATGGGTGTGCACTCCACGTTCTTTGGCCCGATCAAGTACGCAATCCTGCCGCAGCACCTGAAAAAGGACGAGGTTCTGGCGGGCACCGGCCTCGTGGAGGCGGGAACCTATATCGCCATCATGACAGGTACGATCATCGCCGGTTTCCTGGCCGATCATATCCAGATCGCCGCAATCGCGATTCTGGGCTTCGCCATCATCGGCTATATCACCAGCAGGCAGGTGCCCCCTGCCCCGCCCACCGGCGCACCGGAAAAGATCGACTTCAACCCCTTTACTTCGTCCTGGAAAATGATCCGCGAATGCACTGCCAATCGCGAAGTTTTCTACGCCATCCTGGCCATCAGTTTCTTCTGGACGATCGGCAGCGTCCTTTTCATCCAGTTCCCACCGCTGGCCAAGAACGTGCTGCTCGCAGACCCGACGGTGGCCAGCCTGTTCCTGGTGTTCTTTTCTATCGGTGTGGCGGTGGGATCGGTGGCGGTGAACCTGCTGCTGAAAGGCGTGGTATCCGCGCGCTATTCACCGGTTTCGGTATTGCTGATGGCGGGCATGGTCGCGGTGTTCTATTTCGTGTGCAAGGCGTGGAACGCAGGGCTTCGCGACACGCAACTGATGGATGTGGCGACATTCCTGTCCTACCCGCTGGCGTGGGCGGTGCTGGGTAGCCTGCTGCTGATAGCGATTTTCGGCGGTATGTTCGTAGTGCCACTTTACGCGTTCCTTACCACCAAGGTAGCGCCCTCCCAGGCCAGCCGCGCGGTGGCGGCGAACAATATCGTGAACTCGGGCGCGATGGTGCTGGGATCGTTGCTGGCGCTGGGGCTAAGCGCGGTGGGCGTTCCGCTGGCAGAGCAGGTACTGCTGAGCGCGGGCATGTGCCTTGTATCGGTGTGGCTTGGCGCGCGTCTTTACCGGGCAGAGAAGGATGCCGCCGCGTTAGCGGGCAAACCCGTCGCCGCCAAATAATCAGGCGAAGAAGGTAATGGTGGCGACGAAACCTGCTGCATAGGTAGCTGCTACGGTTTCCAGGTCCTTCCGAGAGATACCCATCGCGATCCGCTTTCGCCAAGGTGCCATGGGCTCGATCTCGTTGGCACGGCACAGTACGTGCGGCGGCAAGGAAGCCCGGAAAGGGTGGCGGGCCGACTCAGTAGTAAGAACAAGTGAGCGTCTCATGATGCCGGTTTAACGATTTGGTAACCATTTGGCTCCCCGGCCTGTGGACATGTGCAGGGCCGGGACAGTTGGTAACTCCAGCAACTGGTTGCGGCGAAAACGGGCCGGGGCTACCGAAGCAGGCATGACCAGAACCGCTGCACGCCTGCTTGTCGATTGCCTTGTCGAACAGGGCGCCAGCCGCGCCTTCACCGTTCCCGGCGAAAGTTTCCTTCCCGTCCTTGATGTGCTGTCCGATTGCGATGCAATCCAGACCATTACTTGCAGGCAGGAGGGCGGCGTCGCCTTCATGGCCTGTGCCGACGGTGCAATGACGGGCGAACCCGGTATCGCCTTCGTTACCCGTGGCCCCGGCGCCAC
The DNA here is from genome assembly GCA_913061345.1 of uncultured Erythrobacter sp. The sequence continues at coordinate 7,411 of CAJXTZ010000036.1, forward strand.
CAACGCCAGTATCGGCGTGCATGTGGCAATGCAGGACAGCCAACCGATGATTCTGTTCATCGGCGATGTCGATCGCTCCATGCGCGATCGGGAGGGTTTTCAGGAAATTGACTTCCCTGCCTTCTTCGCGCCTATAGCCAAGTGGTCTGCACGCATAGACGATGCGGCTCGCATTCCGGAATTCATCGCGCGCGCATGGTCTACGGCGGTATCGGGTCGCCCCGGTCCCGTGGTTCTCGCCCTGCCCGAGGATATGCTGCACGAAGATGGAATCGTATCTCCGGTACGTCCCGCAGTGGTACGGCCCGCGCAGGCGCCCTGCCCCGATGTGATGGCCACCATGATGCAGATGATAGGTGATGCGGCCGCCCCGTTAGCCATCGTCGGCGGCGCTGGATGGAACGCGCGCACGCGCCACTATTTTACCGAATTCGCCGAACGCATCGGCCTTCCCGTTGCCACTGCTTTTAGGCGGCAGGATGCGATCTCACCTGCGTCCAAAGTCTATGCGGGCAATCTGGGCTACGGCCCCAATCCAAAGTTGAGCCAGCGAGTAAAGGATGCAGACCTGCTGCTAGTGGTAGGCGCGCGGCTTGGAGAAGCGACGACCGATGGCTACGCACTCATCACGCCCGATCATCCGGAGCAGCAACTGATCCACGTCCATCCTGATCCGGAAGAACTCAACAGCGTCTACCGCGCAGACTTGGCTATCTGCGCCGATACCGCGGAATTTGCCGAAAGTGCGGCCCTGTGGGACGATAGCGACGTGATCGATTTCGATTGCGGAGCGCAAGCGCGTGCCGAGTGGCTGGAATGGAACACACCTCGCGATCGGCCGCAGTTCGATTTTGATCTTGCACTGGCCATGGCGACCTGTCGCCGCCTGTTGCCCGCCGATGCGATCATCTGCAACGGCGCCGGTAATTTTGCAGGCTGGTGGCACCGTTACTGGCCCTATGCAGGCTTCCCATCGCAACTGGCGCCTACGGCCGGGGCGATGGGATATGGCGTGCCGGCGGGCGTGGCGGCTGCCTTGCGCTATCCGGACCGATGCGTCGTCGCAGCGGCGGGTGACGGCGATTTTCTGATGAACGGACAGGAACTGGCGACCGCCGCGCAGTACGGGTTGGACCTGCTGGTCATCGTGTTCGACAATTCCACATACGGAACCATTCGTATGCACCAGGAACGCGAATATCCGGGTCGTGAAGCGTCAACCCATCTTACCAACCCCGACTTCGCGATGATGGCGGCAAGTTTTGACGGATGGGGTGTAAGGGTAGAGAACAATGCCGAGTTTGACAGCGCACTGGAACAGGCGATGGGCCGCAAGGGTATCCGCCTGCTTCACTGCATTACCGATATCGAGCAGTTAAGCGCGAGCGGAGCAAGCGTCAGCAGCCTGCGCGAAAGCTGACCCAAACGAAAAGGGCCGCCCCATCATGGAGCGGCCCTTTCGTGTTTGTATTGCTCGCGCAATCAGACGTCGTTGCCAAGCTTGCCTTCGACTTCGCCCTTTAATTGCTGGGCTTCGCCCTTCTTTTCTTGCTTGCGGCCTTCGGCGCGGGTTTCGGGATTGCCCGACTCCTGCTTCACATTGCCGATAGCTTCGTTGGTGTTGCCCTTAACTTTTTCGGTAAATTCACCCATGAGGTTTCTCCGTTGTCTTTGCGGGCGGCGCATCATCGCGTGCCCTTTGACTATACAACGGGGAGGCAGCCGTTATCGTTCCGAATTAACGTTCTGACATAGCGATAATAATTTCCCACTCCTCTGGTCGTATCTCAGCCACTGACAGGCGAGAGAGTCGGATCAATTCGATCCCTTCAAGCGTTGGTTCGGCCTTGATCGCTTTTAAGGTGACGAAGTTTTCGAGAGGGCGGACCGGTTTTACTTTCATCGTGGGCCATTTCCCTTCCGGGTCGGTGGGATCAATCAACCCATCCTCGCTCACTTCGGCTATTCCGACGATCTCCAGCCCCTTGTTCGAATGATAGTAGAACAGGGGGTCGCCCACCTTCATCGCGCGAAGGTTGTTTGCAGCGCGATGGTTGCGCACGCCATCCCAGATGGTTTCGCCATCCTCTACCAGCTGGTCCCACGAATATTTGAACGGTTCGGACTTGATAAGCCAATGATTGGACAATCTTCTCTCCTTTGTCGCGAGGCGTGTCCTAGCGGGACAAAAGCCACGGAGCAATTAACCCGATATTGAATATGTCGCGCGATAAAGAAACCAGCGAAGAGAGGACTATCGCGGTTGAAAAAAGCGACAGACAGCGCGGCGACACCCGCCGAAAGGAAGGTCCGCAGTGCGGAGCGCGACATGATCGCGCTTGGCATAGCAATTGCTGCCGCCATCCTTTTCGTAGGCGCTGGTGGCGCGCTGATGCCGCAAATCGTCAAGGCATGGTTCTTTGGTGGTAACAAGCCAAACCTGCTGCTGGCCAACGCTCTTCTTCTCAATATCGCACTGCTTATCTTTGGATGGCGACGTTACAGGGATCTGCGCAAGGAGATTCAGGTGCGCAGGGATGCCGAGGAACGCGCTCGAAAGCTGGCCGAACGCGATGCGCTGACTGGCTGCCTCAATCGACGCAGCGGCCCTCCTGCCCTGGAGGCCCTGCGCACAGCCTTGGTCGATACTGACCGAAAAATAGCGGTGATGATGATCGACCTCGACAACTTCAAACAGATCAATGATCTGAATGGTCACCAGCTAGGCGACAGGGTTCTAACCACGATAGCGCGCCGGATAGAAGATACATTGCCGCACGACGGCGTGATGGCGCGCATCGGGGGCGACGAGTTCGTTTGCGGCGTACCCTTCGACCACAATGCACGCGATACGGTGGACAATCTGGTAGCAATGATTGTCCGCAACACGTCGGCGCCCATTGAATCGAACCAGATGTCTGTAGAGGCCACGGTATCCATCGGCATTGCAGAATCGGGTGCAAAATACGCCACCGGCGATGAAATGAATGCCGAGGCGCTGATCCATCGTGCCGATATCGCCATGTATCACGCGAAGAAGCGCGGGCGTAATCGTTACTACTGGTTCGAATCCCAGATGGAAGACGAGCTGCGCTTCCGCAACGAACTGGAATCCGGCATTCGGCGCGGCATACCGGCTGGCGAATTCGTTCCCTATTACGAACAGCAGATTGACCTTGCGACAGGCACTCTGACAGGTTTCGAAATGCTGGCCCGGTGGAAGAGCCCGCGATATGGGCTGGTCAGCCCGGAAATATTCATCCCCATTGCCGAGGAAATAGACCTTATTGGCGCGTTGTCTGAACGCCTGGTCGCGCAGGCGCTGGAAGATGCGAAAGGCTGGGATTCTGTTCTTACCCTTTCGATAAACATCTCCCCGGTCCAGCTGCGCGATCCGTGGTTCGCACAAAAGCTGCTGCACCTTTTGCTGGAAAGCGGTTTTCCGCCTTCCCGTCTGGAAATCGAGATCACTGAAGGTTGTCTGCACGAAAACATGGGCGCGGTGCGCTCCATCGTCACCAGCCTGAAGAACCAGGGTATCTCGATCAGTCTTGATGACTATGGCACGGGTTATTCCAGCCTCTCACAACTGCGCTCCTTGCCGATCGACCGACTGAAGATCGATCGCAGCTTCATCTCCGAACTGGCGAACCAGCGCGAAGGCCGCGCCCTGGTGGAGGCCATGGTTTCTCTCGGCAAGGGTCTGTCGCTGCCCGTCACCGCCGAAGGCGTCGAAAACAGCGAAGTGCTGAGCCAGTTGCAAGGCATGGGCGACCTGCAAGGACAAGGCTATCATTATGGCCGGCCGGAAGATGCCGCCGCCACACGAAAGCGCCTCGCCTCTCTCGATATGCTGAGCAAGGACAATCTCGCCTCGATAGTAGGGCAAACAAGTTCGGCGGACGATCAGCGCCAGGCAAGCTGACACGCGCTTCGCGCCCATTGCGATCCGGGCCACACGGCACTAGGTGGCGCTGATGCGCATCGCTTTCACCAAGATGCATGGCCTGGGCAATGATTTCGTCGTGCTCGACACGCGCGAAACCGCCATGCCTGCAATCGGCGCCGACACCGTGCGTGCGCTGGCCGATCGCACACGGGGGATCGGATGCGACCAGTTGATCGTACTGGAAAACGATCCGAACGCCACAGTTCGCATGCGAATTTACAATTCTGACGGCGGCGAAGTGGAAGCGTGCGGCAATGCCGCGCGGGCCATCGGCCTGCTGCTGAAGCAGAAGGCTACCATTGCCACCGCAGGCGGCCTGATTGCCACCGTACCCGATGCAGATGGTATTGCCGTCGACATGGGTGAACCGCGTTTCGAATGGGACGCCATCCCCCTTGCCTATCCCATGGATACTGCTGCCTTGCCGGTGGGCTGGGACATGCTGGAACAACCTGCCGCCGTGAATGTGGGCAATCCGCATGTCATCTTCTTCGTCGACAATACAGATGCCGTGCCGCTGGAAAACCTTGGCTCGCAGATAGAGACCGATCCGCTTTTCCCGGACCGGATCAATGTGAACGTGGCCCATGTTGCCGATCGAAAGACGTTGCACCTGCGCGTGTGGGAGCGCGGCGTAGGCCTTACGCGCGCTTGCGGTACAGGGGCCTGTGCCACAGCGATAGCTGCCATGCGGCGCGGGCTTACCGAGCGGCACGTTACCGTTCATCTGCCTGGTGGCGCGCTTTCCATCGCCTGGGGCGAGGACAATCGTATCACCATGACAGGCCCCGCGGCAGAAGCCTTTCGCGGCTCCTTCGACTGGGGCGACTACGCATGAGCGAGCCCGACGTCATGGCGCCAGAGGTTATATCCCTGGGCTGCCGCCTCAACATCGCCGAGAGCGAACGCATTCGTGACCTGATCGCTTATGAGGGTGATATCGTGGTAGTTAACAGCTGCGCGGTCACGATGGAAGCCGTGCGTCAGACCCGGCAGGCGATCCGCAAGGCGCGGCGTGCGCGTCCCGATGCCCGGCTGCTTGTCACCGGGTGCGCCGCCGATATCGAGCGCGAGCAGCTATCTGTAATGCCCGAAGTCGACGGACTGATTCCAAACACGCAAAAGCTGGACGCGCGTGCCTGGAACGTGCCCGAAGCAGCCCGCCCTGCACCGCCAAGCCATACGCGCGCCTTTATCGCGGTACAGAACGGGTGCGACCACGCCTGCACGTTCTGCGTCATCCCACAAGGGCGCGGGTCGAGCCGCTCGCTAAGCGTGCCCCAGGTGCTGCGCGAAGTCGAACGGCACATGGAAAAGGGCGCGTCCGAAGCCGTGCTGACAGGCGTGGACGTTACAAGTTGGGGGCATGACCTTCCCAAACAGCCGCCGCTTGGCGAACTGGTGCTGGCGATCCTCGATACCTTTCCGCAACTGCAGCGACTTCGCATGTCCTCGCTGGATGGCGTGGAGATCGATTCGCTGTTGTTCGACCTATTCGCCAGCGAAGCGCGCGTAATGCCACACCTGCACCTCTCCCTTCAGCATGGCGCGGATCTTATTCTGAAACGTATGAAACGACGGCATCTGCGACGCGATGCTGTGGATCTGGTGCAGCGTCTGCAAGCGCGGCGTCCCGATCTCACCGTCGGGGCAGACTTGATTGCAGGCTTCCCGACGGAAAGCGCGGCGCACCATGCGGAAAATTGCTCCATCATAACGGACCTGCCCGTGGTTCACGGTCATATCTTTCCCTATTCGCCCCGGCCCAACACGCCCGCTGCGCGCATGCCGCAATTGGACAAACCGCTGATAAAGCAGCGCGCCGCCGAATTGCGCCATGCGGTTGCGAAGGTGCGCGATGCGTGGCTGGACAGCCTTGTGGGACAAACCCAGCACGTGCTTACCGAAAGCGATGGAACGGGCTATGCCGAAAACTTCGCGCGGGTGGCCGTGCCCGAAGGCACACTGCGCGGCACGATCATTCCCGTCACGCCGAAATCGCATGAGGAAGGCCTGCTAAAGTGAGCGAATCAAGCTGGTCCGAAAAACTCTTCGGGGGTTTCCGCAAGACATCGGATCGCCTCTCCGAAAACCTTACAGGCGTCGTGGGCACGGCGAAGCTGGACGATGCCACGCTGGATGATCTCGAAGACGCGCTGATCATGACGGACCTTGGCCCCAGCGCCGCCGCCCGCATCCGCGCCAAATTGGCGGAAAAGCGCTTTGGTCTTTCCATCACCGAGCGAGAATTGAAAGAAGCGGTGGCCGAAGAGATTACCGCCATCCTGCGTCCGGTCGCCGTGCCTTTGGAAGTCACCGCCTTCCCACGCCCCCAGGTGATCCTGGTGATCGGCGTAAACGGCAGCGGCAAGACAACTACCATCGCCAAGCTGGGCCATTGGTTGCAAGAGGACGATTACGAGGTGATGCTGGCCGCAGGCGACACCTTCCGCGCCGCCGCCATCGGCCAGCTGAAAGTGTGGGCAGATCGCATCGGCGCGCCCATCGTTACCGGGCCCGAAGGCGGCGACCCCGCCAGCATCGTGTTCGACGCGGTAAAAAAGGCGACCGATATCGGAACGGACGCACTGATCGTCGACACTGCGGGTCGGCTTCAGAACAAGCGCGAACTGATGGATGAGCTTGCCAAGATCCGCAAGGTTCTGGGCCGCCTCAATCCAGAAGCACCGCATGACGTGATCTTGGTGCTGGATGCCACCAACGGGCAGAATGCGCTGGGCCAGATAGAGATTTTCAAGGAAGTCGCAGGCGTGACCGGCCTCATCATGACAAAGCTGGACGGCACGGCGCGCGGCGGTGTTCTGGTGGCGGCGGCAGAACAGTACGGCCTGCCCATTCACGCTATCGGCGTGGGCGAAACGCTGGACGACCTGCGCCCCTTCGATCCCGACCTTGTGGCGCGCGTGATTGCAGGAGTGGCCTGATGACGACCGAAGCGCACAAGCAGGCAACAACGACCGCAAAACCGAAGTCCGGCTGGCTCAACGTTGCCGTCGATTACGGGCCGCTGCTGGTGTTTTTCCTCGTGTACAAGTTCTACTCTCCCGAAAGCACGGGAGACGACACATCGGGCGAGATCTTCGCCGTGATCCGGGGCACCGGGGCCTTCATCATTGCAGCCATAATTGCGCTGGCCGTCAGCAAGTGGAGGCTGGGCAAGGTCAGCCCGATGCTGTGGCTGTCCACCGCCATGATCGTGGGTTTCGGCGCGCTGACGATCTATTTTCAGGACGAACGCTTTATCCAGTGGAAGCCGACAAGCATCTACGTGCTGTTCGCCCTCGTGCTGCTGGTGGGATATGCCAGGGGCAAATCGCTGCTGAAGGTTCTGCTGGAAGCCGCGTTCGAAGGATTGAACGACGAAGGCTGGCTGAAGTTGTCGCGCAATTGGGGCGTGTTCTTCATCCTGCTTGCAATCGTGAACACCGCGCTGATGTTCACGGTCAGCTTCGAGACGTGGCTGGCGGCCAAGTTGTGGCTGTTCCTGCCCCTCACTTTCCTGTTCACCTTTACCCAGGTGCCCATGCTGATGCGCCACGGATTGAGCGTGGAGGACAGGGACGAGGTCGTGAAAGACCCGCCGCGCACCGAATAAGACCGCTGGTCGGCGATTTACGATCGAACCAATTGCTCGACGAATACGCCTACTCAACTTTTGCGGTCCGGTGACACCATCCATCCATTGATTGAGGGAGGTTGCGGCAGGCTGGGCTAAGCGCAACCAAGGAAGGCAGGTTCCTAGATCTCGACCTGGCTGCCCAGTTCCACCACGCGGTTCGTCGGCAGACGAAAGAACTCCATCGGCGTCGCTGCGTTCCGCATCATCCAGGCGAACAGCTTTTCGCGCCATACCATCATGCCGGGATTTTCCGCCGAAAGCAGCGTCTGCCGGCTAAGGAAGAAGCTGGTCTTCATCATGTCGAACGGACCGCCGCACATCTCGCGTCGACTAAGCGCGGCGGGCACATCGGTTTCCTGCATGAAGCCGTAGTTGAGGATAACGCGGAAAAACCCGTCGCCCAGTTCCTCGATACTGCATCGGTCCACCTCGCCCACGTAGGGCACGTCGGAGATGTTCACCGTCAGCACGATTACCCGTTCGTGCAGCACCTTGTTATGCTTGATATTGTGCAACAGCGCAGAAGGTGTGCCCTTGCTGCCGGAGTTCATGAAGATCGCTGTGCCGGACACGCGTGCCGTGCTGCCGCGCGCCGATTTCGCGAAGATATCCAGCGGCAGCCCAGCCTCCGTCATGCGTTGGCGCATCAGCTGGCGCCCCTTGGCCCATGTCGTCAGTAAGGTGAAGGCGATGGCACCCACCAACAACGGGAACCAGCCGCCTTCGGGCACCTTCGTCAGGTTTGCAGCGAAATAGGCACCATCCACGATCAGGAACAGCATTACCACAGGTATCGCGATCCATTTCTTCCATTTCCACACCCCGATGAACAAGACGCCCATCAGCAACGTGTCGATCGTTACCGCCCCCGTCACTGCGATGCCGTATGCGCTGGCGAGGTTGGATGAATTCTGGAACGTCAGCACCAGCAGGATAACCGCGACCATCAGCGCCCAGTTGATGACTGGAATGTAGATCTGGCCGGAATGCTCGTCGCTCGTATGGCAGATGGACAGACGCGGAATGAAACCCAGCTGGATCGCCTGATGGGTGATGGAAAACGCGCCCGATATAACCGCCTGGCTGGCAATGAATGTGGCGCACGTGGCCAGGATCACCAGCGGCAGTCGATAGGCTTCGGGCGCGAGGAAGAAGAACGGGTTGAGGATTGCCTCCTCCGCCGCTGCGTCGGGCAGACCAATAATCATCGCGCCCTGGCCGAAATAGTTGAGCAGCAGGCACGGCATGACGAAACCGAACCACGACAGCTTCATGGGTCCGCGCCCGAAGTGCCCCATGTCCGAATACAGCGCTTCTGCACCGGTCACGGCCAAAACGACCGAACCGAGTGCGAGGAAGGCGAACCACTTGTCGGTGATGAAGAACTGCACCGCGTACCATGGGTTCAGTGCCCATAGAACTTCCGGCGAACCGAAAATCTGCACTATGCCCAGAATGGCGATGGTGGTGAAATAGAGGATCATTACCGGAGCAAACAGAGCCCCTACCTTCTCCGTCCCGCGCTTCTGCAGGACGAAGAGGCCCACCAGCAGCACCAGCGCAATGGGAATGACGAAGCGATCCAGCCGTTGATCCACCACCGTCAGCCCCTCTACCGAGGAGAGTACGGAAATGGCGGGCGTAATCATGGAATCGCCGTAGAACAGCGCAGTAGCGAACACGCCCAATAGCACGATCAGCCAACTGTAACTGGTCTTGCCTGCCCTTCGCGAAAGCAGTGCCACCAAAGCCAGGCTACCGCCCTGCCCGTTGTTGTCGGCTCGCATCAGGATGGTGACGTACTGGATCGCCACCACCAGCGTCATCGACCAGAATATGAGGCTGACAACGCCCAGCACGTGCAGATCGTCGATTGGCAGGCTGTGCGCGCCACGAAACGTTTCGCGAAATGCGTAGAGCGGGGACGTGCCGATATCGCCGAAGACGATGCCTATGGCACCGGCGGCGAGCTTCAGCTTGGCAGAGTCCCGGTCTTGTCCGGTTGCGCTCATCTGGATTTTCAGCCCATCAGATCCGTAGCGAACGGCGAAGCGGGCGCGTTAGCAGCAGTGGGGGCAAGCCGCAACATGATGCGGCGCAACATCATCGTGCGTCTTCCGGTGGCACAGTACCTTGCGAAGGAGCCTGTGTTTGCGGAATGATTGGCTGCTGCCCGGCTCGCATTGCGGCCAGCATGTCATCGAGCCGCGCGAGGCGGTTCTCGAGGCCAGCCCGGCCCTCTGCACTGTTCGGTGCATTTTCCAGGGTGTCGCTCCACACCTGGCGCGCTTCTATCAGGCGTCCCTGCCGCACCAGCGAAACGCCGAGGAAATATCCGGGTGCAAGGTTATCGGGTTTCAGGTTGGATGCGCATTGAAAGGCATAGAGCGACGCCTGCGTCAGGGAACCGCCTGCATGTTCGGTTAGCACGATCCCCTGCGCCAGCCATGCCTCGAAATCCTGCGGATTCTCTCGCGTGACACCGGCCAGCATCTGGGCAGCTTCGGCATAACGCCCGCGGCGTGCCCAGGCGTCGGAGGTTATCAGCATGTTGCTACCCGACCTGTCTGCCTGCGCCACGAACTCCTGCCGCGCCGCGACAACGTCAAAGGCCTGCCTGCCCGCCAGATCGGTGGCGGATGTAGGAGAAGAAGGTAGGTCCGGACTGGCTTGCAAGGCATAGCCCGCAAGACCGAAGCCCAGTGCGGCAGCAAGGCTGGTCCAAAGCCCGCGCGATATGCCGAAGCCAAAGACGGCGATGGCAAAGGCGATCAGCGCCAGGGCGATGACGATAACCCAGGTCATGCGGCTTCTTCCGCCGCGCGCTTGCCCAGACGGCGGAGCAGTATCGTACCTGCAAGCAGCAGCAGCACGATGGGCAGCACGAACAGCGGCCAGGTCGTTGCGCTGACCTGCGGTTCGTAGCTGACGTAATCTCCATAGCGAGAGATCAGCCATTGGCGCACTTCGTCCGGGCTTTCGCCCGCGTCGATGCGGGTGCGGACCTGGTGGCGCATGTCTCCTGCCATCGGTGCATCACTGTCGGCAATGGACTGGCTCTGGCATTTGAGGCAGCGTAGCGTGTGCATCAGATCACGCGCCTGCGCCTCCAGTGCGGGGTCTTCCAGTTGGGTATAGGCATAGGGTGCCGGCGGCATGCGATCCTGCGCGGCGGCAGGTTGCACCAATGCCAGCGCCGCCAGCAGGGGGAGCAAACACCGCATCATGCCCCGGCCTTCCGCAATTCTTCCAGCAGCATAGGCACATCGTCTTCGCGAATGTCGCCAATGTGCTGGTAGGTAATCACCCCATTGCCATCTATCACGAAAGTCTCCGGCACGCCGGAAGAGCCGATAGCGAGTTGCAGTTCGGAAATATCGTCCTTTCCGATACGCGTGAAGGGATTGCCGTAGATGGATAGGAAGCGCTCGACATCTTCGGGCCGGTCGCGAATGGCCACGGCGACGATATTTGCCCCGGCGCGTTCCAGCGCTTCAAGTTGCGGCGCTTCTGCCGCGCACGGTATGCACCAGCTTGCAAATATGTTCAGCAATCTGGGCTCGCCGTCTGACAGGTCTGCACGGCTGAGCCCCGGTCTGCTCTCCACAACCGGCGGAAGGTCGAATTCCGGCATCGGTTCGCCAACCATCGCGGACTCGACGAAATCGTCCTTCGGCTGCGAAAGTTGATAGGCGAACAGGCCGAACAGTGCAGCGGCAATGCCAACGATGATCCAGAGGCCGTACCGAAGGCGTTTCATGATGCAACCAACTCCGCATTCTCGATCCGGCGCTCTTCGTGGCGTACCTCGGCAGAGCGACGACGCACATCGCCGATCACGCGGCCCAGCAGTGCCAGCATACCGCCAAATGCGATCAGCAGCCCGCCATACCAGATGTAGGTGACAAACGGTTTCCACCACAGACGCAGCTGCCAGCGGCCATCTTCTGCCATATTACCCAGCGCAACGTACAACTGCCCGTTCCATCGGGTAAGCAGGGCGACTTCGCTTGTCTCGCCTTGCGGTGCCCAGAAACTGCGCGCTTGCGGATGCGCCTCACGCAGTGGGCCGCCATCGTAACTTACCAGAAGATCGCCCTGCATCGCGGTCCAGTTCGGACCAGCTACCGGGCTAACGGACACCATCGTCGCCTCCCATGGACCGACTTCGATCACGTCGCCGGGCGACGCTGCCACCAACCGTTCTTGCTGAAAAGCGGTATCGGCAGCCACTCCGAACAAAGCCACCGCCACGCCGAAATGCGCCACGCACATGCCCCATACAGGCAGCGGCGTGCGCAGCAGTTTACGGCCGCGCAATGGTATGAAGCTGGCGATTGCCACGCCCCCGGCCATCGCCAGTCCCAGCAGAGGCAGCAGACCGATGTCACTCAAGGCCAGCACCAGCGCCAGAGTGGCCACGGTAGCAAAGGCGATGATGATGACGGGCAACCTGATCCGCTCGAACGAGTCTTTTCGCCAGCGCAGCATCGGGCCAACGGCCAGTATCGCCAGCATCGGCAGGAAAAAGATTGCGCTGACCGGGTTGAAATAGGGCGGACCCACCGAAACGCGCACGTCGAAGGCCTCTGTCAGCAATGGATAGAGCGTGCCCAGCAACACGATCCCAAGAATGGCGGACAGCGCTACGTTGTTCACCACCAGGGCGCCTTCCCGGCTGAGCAGAGAAAACCGCTCCCCCTCGGCGATCGTATTGGCGCGCAGGGCGAACAGCACCAGCGCACCGCCTATGTACAGCGCCAGCAGCACCAGGATAAAGCTGCCGCGCTCCGGATCGACGGCAAAAGCGTGAACTGAGGTAAGAATACCTGAACGCACCAGGAAAGTACCCAGCATGCTCATCGAAAAGGCGATGACGCCCAGCATGATCGTCCAGGTGCGCAAGGCATCGCGGGCTGCCAGCACGCTGGCCGAGTGCAGCAGCGCGGTGGCCGCCAGCCACGGTATCAGACTGGCGTTTTCCACCGGGTCCCAGAACCACCAGCCGCCCCAGCCCAGCTCGTAATAGGCCCAGTAGGAACCGGCAGCGATGCCGATGGTGAGGAATATCCACGAGGCCAGCACCCAGGGGCGCATGACGCGGGCGAATTCCGGCGTCACATTGCGCGTCAGCAGCGCGCCCACGGCAAAGCTGAAGGCGACCGACAGGCCGACATAGCCGATATACAGCGTCGGCGGATGGAAGGAGACGCCCATGTCCTGAAGCAGAGGGTTCAATCCATTGCCATCGACGGGAACGGGAGAAAGCCGTTCGAACGGGTTGGATGACAGCAGGATAAACAGGTAGAAACCCACCGCCACGCAAGCCTGCGCGCCCAGCGTCGCCATCATCATTCGCCGGGGTAGGCGATGTTCGATCAACGCGATCAGGCCGCCCGCCAGCGCCATCACGGTGATCCACAGCAGCATCGACCCTTCGTGATTGGCCCAGGCGCCCGACAGCTTGAATGCCATCGGCTTCATCGAGTGCGAATGGGTGGCCACCAGCTTCACGGAAAGGTCGGTGACGGCAAAGGCATAAACCAGCGCGCCGAATGATACCGCGCAAAGCCCCGCTTGAAGAACCGCCGCCGGACGGACCAGCGCAGCCAGCGCGCTATCTTCGTTGCGCACGCCGAGGAAGCCGCCCAGCAATTGCAGAACGGCCAGCGCGGCAGCCAGCCACAGGGCAGCAAGACCGATTTCTGCGATCATTCGCTGGTGCCTGCCACACTTTCCTGCAGTTCTTCGCGAAGCTCGGCCGTGTTCATGCCTTCAAGTTCGCGCGGCATGTAATTCTCGTCATGCTTGGCAAGGAGATTGTTGGCAACGAATGTGCCGTCGGCGCGCATGCTGCCTTCGGCCACAACGCCCGATCCTTCAACGAACAAGGCGGGCACGATACCTGCGTAGATGACCGGGACGCGTGCCTTTCCGTCTTGCACCACGAATTCCACCGTCACCCCATCGGCAGCGGTGTCGATGGACCCGTTTTCCACCATGCCGCCAAGACGAATGGCCTGGCCCGGCACGGGCGGGCTGGCGGCAATATCAGCCGGCACGTAAAAATAACTCGCCTGGTTACGCAGCGCATAGGCCGCCAGCAGCCCTGCGCCTACCAGTGCGACAAGAGCGACGACCACCAGCACCAGCCTCTGGTGCTTGGGCTTCAGCCCGCCGGTTCTATCCGCATTCATTTCCTGCGTGTCTCCTCGCGCCGCTTCTCAGCGCGGCGCATCGTCAGCCAGCTGGAGATTACCAGCGCCAAAGTGCCGACAAGTGTTACCCCCAAGGCTGCATAAACGAACAACCACTGGTCCAGCGATTCTCTCACCGTGCCATTTCCTCTGCCTGCAAGGCCTTGCGACGCAGGCGCGCCTCCGCCTGGGTGTCGGCGAGAATTGCCCGCATGCGTGCAAGCATCACTCCGCCGAACAACAGGGAAAAGCCAAACGTTGCTATCAGGAGCGGCCACAGAAAAACCGGATCAATGGAACTTTCGCCCATGGTTATGCTGGGCGGTTGATGAAGACTATTCCACCACACCACTGAACGGTTGATGATGGGGATGTTGATTGCACCCACCAGGCCGAAGATAGCGGCGATCCGACTGGACTGGCCTTCCCGCGCCAGGGAGGACGAAAGCGCGATATAGCCGAAGTAAAGGAACAACAGCACCAGCATCGAGGTGAGCCGCCCGTCCCACACCCACCATGTTCCCCATGTAGGTCGTCCCCAGATGGAGCCGGTAACCAGGCAAAGCGCGGTAAAGGTCGCGCCCGGCACGGCTGCGGCACGCGCAGCGATGGCGGCCAGCGGATGACGCCACACAAGCTCCATCAGGCTGGCGATGGCGATGGCGGACCACCCCCCCATGCCCAGCCACGCGGCGGGAACATGGACAAACAGGATACGCACGGTATCGCCCATCAATCGATCGGGCGGAACCTGCGTCAGGCCCCAGAACACCGCGCCAAACGACAGGACAAGTCCACTCCCCAGAAGCGGCACGGTAAGCCATCTGGCGATCTTCAGGAAACGGGCAGGATTGGCAAAACCATGCATATTATGGACAAAGTCATCCTCTCGCCCGGCCTTTTACAGTCGCCGCGCGCGTGAACAAGGAAAACCGGGCTTGTATCGCAGCCGAATTCAGGCGCGACCGATCAACCTTTGGGCCATCGCATCGGCGACCTCGTTGGAAGGCCGACCCGTGCTGTCGCTTTCGCTCCAGATCTCGGTAAGGCGCGCGGGAATCTGCGCGATGCGCTTGCGAACTTCGTTGATATCACACGGCGTACCTTCGCGGCGGCATAGGTATTCGTAGCTGACGTTGATGATGCCGCCCGCATTGATAACGTAGTCGGGCGCATACAGGATGCCCCGCTCATGCAACTGCTGTCCGTGTACCGGACGCGCCAACTGGTTGTTCGCGCCACCGGCAACAACAGCGCAATCGAGACGGGCAATGCCTTCGTCATCGAGAATGGCACCCAGCGCGTTTGGGCTGAACACATCGCATTCAACGCCCATCACCTGGTCTGCGGAAACTGCCTTGCCGCACAGTTCTTGCGCCATGGCGTCGGCCCGCTTGTCGTCGATATCGGAAAGGGTCAGGCGTGCGCCATCCTTGGCGAGCAAGCGCGCCACACCGCCGCCCACAGAGCCACAGCCTTGCACCGCCACACGCACGCCCTGCATCGAATCCTTGCCCAGTTTATGCGCCACCGCCGCCTTGATACCGTGATAGATACCCATGGCGGTGAACGGGCCGGGGTCGCCGCCCGCATCGCCCTCTTCGGCGGGAAGTCCGCAGACATGCTCCGTGCGTGTGCGAATGGCGACCATGTCGGCCTCCGTCGCGCCAACGTCTTCTGCAGTGACATAGCGCCCATCCAGCGCCTCCACCGCGTCACCGAAGGCGCGCAGCATGGCTTCTGTCTTCTTGCCGGACTTGTCGAGCAACACCACAGCCTTGCCGCCACCGACAGGCAAACCGGCCATAGCATTCTTGTAGCTCATCCCGCGCGACAGACGCAGCGCATCGCGCATCGCATTGGCGGGATCTGCATAGTGCCAGAAACGGGTACCACCCGCTGCGGGGCCGAGGTGGGTGGAATGCAGCGCGATAATGGCGGTTAGACCGGAGGCGCGATCATGCACGACCTCTACTCGCTCGTGATCGTCCCAGTCGGGTTCGTTCCAGAATGCCGGCATTGCCCTAGCCCTCTCTTGATCCAAAACTAGCAGGAATGCTGGAGATAATGGGGCGACCGACGGGATTTGAACCCGCGACCTCCGGTACCACAAGCGAGTGGTCCTCCATTGCTCCAACCGTATCCAACCGGTTTACGCCGGTAAGACCTGCCGTTTATCCGTCTTGACCAGTCCTGATCGGCCCATTTCAGGTTCACTTGAACCTTGGAGCGCCGGTACTGGCCTTCGTCTTGGAGCGCGCCCTAGGTCCCTCATTTTGCAGGCGCAAGCGCAAATCAGGTTCCCGTAATAATATGTCGCGAGGACAGAACCGGGAGACTGAAACCTCCTGCGTGGAGCGTCGCTCTAACACGAATGACAAGGCCCCTAAAATGTCATCGTGCGATCAATCAGTATCATGACTGTAGGCTACAAGACGGGCAGCTTCTTTAAGGCCCCTAGAGCGTTCAATCAGATCAGGCACTAGGGCGTTCATCCCTTCAACCAACGGGGTAGTCAGTGGCAAGGGGTGCTTCCCGCGCATCACCATAGGCACTAACTCGCAGACACGACCGTCACCATCAATTTGCGGTTCGTGCCAGAAGGGATTGTGGGCCATCGCATTACGCCTGTCTCTTATACACATCTCCGAGCCCACGAGACTAGGCATG
>CAJXTZ010000037.1 GCA_913061345.1 uncultured Erythrobacter sp.
AGAGCTCTTTACAGGCAGTGAGGTGTATCGGTGAAGAACCGCTTGAAGGATCATCGCGTGGCGCGAGGCTGGAGTCAGGGCGAACTTGCCCGGCGGCTTGGCGTTTCGCGGCAGACCATCAACGCGGTGGAGACTGACAAATACGATCCCTCGCTGCCGCTGGCACTGCGCATGGCAAAGCTATTTGCCGTGAGCGTGCCGGATCTTTTCATCGACGATTGGGAACCCGAGCAATGACGCAGGCATCAAACGGACGGGCGCAGGGCAGCCGCCGATTCAAGAAAACATTGATCGCACTGGCAATTGGCGGTGTGTCCGGCTTTCTTGGCGCAACGCTTGCCCTTCGGTTTCTCGACGCGGATTCCATGCCGGATGTCGGCGCGTCGGTCGAGATCGCTGTGCTGGTCGCCATGCTTTACGTGTTGACGGGTGTTGCAGTGGGTGTGGGGGTGCTTAGCCCGAAGATGGGCGCAAAGTTCCTCAACGTCGAAGATGCGGAGGAACTTCAGGAACAAAGGTCCATGCTCGCCTACTCGACTTTCGGGATGATCGGCGCTGGTGCGGCACTGGGTACAGTTGCGCTTGGCGGAGAGGCTGGCGTCGTCGATCCTGTCTGGGCCCTGGTCATCTTTGCCGTGCTTACTGTACTCGCCGTGTGGCTGTCGCTGAAATCCCTGAAGATACAGGACGAGTTGATGCGCGCGGTTGGACGAGAGACCGGTGCGCTGTCCTTCTACCTGACGGTTGGCATCGGCGGGACATGGGCCTTGCTGGCGCACCTTGGGTTTACCGCCGCGCCGCAGCCGCTCGACTGGCTCACCATGTTCTGGTCGCTGATGCTGGTCGCCTGCTTTATCATAATCGGCAAGCGCGGGATGATGGCGTTGCGCTGATTGTCCGTACTCTCGCAAGAAAGGGCCGCCCGGTTTCCCGAGCGGCCCTTTTTCGTGGCGTGATGCCGGTGTGTCTTACGACGAATAGTACATGTCGAATTCAACCGGGCTGGGCGTGGTTTCGAAGCGCAGAACGTCTTCCCACTTCAGATCCATGTAAGCCTCGAGCTGGTCCTTGGTGAAGACATCGCCCTTCAGCAGGAAGTCCATGTCATTGCGCAGGGACAACAGGGCTTCGCGCAAGGAACCGCAAACGGTCGGCACGTCAGCCAGTTCGGCAGGCGGCAGGTCGTAAAGGTTCTTGTCCATGGCATCACCAGGATGGATCTTGTTCTCGATCCCGTCGAGGCCGGCCATCAGCAGGGCAGCGAACGACAGGTAGGGGTTTGCCAGCGGATCGGGGAAGCGGAATTCCACACGCTTCGCCTTCTCGCCCGAGCCATAGGGAATGCGGCACGATGCCGAGCGGTTGCGCGCCGAATAGGCAAGCAGCACCGGTGCCTCGAAACCCGGAACCAGACGCTTGTAGCTGTTGGTGGTGGGATTGGTGAAGGCATTCAGCGCCTTGGCGTGCTTGATCACGCCGCCGATGTAGTAGAGACAGTTTTCGGACAATCCGGCGTATTCGTTGCCTGCGAAAGTCGGCTTGCCATCCTTCCAGATCGACATGTGCGTGTGCATGCCGGAACCGTTATCGTCCTTGATCGGCTTGGGCATGAAGGTGGCCGTTTTGCCGTATGCGTGGGCGACCTGCTGCACGACATACTTGTACACTTGCACGCGGTCGGCGGTTTCCACCAGCGAGCCGAAGGTAATACCGAGCTCGTGCTGAGCAGCCGCCACTTCGTGATGGTGTTTATCCATGGGTAGGCCCATTTCCATCATGGTGGAGACCATTTCGGCACGGATATCCACGGCGGAATCGACTGGTGCGACGGGGAAATAGCCGCCCTTGGCACGCGGGCGATGGCCCATGTTGCCCATTTCCATCTCCACGCCCGAGTTGGTGGGCAATTCCACGTCGTCGATCTGGAAGCCGGAGCTGGCGTAGCCATCCTCGAAGCGGACATCGTCGAACATGAAGAATTCAGGCTCCGGGCCGACGAATATGGTGTCGCCGATGCCGGTGGTTTTCAGATAGGCCTCGGCGCGCTTCGCGGTGGACCGCGGATCGCGCGCGTAGAGTTCGCCGTTGGAAGGCTCCACGATATCGCAGTTGATGATCATCATCGGCGTGGCGCTGAACGGATCGATATAGACCGAATCCAGATCGGGCTTCAGGATCATGTCCGATTCGTTGATGGTCTTCCACCCCTCGATAGAGGAGCCGTCGAACATCATGCCTTCTTCCAGCATGTCTTCATCAACGACGCTGGCGCACATCGAGAGGTGCTGCCACTTGCCCTTGGGGTCGGTGAAGCGGACGTCGACCCATTCGATCTCCTCGTCCTTGATGCGCTTCACGATATCCTTTGCGTCGGCCATTGTAATCCTTCCTTGAATTGAACGTATGATTTTTCCGGCGAATTCGCCTGGTTGTTCGAGAGCGCCCTAGAGTGCGGCGTCATCCTGTTCTCCGGTACGGATGCGGATGGCGGTGCCGATATCGGAAACGAAGATCTTGCCGTCGCCGATGCGGCCCGTCTTGGCGGCATTGGCGATGGCTTCGGTCACCTGTTCGGCGAGCGAGTCGGGTACGATGATCTCAAGCTTCACCTTGGGCAGGAAATCGACGACATACTCGGCGCCGCGATACAGCTCGGTATGGCCCTTCTGGCGCCCGAAGCCCTTGGCCTCCGTCACGGTGATGCCGGATACGCCGACTTCGTGCAGCGCGTCCTTCACCTCGTCCAGCTTGAAGGGTTTGATGATCGCTTCGATTTTCTTCACTGATGTCCCTGTCTCTACCCGGTTGCAGCCGGGCCTTTCTCCCTTGGGCGATTCCCGCAAAAACCTGTTTCAAGAATCATGCCAGACCGTACGGTTCGGGGGTAGACAATCAAAGGCCATAGCGAAAGGGCGGATTAGCAACAAACTGGCCAATCCCGCAGGGGCGCGAGTAATCAAATTACCGCATGCAAGGGGCATGATGTGACGCTTTTGCAGGCAGTAATGCCCAAAAAGCGGGCATTATATACATGACAAAGCAACGACTCGATGATACAGCGGTCTGCGACAGGCCGACGCAGATTACTGATGCTATGATTGGCGCAGCGTCCGATGTGTTGCTGGGTTACGCTGGCCCTAGCCTTGAGGACTGCGCTTACGACATTGCTTTGGTAGTGGAGGAGATGCTGGAAGCTTCCGTGTCCGCTTCCACTCTTCATAATTCAAAGCCCTGATCTCGATTGCATATCTCACTTCGACCATATCTTTTGAGAGTTCAAATAAGTCACGTACGCTTCGTTGGACATTCACAGGGGCTGATAGCGTTTTTGGTTCGCGCGGGCGGGTTTTTCTTAATGTCGATCGAAAGTCGGTCTGCGCAGCAGGATTATCCCAATGGTCGTGAATGATTCGATTGCGTGGCTTCATGATATGGGTTTTGGTGAAGTTGAAGAGCAGTTCAAGGTCGTTGAAAAATTCGTCATTTGGTTTGTCTAGGATCACAAGTTTCGAAATGAGATCTAGCCTGTTCCCTATGTGCATGCCTGTGGCGTCTACAATCGACCTTCTCTCGTCTTCGGAGCAGCCAAGCGCCATCTCGACGAAATTGTTGATGATCATTTCAAGCGTAGCGAATTGCATGCAAACATAACCCACGGCGGTGGCTTGGCGCTCGAATCCAGGCCACCAAACGTCTTTAGGTAAAGTTTTAGGGTAAGACGACATGACAGACACCGATCAAGACAAAGAGGATGAGGTTCTCAAGCGGCTTTTGAAAACACCGCCAACGAAGAATGAGCCTAAGAAAAAAGAGGCGGAGCCGAAGCCCCGCCACTCCAAAGGTTAGGCTGCGCGCCTGATGCCCGTGATGTGGGTGCCGCGCAGTCCAGTGTTGATTTCGGAAACGCGACCTGGGTGGATGCCCAAGTCTGCCGCAATGTCCATCCCAAGGTCGCCTGCTTGCAGGCGGCCCCAGATATAACGGTAAGTTTCGTCAGTCATCGGCGCTCGTTCGCGCCCGTTACGATAAGCCATGTATCGTTCCTTTCTTGGCTCCGTCTGGAAGCTTGACTGGAACAAACAATGAGTCCATCAGACCCGTGTCAGGTCGTTCCAGCCCCGCGCTTCCAGAACAAGTTTCGCGCGAGGCTATCCTGATCTGAAGGTCCGCTGCTGTAACAGCGGGCCTTCGTCATTTCAGGAAAGTCATATTTCAGGAATCCACGCGGAGCCGCGATTCGCAAGGGCTGAAGGGCTTTATCCCCCGTTCCAGCGTTTGCGTTTCGTTCCGATGCGCTTGGAAGGCTTCAGCTTCTTAGGCTGCGCCTTCAGCAGTCCGCCGATAGGTGAGGCGTTTGCCGATTGCACCAAGCAGGTTGGCATCTGAACGGGTGAAGTCGTCCAGTTTGCGAGTGTTGTAGCGGAAGTCGAACTCGCTGGTGTAGCGGTGCAGGTGGGCTTCGCTGACATGGTGATACACGCCAATGATGCCGCGCTTCAGGATGGAGAAAAAGCCTTCGACGGTGTTGGTGTGAATCGAGCCGCGCACATATTCGCGCTTGGCATGGTTGGTCACACTATGCTTGCCGAACTCTTTGCCTACCGCTTTGTAGCCTTTGTGTTCGTGTCATGAGATAGGAATAACGGTCAACATTGGTGACAAGCGCGGTGCGCAGGGATTCGCCAGTTACACGGGCAACGTGGAACGAACGGACCTTACCGCCGCGCTCGACTAGGGAGACAACAGGCTGCTTGCCATCAAAGGTGCTGCGGCGCTTTTCAGCAAAGCGGCGTTGCTGCTTGGCATTACGGTTCTTGGTCTTGCCGCCAACATAGGTTTCATCGGCTTCAACGAACTTGCCGAAGCCGCCAATGGGAGTGTCGTCAACGTCCTTCATGGCTTCACGGATGCGATGCATCATGAACCATGCAGTCTTGTAGCTGACACCGATGTTGCGGGCGATCTGGTGGGCACTGGTGCCCTTCTTGGAAGAACACAAAACGTGGTTCACGTAGAGCCACTTGTTAAGCGGCACCTTGGAGGATTCGAATACGGTGCCAACCGTCACAGTGTATTGCTTGCGACAGGCATTGCACTGGACAACGCCATGACGAAGCTTGCCTTCGGGGTGAGCCTTGGTCTTGCGGCCACGCTGCGCAGGTAGGCGCTTCTGGCCTTCTCCGCTCTCACAGTGAGGGCACACCGGGCCGTTCGGCCAGTGAAGCTCCTCAAGGTACTCACGGGCTGCGTTTTCGTCGGTGAAGCGAGGCTCGAAAATGTTCATGCACACACCCTAGCTGAAAGGGGTGCTTTGTCAAGTATACAATCGCCCAAAAAGCGGGCAGGTATTACAGGTAGAGCCCGGCCATGGGATCGCATCCTGCCATCAGGTTAAGTGATTGCACGGCAGCGCCGCTGGCGCCCTTGCCCAGATTATCAAGCACCGCCATCATCCGGGCGGTTTCGCCCTCGGCATCGGCGAATACGTAAAGATCCAGCCGGTCGGAAGGGGCAGCCTGCTTGAGCAGCAGGATTTCGCCGACGTTCTCGTCCTCGTCATGAACGGTGACGAGCGGGGCGTTCTCGTAATAGCGCGCCAGTTCCTCGCGCAGGTCTTTGGCAGGAGATGCGTTGCGCATGGCAAGGATTGGCAGCGGTACCTCCACCACCATGCCGCGAAAGCCGGGCACCACGGCGGGGGAGAAGACCGGCGCATTTTCCAGTCCGGCCTTGCGCTGCATTTCGTCCAGGTGCTTGTGATCCATCGACAAACCGTAGGCGCGATAGGCAATATTGCTGCCACCACCGTCACCGGTATCCTCAAAACGCTGGATCAGGCTCTTCCCGCCGCCCGAATAGCCGGAGACGGCATTCACCGTGTAGGGCCAGTCGCGCGGCAGCAGTTTGGCGCGCACGAGCGGCGCGACAAGAGCCAGGAAGCCTGTAGGATAGCATCCGGGGTTGGACACGCGGTTGGCGCCTGCAACCACATTCGGGCCGACCAGTTCGGGAAAACCGTAGATCCAGCCACGTTCCGTGCGGTGGGCGGTGGAGGCATCGATTACCCGCGTACCGCTTTCCTCGTCGATCATGGCAACAGCTTCGCGCGCAGCATCGTCCGGCAGACAGAGGATCGCGAAATCGGCAAAGTTAAGGGCTGAACGGCGGCAATCGTCGTCCTTGCGTTCGGCATCGTTGAGGCGAACCAGTTCGAACTCGTCGCGCGCTTCCAACCGATCGGCAATTTCCAGACCGGTGGTACCTGCTGCGCCATCGATGAAGACAGTGTGCGCCATGATCAGCCTCCAAGAACCTCCAACCGGTCCAGCCGCACATAGCCGACAGGACCATCCAGCGAAAGACAGCCCCAGGCCCATTCGCGGCTTACGTCCAGCACTTCGAAACTGTCGCCCTCCAGCAAGGTGCAGATTTCCTCCGACGTATCGTTGGAATCGGCATAGAGAGGCGCGCCGCCAGGCAATACGCCGCGCGGCTGGGGCACGGCGTAATGTGGAACGAAGTGTTTGCCTGCCAGGCCGATATGCGCAAGGTCGCCGCGGATCGGTTCCGTGCGAGAATTCGGGCGCGCGACAGGTCCTGCCAGTACGTATGGTCCTTGCCCGGCCACTGCCGTCACTTTCTTGTCATCCTGGCTCAAGCGCCGCTCACCCATTGGTTGTGGCCGCGGGTATGCCCCATGCGGAAACTGCGCGCTTAGACGTGCATGACGATGGCTGCAACCTCATGGCCTAGCCATATCGACCGCGCAGGGCATGAAAGGCGGCTCGCAAGCCCAAAGCCGTACCACCCTTGGAGCGACCGGGCTTGGCCGAGGGGCGCCAGGAGAAGGTATCGAAATGGGCCCAGTCGATATCCTCGCCCACGAACTTGTCGAGGAACAGTCCCGCCACGCTTGCCCCGGCATAACCATTGGTGTGGGTGTTGTTGGTGTCGGCGATGTCGCTTTTCAGCCATTCGCGATAAACGTCGGGCAGCGGGAGGCGCCAGGGCTCGTCATCATGCGCCTGGCCAGCGGCAATCAACTGCTCTGCAGTCTGGTCGCGCCGTGTCATCAGTGCCGGCAGGTCCGGCCCCAGGGCGACGCGCGCCGCGCCGGTCAACGTGGCGAAGTCGATGATGAGATCGGGTTCGTGCTCACTGGCCAGGGTGAGGGCATCGCCGAGAATCAGCCGCCCCTCGGCATCGGTATTGCCGATTTCAACGCTTAACCCTTTGCGGCTGTTCAGCACATCGCCGGGACGAAAAGCGTTGCCGGCAATGGCATTCTCCACCGCGGGAACGATGCAGTGGAGCCGCAGCTTCAACCCCGCTTTCATGATCAGTTCGGCCAGCGCCAGGGCGTGGGCCGCGCCGCCCATATCCTTCTTCATCAACAGCATGCCGCGCGAGTTCTTGATGTCCAGCCCTCCCGAATCGAAGCATACACCCTTGCCCACGATGGCGACGCGCGGATGGCTTCCATCGCCCCATTCCAGTTCGATCAACCGCGGGGCGTGCTTGCGCTCTGCCGCGCGGCCCACGGCGTGGACCATGGGAAAACCTTTTTCCAGCGCATCGCCGCGCGTCACTGTGATGGTTGCATCCTGCGTCTTGGCAATGCGTTCTGCCTCTGCTTCCAGCGCGGCAGGCCCCATGTCTTCCGCAGGCGTGTTCACCAGGTCGCGCACCAGACAGGCTGCCTGCACTTCCGCGCTGACCAGTTCGATCTTGGCGACATCTTCTGTCAGCAAGATCCGCGGACCTTCGGCGTCGCTATCGTCGCGGTATCGGGTGAAGCGATACTGTGCAGTCTGCCAGCCGAACATGGCCGCACCCGCCTTGACACCCGCCAGCCGGTAGGTTCCGGCAGGCAGTTTTTCTGCCAGCTTGGCGAGGCACCAACTGGACAAATCCTGCGGATCGGCCACACCGCCAACGGCAAACCAGCCATCGCCATCAGGCACGATTGCAACCGGGTAGCCGCTGCCTTTGAATTTCTGTGCTCCAAGGGCGCCGCGCTGCGGGCTGCTCAGCCCCTGGGCAAAGCTTTCGAAGGTGTCGGTATTGACGATATGGATCGCAATGGCATCCTGCCCGCGATCCGGCTGGATCAGGTCTGTTGCAATAGTCATGGAATTCCGCTTGCCGTTTTCGTTGCCGTTTGGGAAGGCTTACCCCGTGATGATCCGACGATTTACTTTCCTGACGGTTCCGGCCTTGCTGGCGGCCTGCGTTCCTGCGGACGACGCGGACGAGCCCGTGGCCAATGGTACACCCGATACGCCGGTTCCGCCCGACGTGCCCGGCGCAGAGCAGACACCCGCGCCGCTGGGAGGAGCCCGGCAAGTGGCCGAGCGGACGGATCTGTTCCTGTTCGAATATTCCTATCCGCAAGCCGCGGGCGAGACTGAAGGGTTGGCCCAGTGGCTGGACCGGCGACTTGAACGCAAGCGCAACGCGTTGGCAGAGCGGGCGGAAGAAGGACGCAGCGAAGCGCGCGATAACGGTTTTCCGTTCAACAGCTATTCCAGCGAAACCGCGTGGGAAGTGGTGGCGGACCTGCCCGGCTGGCTCAGTCTGTCGGCCGATCTCTCCAGCTATTCGGGTGGCGCGCACCCCAACTATGGCTTCGATACCATCGTTTGGAACAAGCAGGAAGCGACGGCGATGGAGCCGATTGCGTTCTTCACTTCCCCGCAGGCGTTGGATGAAGCACTTGGCCCGCAACTGTGCGAGGCGTTGAACGCCCAGCGGGCGGAGCGGCGTGGACAGCCGGTGGAGGAGGAAGAGGAGGAGGGCGAAGATCCGTTCGAGGCGTGCGTGAAACCGGATGAGACCAATGTGCTGCTAGGCTCTACCAATGGTGAAACCTTCAACCGCATCGGCATTCAGATCGCGCCCTATATCGCCGGCCCCTACGCCGAAGGCAGCTACGAGTTTACTTTTCCGATTACACCCGAGTTGCTGGACGTGGTGCGCGAAGACTATCGGACAGCATTCGCCGCCGACTGACACGGCCTCTCGCATTCTGGCGACAAAGGCCCTAAGTGGGGCTTATGACAGAATACCAGCACGTAACAGACGACACGACCGTCTATCGCGACGGCACCATCAAACTGCATGGGCCCGAAGCCTATGAAGGCATGCGCAAGGCTGGCCGCCTTGCCGCGCAGATCCTGGATGAACTGACCACGCGCGTCGAGCCGGGCGTTACCACCGCAGAACTGGACCGGGTAGTCCGCGAGATGACGCTGGATGGTGGCGCGGTTCCGGCCACGATGGGCTATCGCGGCTTTACCCATTCATGTTGCATCTCGATCAATCATGTCGTGTGCCACGGCATCCCCGCCGACAAGCGTCTGAAAAATGGTGATATCGTCAATATCGATGTGACCCCGCTGCTGGATGGCTGGCACGGCGACAGCAGTCGCATGTACCTGGTGGGCGATGTTCCGCTGAAGGCGAAGAAGTTGGTAGAAGTCACGCACGAGTGCCTGATGATCGGCATTGCTCAAGTGCGCCCCGGTGCACGGCTGGGCGATATCGGTGCGGCGATCCAGGAATATGCCGAACGTCACCGGTACGGCGTGGTGCGCGAATTTTGCGGCCACGGTCTTGGCCGCCTGTTCCACGATGCGCCCGAAGTCGTCCATGCCGCGCGGCGCGGCACAGGACCGGAGCTGAAAGCGGGCATGTTCATGACGATCGAGCCGATGATCAATCTTGGTCGTCCGCATGTAAAGATGCTCAACGACGGGTGGACCGCCGTAACCCGCGATAAGAGTCTTAGTGCGCAGTTTGAACATTCCATCGGCATCACGGAAGAAGGCTGCGAAATCTTCACCAAGTCGCCCAAGGGTCTGGACAAGCCGCCTTATTGATCCAGCGCAATGATTGACGGGGGTGAATGCGGCAAGAAGCTTTCGGGAGGCAAACCGCCATGTTGAAGATGATGCCACTGATACTGTTGCCATTTCTTCTGTCGTCGTGCCAGACGACGCAGCAGGAACCTGTTTCGGCACCTGACCCGGTATTGGCAAACCCGGAAGACCATGCCCTTGCGCAGGCTGCCTGCGGAAGCTGTCATTCGGTAGAACCGTACGGCCTGTCTCCCAATGCCGATGCTCCGGAATGGCCCGCGATCGCCAACACGCGCGGCCTGACGCGGGAATCGCTTACCGACTGGCTGATCGACGCGCACAACTATCCAGCCGACATGGATTTCTATCTCGAAGAGGACGAGGTGGAGCAATTGGTGGACTACATGCTCACCTTGCGGCGTGAGGATTATCACCCTCCCTATTGATTTTCGGCACTTAGGCCGCGCCCGCGCATTGTGATGATGCTTTGCACGGGGACCCGGCTATATGTTCGAATTCGATTCCTACCATATCCTGATGGCGGCGGCCGGCGCTATCATCATCGCCTCGTACTGGGTGCCGCGTTTCTTTTCCGGCCGCGAGCCTGCGGCGGCACCCTTGCTGATCCTCACCGGACTTCTGGCATTTGCCTTCGTGCCGGAAATGCCAAGGGCAATCGATCCGATAAGCAACCCGCGCATCTGGGAAGTCACCGCAGAGCTCGCCGTGATTATCGGGTTGTTCGGCACCGGGCTGCGGATCGACAAGCTGCGGGGTCACGGGCTTTGGGCACCGACGCTGCGCCTGCTTCTGCTGGGAATGCCGATTACCATCGTCGCGCTGGCGCTGTTCGGATGGCTGGCTGCAGGGTTGACGATGGCGGGCGCGCTGCTGCTGGGCTCTATCCTGTCCCCCACCGATCCCGTGCTGGCGGGCGACGTGCAGGTTGGTCCTCCGCTGGAGGGTGGGGAGCATCCGGTGCGCTATGCGCTGACGACGGAGGCGGGGTTGAACGATGGCCTGGCATTCCCCTTCGTCCACCTGGGCATCATGGTAGCAACGGCCGGCTTCCTGACCACCGACATGCTGGCCGAATGGGCCTTGCGCGACCTGCTGTATCGCGTGGTGATGGGCGCTGCGGGAGGCGCGGGCGCTGGTTGGCTGCTGGGGCAGATCCTGTTCGACTGGCCGCGCCATAACGCGCTTTCGCAAACGCAATCGGGCGTGATCGCCTTTGCTGGCGTTATCTTCGCCTATGGCGCTACCGAACTGCTGGAGGGCTACGGCTTCATCGCCGCTTTCGTGGCGGGCCTGGTCTTGCGGCGGGAGGAATCGGAGGACCGTTTTCACGAAAAGCTGCACAGTTTTTCGGAAGCCCTGGAGCATACGCTCACCGCGATCATTCTTGTCGCCCTGGGCGCGGCAATCCCGATCTTGCTGCCATACCTAAACTGGTCCCACGCTTTCATCGGTCTGGCGCTGATTTTCATAATTCGACCCTTGATAGGCTGGTTTACTCTGGCGAAGGCGGGACTGGAAGCGCGCGAGCGGGCGACGGTGGCCTTCTACGGTATCAGAGGGATCGGCTCGATCTATTACCTCGCCTACGCCGGGCACCATGTGGACCTGGTGGACGAAGGCGCGCTGTGGGCGACGGTGGCGTTTACCATCGTAATCTCGGCCACCGTCCACGGCTTGAGCGCGGGCGTTGCCGTCAGCCGCGCGACCGGCGAGGAAAAAGGGGAAGAAGGGAAAGTCTAGCCATCTCTCGCAGCACGGATCGCAGCACCGCCTGCGAAAGGTGCGATGGCCACCAGCACCAGGCTGATCGCGGCGGTCAATGCGATGCCACCTTCGCCGCCGGTAGAAAGCGAACCTGCGCCGAAGACAAGCAGCGGTACCGCCAGCGGAATGACCAGCAGACCGGAGAGCGCTGCGCCTCCGCTGCGCAGGCCCACGGTCACGGCTGCAATGATGATGCCGATAGCGGCAAGCCCCGGCGTTCCCGCCAGCAGGCCCAGTTCCACCTTGCGCAAGGTTGCCGCGTCTATGCCCAGCAGTGCGCTGGCGGGCAGGGCGGCGAGCATGAGGAACGGCCCGAAGCTGAGCCA
Source organism: uncultured Erythrobacter sp. (assembly GCA_913061345.1). Next base: position 11,972 of record CAJXTZ010000037.1, read on the forward strand.
GTGGGCCAGCAATCGCACGGCCACCACCAGTTCTTCAGCCACCCCTCGAAGCGCCCACTGGTCGAAAAAACCGGCTTCCAGATCGGGTGTCAGCAATCTCTCGAGCGGCAGGATCGCGGCTAGCAGCGCGGCAACCCAGATCACTCCGCCCCCTGTCTCTGCCAGCAGATCGGGGTTTGGTCCCACCGCGAAGGGATAAAGCATGGCGACCGCCAGGAAGAACAGCAGCGGCAGCAGAGTGTTGCCTTTGCGCGCGCCGGGCAGCAATTGCGCAAGATCACGCAGCAGCAGATTGCAGATCGTGCTCAAGGTGCCAGTTCCGGTGTGAAGTCCGGCAGATGCAGCGCAGCCATGTCGGGCTCGGCAATTTGCTGGTGGCTGGCGACAAAGGCAATGCCGCCGTCTGCGACATGCTGCGCCACGAGTGTTTCCACCAGGACCACGGCATCGCGGTCCAGCCCGTTCAGAGGCTCGTCCAACAGCCAGATCTGCGCATCCTGCCCCAGCAGCCGTGCTAGCGCGGCGCGCTTGCGCTGGCCTGTGGAAAGGTACCGCACCGGCACGTCCAGCAAATCGGCAAGGCCAAGTCTTTCCAGGCCACCATCATCCACCGCGCCATCCAGTCCAGCCCAGAAGGCCAGCGCGCGGCCCAGTGGCAGATGCTCGTCCAGCGCCAGTGTCTGGTCCAGCAAGGCCATGCGGCCTGCGCGCTCTACCGCGCCTGCACAGGGGCGCAGCAATCCGGCAAGAATGCGGATCAGGCTGGACTTGCCCGTGCCATTCGCGCCGGTGACATGGCACGCCGTTCCCGTTCCCAGTTCCAGCGATAGCCCACGGAACAGCAGCCGCTCTCCACGGCGGCAAGCGAGATTATCGGCAACGAGGCGGGGCGCTTCCATTGGTAGACGCGTTAGGGCAGGGAAGCCACAACACGCAAGCAAGGGAGTTGCCGATGAGCGTCGAGAAACTGGAAGAGACCGAAGCGAACGCCGCCCTGGCTGCGCTGGACGGCTGGGAGTTTGACAGGGATGGCGATGCCATGCGCAAGACTTTCGAATTCTCCGACTTCAGTGAGGCATGGGCATTCATGGCGCGCGTCGCCCTGATCGCGGAGAAATCCGATCATCATCCCGAATGGTTCAACGTCTACAACAAGGTGGACATCACACTTACCACGCACGATGCCAGCGGCTTGTCGCAGCGCGACGTGAAAATGGCCGAGGCGATCGAGGCGCTCTAGGCGGTTGGCCTCAACTTCTGGCGGGGCGCCCCGCTCTGCGTTCGTGGGAGCCAGCCAGGGTGCGTGCGCGGTTGCGCAGCTTTTCAGGAAACCACTTGGCGGCCCACGCCAGCTTGCGCGCGGTCTTGCCGACGAGGGTGTGCACTTTCTTGCCGTGGACAGCGTTCCACGCTTCTTGCGCCACGACCTCCACCGGGGTGAATTCCAGCCCCGCTTTCACCACCGCGTCGCGTATCGGCGTGTTGCGGCTGCGGTTGGGCGGCTGCTGTAGCAAGGGGGTGTCGATGAAGCTGGGCATGAGAGAGCGTACCTTGATACCGTGCACGCTCCATTCCGCGTCCAGGCTTTCGGTCAACGATTTTACGCCCGCCTTCGTCGCGCCGTAGATGCTCTGGTTGGCCATGCCGTATATCGCCGCCGCACTGGCGGTGTTGACAAGACAGGCATCGGGGGCCGCGGCCTTGAGGTATTCGAAGCTTGCCTTGGCGCCGTAGAAAACCGCGCGCAGGTTTACATCCAGCAGCAGGTCCAGCTCCTCATGCGTGACCTCCGTCAGCGGCCCGCCGGAGGGGAGGCCCGCATTGTTGGCAAGCACGTTTATTGAGCCACCGGTATGGGTGACGAAATCCGACAGCGCCACATCCCAGGCCGTGCGATTGGTGACATCGAAGGTGTAGGTATGGCACTGGCCTTGCGGTAGCAGCGCCTTCGTTTCCTCAAGACCAGCGGAGTTACGATCCGCGATGCCCACACACCAGCCTTCAGCGGCGAATTTCTGCGCGATGGCGCGGCCAATGCCCGATGCGCCGCCGGTGATGAAAATGCTGTTGTAGTCGGTCATACCGCTCTCCCCCGGTGCAGGTGAAAGCGATATCACTACTGACATTTGCGTCAACTAAAGGCCGACATGTTCCTTGCCGTTACGGATTTCCGCGGTCGAGGCGTCCAGCACATCGCTCATCGGTTCCGCCCGTCCGCCGATACATTCGGCCAGGAAATTCTCGGTTATCGCGTTGAAGGCAATGTTGTTCTCCGGCCGGTGGAAGCCGTGGCCTTCATCGGGAAAAAGGACATAAGTGACGGGCACCCCGTCGCGTTCCATGGCCTGTACTATCTGGTCGCTTTCGGCCTGCTTCACGCGCGGATCGTTGGCCCCCTGGCCTATCAGTAGTGGCTTTGTAATTGCGTTCGCCTTGTAAAGCGGGCTGATGGACTTGAGGAATTCCAGGCCTTCCTCGGTCGTGGGGTCGCCCATCCGCTCGTGGAACTGCTTCACCAACGGCTCCCAATAGGGCGGAATGGTTTCCAGCAGGGTTTCCAGGTTGGAAGGGCCCACGATATCCACGCCGCAGGCAAAGGTTTCCGGTGTAAAGGCCAGGCCTACCAGCGTGGCATAGCCACCATAGCTGCCACCCATGATGGCGATCATGTCCTTCTCGGCAATTCCCTCTGCCACGGCCCAATCCACCGCATCCAGCAGATCGTCGTGCATCTTGCCCGACCATTCAAGGTTGCCAGCGTTTATGAAATCTTTGCCAAAGCCGGTAGAACCGCGGAAGTTGACCGAAAGCACGCCGTAGCCCCTGTTGGCGAGCCATTGGTGCGTGCGGTTGTAGCCATAGGCATCGCGCGCCCATGGCCCGCCGTGTACCACCAGCACCATCGGCACCGGGCTTTCCGGCACGCCGTCACCATCGGGATCGCTTTGCGGGGGCAGGGTGAGGTAGCTGGGCAGGGTCAGCCCGTCGCGCGCCTTTATCTCGCGCGGGTACATGGGCTGGAGCGGTGCGCTCTCCAGTTCCGGCTGGCCGGTATAGAACTTTGTCAGCGTCATGGCGTCGCGATCGAACAGGTATGCGGCCATGGGTGCGGTCAGCGGGTCGTTAGCCACCAGCCAGCGGCGATCATCATCGGTGCGCGATTGCACGCCGAAATCGCCCTTCAGCCGCTCGCGCAGCCAGGCGAGGGACTTGCCGATTTCTGGATCGATCGCATGGTGTTCTGTACGCAGATAGGTGGCGCTCCAGGCTTGCACTTCGCCTGTCTGCTTGTGCCGCAAGGTTCCGCCGATATCGGCCTTGCCGTGCTCTGCAATCAGCGTGCGCTCGCCCGTCTCGGTATTCTCGGCAAACAGGGCAGCGGTGTTGCGGCCCCGGCTGTCCAGCCAATAGAGCGTTTTGCCGTCAGTGGTGTAGCCCGCCATCCCCGTGGTGAGGGCATCGTCCAGCCCGGTGCGTTCCCGCGGATCTTCCTCCACCTCGCCATCGGTGATGAGGTGCATGTCCGTTCCGCCCTGGGCATTCTGTCGCACGGCCCAGCGCAGGACGAGGTTATCGTCCGCCTCGAAACCTGCCCATTCGTCGTTCTCGAAGACCAGCTCAAGCTCGCCGCTGCCAAGATCGAGCATGTAGACATCGTGGAACCGCGCGTCGCGGTTGTTGATGCCCACCAGCAGCTTGTCCTTGATGATGTTGGAAGATCCGACCACCTGCGCGCGGGTATCCTCAAACGGCGTAAGGCACTTTTCCGTTGCGTCTTCGGCGATGGCGATCTGGTAGAGGAGGTAGTTCTCGTCCCCTTCCTTGTCACGCACGTAAAGCAGGCTCTGGCTGTCGGGCGACCATGAATAGGAAGGGATGGGCCGATCCTTCGCGCTGGTCATGCGGCGCGGGTTGTCGGGATTGTCGGCAGGGGCCATGAACACGTTCATCACGCCTTCCCACGGCGCCATCCAGCTGACCCACTTGCCATCCGGGCTGATCTTCCCTTGCGCGCGCGTTGGGTTGCCAAACAGGTGATCGCGCGGAATCAGCGGAGTGTCGGCTACGCGGGCAGCGGCGTCGGATTGTGCGGTGGTGGCGTTCATGGTGTCTCCCTTGATGTGGGATGACAGCTAGGAATTGGCAGGCGTATTGCCAAGCTATAGCGCCGGATTGTCATAGCGGTGCCAATGAATGAACACTGTTGAAATCAAGAAAATAAAGTTATTTCAATTATCTATGGTGTAGAAGGTCTGCGGCAAAACTGCAACAAGCCAGCGTTTCAGCTAATGACTGCTCTTGTGCGGGGCGCCGCGTTGTCGAACGTCGCTTGTGGGGTGGATAGCGGACAGTCTGCTTTTATGGCAACTCGGTTGCAGAGCGGACGTTTGGTGGCCATTATGGCTAATATTTAAGAACGATTGGTGGGCACCAGTGAGTCTCGTCCAGCTGCATGGATACCGATATAGCGTTTACAATCGGATCGCTCGACTGACCCTGCTTCTCAAGGAAGTCGAACATGAGATAGTCGAGGTCGATCCATTCAGCGAGTTATCTGACAACTACCTAGTCTTGAACCCATTTGGCCGAGTGCCAACACTGACCCATGGCACTTTCGTACTATTCGAAACCAACGCGATTACACGCTATATCGACCGTGCATTTGGAGGTCAGCCATTGCAACCCCGTGGGCACAGCTACTGTCAGTAGGATGGATCAGTGATCGCAGTGATCGACGCCTACGGCTACTGGCCAATGGTGAGGCAGGTTTCTTCTCACGGCTTCTTTCGCGGCTATTTTGGCGAGACCTCAGATCCTGATGAGGTTGCCGCCGGTCTTAAGAAATCTCATCAAGTCCTTTCCTTCCTCAATGGCATCGCGAATGAGGGCAGGGTGCTTAATGGTACGGTTCTTACGTTGGCGGACTGTCATCTCGCGCCAATGCTAGACTATTTTACCCGCGCCGATGCCGGGAAGGACGCGCTATCCAATTACAGCGCGCTGCAGGGCTGGTGGAATAGCATCGCTCACCTTGATGCTCTCACTTCGACTGACCCAATGGCAGTTAGTGTGACGCCCACGGCAGCTTTTGGCGACAACTAGAGCCGCGTAGTATGTCCAACTTTAGGGTCGTTAGCCGAAGGACAGCCTTATCTGATCGCACGCTTCATCACGAACAGACCGCATCCGACCACTATCCAAATCGCGATGCACCGATACTGGCGCCCCTCGACGGGCCTGCTATCACCGTCCCGATGTCCGACACTCCCATTATCACAACGCCGCGGTTTCACTGCCGCCCGCTCAGGCAGGGCGACGAAACCGCCTTCTGGCCTGCATTCTCCAGCGACACGCAGATGCGATATTGGGGGCGGGGACCATTCGACGATCCTGAAGAATTTCGCGAATACCTGTTCGACACGCGCGGTACGTGGAACGGGCGTACCTGGATTTGCGAGCCGCTGGGGGGCGGCGATCCCGTGTTTCGCATGGTGGCCAGCAGCAATGTGGAGCAGGTGGCGGAGATCGGGTACATCATGGTGCCCGGCAATGGCGGACGCGGGATTGCGCGCGAATGCGTCAGCGCGCTGGTTACGCACCTGTTCCAGGAGGAGGGATTCCATCGCATCTATGCCGATGTCGATCCGCGCAACAGTCGTTCCAACGCCTTGCTGAAACGGCTCGGCTTCACCCGCGAAGGGCACCTGCGACACACGATGAAAACGCACATCGGCTGGACCGATACCTGGCTCTGGGCGATCCTGTCCGATGAATGGCCTGAAGGGGTGGAGAAAAGCAGCGATTGAACGGGCTTCGATAATCTTTAATGAATGCCAGCGATAAGCTGCTTTCGCGCAAGCCAACAGGGGAATACACAATGTCCAAATCAGTCCGTGCCGCAATCCTTCTAGCCGGGGCCAGTGCCCTGCTGACATCGCCAGCCACCGCGCAGGTTCGCGATCTGGGCGCGGCACAAGGCGATGTGCGCGTCTTCCAGGGCGAAGTGGACGGGGAGGCGGCTGTCTTCGTGCTGACCGTGCCCGCCGATACGGCCATGCAGGTGGACGTGATTTCGCGCGATGGCTTCGATCCCGTCCTGCGCGTGCTGGATGCAGCCGGCGAACTGATCGTGGAAGATGACGACGGCGGCGACGATCTCAATCCGCGCGCCCGCATTGCGGCAGAGGATCGCAGCCGCCGTATCATGCTGGAGGTGGACAGCTTCGACGCCGGGTGGGACGAGGCCGAGGAAAGTTATGGCGGCAGTTTCGACCTGCGCCTTTCGCCAAGCGATTATGTCGCGGTCGGCACCCGCGCGGTCAGCTATGGCGCGCGCGAGACGGGCATTTTGGTGGGGGAAGAGCATCTCTTCACGATGCAGGGCAATGCCGGGGACGCGGTGGAGATCGCGCTGGTGGCCACCGATGACAATCTCGATCCTTACCTGGAACTGCGCGATCCTCGCGGCGAAACGATCGCCTTCGACGATGATGGCGGCGAGGGTCTGAACTCCGTCTTGCGACACACCTTTACCGATGCGGGCACCTACACCATCGCCGCCAGCGGGCTGGGCGAAAGTGAAGGCGGTTACCGCTTCCGCGTGCGCGAGCAGCAGGAGGCGATGGCGCAACTGCCCCTGCAGGTGATCGGCTTCGATGACGAGGCGAGCGGCACACTCGCCTCCGGTTATGGCGAAGCCGCTGCCGACGCCTCTTTGATACCAAGCCACATCGATTATCAGCTGAGCGAGGCGGCAAAGGCCGCGATCCGCGCCGACAATGGCGAGGTAACCATCCGCATGAGCGCCAGCGGCGCAGGCGATCCCGACTTCGGCGGCGAAATCGATTCCTACCTCGAACTCGGCTTCGACACCCCCCTGGGTTTCGCCGTGGCGGTTAGCGACGATGACGGGGGCGGAGATCTGGACGCCCTGTTGCCGGTGGATCTGGGTCTCATCGCCGACCAGCCCGGCCTGCTGGACATGCTGCGCGTCCGGGTGCAAGGCTACGGCGGAACGTCCGGTTCCTATACCCTGGTGATCAGCGAGGGGATGGAGCCGCGACAGGAGACGGATTGGGAAGTCGGCACTGAGATCCAATAGGCGCTGCGCCTTCAAAACCTGGCCGAACATACAGCAGGAGACGCCCAGACATCTCCCCCCGCTGGATGTTTCGGAATGTAATTCGCAATTAAATTTCTTTTTGTTAACCACTTTTGCTATTTGTCTTTTTGGCCCTTACGGAAGGACAAGACGTTGTGGGACGAGGTTCGCTAAAACCTTGTCCGTCACATCGCGGTTCGCAATAAAGGGGCGGTGAGTTTGCTTGAATTGAACAAGTTGCAAGACGAAACGGAAGTAGAGAGCGTCACGTCCGCCGAACTGGTACGATCTTTCGCCAAGTGGCGGGAAGCTGCTTTTTCCAAACCCGTCCCCATTACCACCCATGGCCGTGTTTCACATGTCCTGACCGGGGCCGAGCTCTTCGAACAGATGACGCGGTCCCGGCCCGCTGGGGGTAACGGAGTGATGACGACCGACCCGCAGCTGATCTCGCTGTCGGAACGCCTGAAGGAAGGGCTTCTGCTATGCGATTCCGACGAGGTGATACTCTACGCCAACAGGCAGGCGAAGGAGTTCCTCGACCTCGAACCGTTCAGGCCCGGCACGCGTCTTGCGCAGTGCCTTCCGGAGCTGGAGGGCAGCGTGATGCAGGCACAGTATCGCCGGACAATGGAAGCGAAGGAAGCCCTGTCGGCCGACGTGCCTTCCCTGCGTCGCAAGGGGCGGTGGGTGAACTTCCAGTCCATCCCCATGGGCGAGCAGTTCGTGTTGCTGGTGCGCGATATAACGGAAGAGGTCGAACGATACAGGATGGCCGATGCAAAGGAAGCCATGCTGGAGGCGATCAGTCGCAATCCCGATGTAAGCTACGTCCGGCTATCGCCGCGCGGCCTTATCGCGATGGCCGACAGCACGCTGGAAGACTGGCTTGGCATCGCGAACGAAAAGCTGATGGGCATTCGCCTGGACGATCTCATCGTTCGCGAACACCAGCACGCTTTCCGCAAGATCCTCGACAAGGTTCTGGAACGTGACTGCGCATCCAATTGCGATCTGGACCTGCTGGCGAACAGGGATGAACCGCTTAGCGCGCACTGTGCCATCGTTCCCTTGCGCGGTGCCTACGGGATCGAGGGTGCCTCGATCATCATGACGCGGCGCTGAGGCCGAGGCCAGCCTCTCCCCCATGCGCGAATGGCGGGCGCGCGCTGCTCCTGTTCCCCGTCCCCCTCCAGCAGCCGATCCGCTGCCTTGCGCCGCTCGGCCATCCGGTCGAGCTTGGCGTTGAGGCTGGCGAGCACTTCGGCCTTGCTGGGCCGACGGCTGCGCTCCTGCGCCAGCACCTCTTGCCGGATGCGCTCGTACAAGGGATGGCCGGGCGCGATGTCGGGGCCGTAGCGGTCGGCGCGGCGGTGGCGCAGGAAGAACATCACCAGCGCCTCGTTATGTCGCCGCTCGGTGCCGACTACCTGCCCGGCAGAGACGACCATGCGCCCCTCCTCCTCTATCGCGCGGGCGAGGGCACAGTCCTCCAGGCGAGCTTGTGTGGCAACGAAGTCACGCGCACACCTCACCGGCTGGCGAAGGTTCGAGCCCGGAGGGCTCGCGAGCGCAAACGCGCGCCCGAGCCAATGCGAGGAAAGCCAAGGAGTGCGGACGCACTCCGCCCGGCGCTTGAGGGGCTAAACGAATAAGATGGGTGTCGGTCATGCGCCGGGGTGGAGCAGTTCACCCGCAGCGTAGGAAAGAGATTTCTGTCTGGCGATACTCGGCGCGCGTTAGCGCGCCGCAAGCGCGAACGCCGGCGCTTGAGACTAAACAAATGAAAAGTTGCTTGGTCAAGCTGCCAGGGAAGCAGCAGCCTTCGGATTTCTGAATGGGCGAAGTTCGGAGATTACTTTTTGGGGAAAGATGCTCCATTATGGACATAAAGAGAACATTGAGCCTTCACATCAAGGAGAAGGCTTGTTATCCGTTCCCAATCCCTGAAGGCTGCATAAGATAAGAGTATGTTAAAAAGTATCGAACTTTTTTCTGGTTGTGGCGGCCTTGCTTTAGGGCTTTCCCGTGCTGGCTTTCGCCATGAGTTGCTCGTTGAGTATAACGAATGCGCAGTCGAAACCGTTTTGCACAACAAGCGTCGTAATGTTGCGCATGTCATGCACTGGCCAATTTGCAAAGATGATGTGCGCGTTGTTGATCTCGACGATTTTGAGGGGATCGATTTGCTCGCAGGCGGGCCACCGTGCCAGCCGTTCAGCGTTGGGGGGAAGGCCGCTGGGCCAGATGATCGGCGGGATATGTGGCCAGCTGTAATACGGGCAGTAGCAACAACGAAACCCTCAGCTTTTCTATTCGAGAATGTAAGAGGTTTGGCTAGACCCAAGTTTCGCGAATACTTCGAAGAAATCCAGCTTAAGCTGGCAAAACCTGCTAAGAGACTTGGCTATGGACTTGCTGTGCAAGTGGTGAATGCCGCAGATTTCGGAGCAGCCCAAAAACGGCACCGCATTTTGATTTTAGGGCTTCGTGGGTCAAAAGCGATTTCAGTGCCATGGCTCGAACCTACCCATTCGCGCGAGCGCTTAGTTTGGGACCAGTGGGTCACCGGTGAATATTGGGATGAGCACAATATCGCGAGATCGCTTGATGAGTTTCCAAAAGCAGACGCTGCTATCGTTCGGCGTCTCCGCAAGAATATGGAAAAACCGTCTCTCAAGCGATGGGTAACTGTCCGGGACCGCTTGCGCGGCTTGGGAGAGCCGAACGAAAGAATGAACCACTGCTTTCAAAGTGGTGCGAGGGTATATCCCGGCCATACCGGCAGTCCGCTCGACCAACCTGCAAAAGCACTAAAGGCGGGCGATCATGGCGTTCCGGGCGGAGAAAACATGATGGTTAAGGATGACGGCACCGTGCGATATTTCACACTTCGAGAATCTGCGCGTCTTCAGGGCTTGCCAGACGACTACACTTTTTCCCGCAGTTGGACCGAGTCTATGCGCCAATTAGGCAATGCTGTTCCCGTCGAACTTGCGACAGCCGCAGGAAAGCGAGTTGCGGAATTGCTTTCGCAAGATGCCAAAGATTTTGCAATTGCCGCTTGATGGATATCTTCAAGGGCACAGAGATAGAGCAGACCGATTGCGCAGGATATGTCGAATTTGAATTCGACCTCCCTCATGCATTGTTGACGCGTCTGGTCGAGGTATTTGTCAACGTTGATAGTGCTGTACTGAGTGTTGCTCAGGCAAGTTCAATTCCCGATGAGCAAGGTGTCTATCAACTTTTTCTAGATGAGACGCTCGTCTATGTCGGAAAAACCGATGGTGACGCAGGTCTGCGGTCTCGGCTTGCACGACATGCAACGAAAATCCGCAATCGCAACAATCTCGATCCACGGCGCGTGAGTTTTAGGGCGGTCAGGATTTTCGTCTTCACCGCGATGGACTTGGAAGGCGATCTAATCCGGCATTACGGTGGGGTTTCCAGTTTGGCTTGGAATGGAAGTGGTTTTGGGTCAAACGATCCTGGCAAAGAGCGTGACACCACACGGGTAAAGTCATCGAACTTTGATGCTCAATTTCCCATTGATCTGGATGCGCCGTCACAGGTCGAAGTTGAAGCAGGAGAAACGGCGGCTGATGTATTGACGAGATTGAAGCAAAACCTGACATATACGCTTCGTTATCAGAACAAGGGCGGGAATAGCCGTCTGCCGCACAATGATCTCAGTTCGACAAAACTCGGAGTGTTATCGCACGGCGCGTCTGTCAGAACGCTATTGTCGCACGTGGCCAGTTCTTTACCATCCGGCTGGCATGTTACCGCCCTACCGGGTTATATTATCATGTATAAAGATGATCATCGCAAATTTCCAAGCGGGACGGTAATAGCTCGCTCCCCTTGACCCCCCACCCAAATCCAACTAAGTGCGCCCTCAACCGAGGCCCGCTCGTGTAGCGAGTCCCTGGTCAGATAGAGCTGAACATTGCCGGTCGTGTCCCGGGGCTCCCAATGCGTGGAGCCTTTTTCTATTGCGGAGCAATCCGTGGGGCAGCCGTCAAAGTAACCCGGTGCCGGAAGGTTCGGGTGGAGTGTTTCAGGCTCGCGCGATGGATCGGCTTGGCTTTCTTCGGAAAGGCGTCCGGTCCGCTTCACGCGATCCCGATATATTCCATCCGGTGCAACTGGCGCCACAATTTGGGTGAAGGGCCTGTCCCTCGTATCCGTCTGGCAAAGGCGGGCATGGTGGCGGGCTGCGATCCCCTCGAACGGTGAAGAGAAACCATGCCGACAATTAACCAGCTGGTCCGCAAGGGCCGCAGTCCCATCGTCAAGAAAAGCAAGTCTGCGGCGATGATGAACAACCCGCAGAAGCGCGGCGTTTGCACGCGCGTCTACACGACGACCCCGAAGAAGCCGAACTCGGCACTGCGCAAGGTGGCCAAGATCCGTCTTACCAACCAGCGCGAGATCATCGCCTACATTCCGGGCGAGGGCCACAACCTCCAGGAACACTCTGTCGTGCTGATCCGCGGCGGCCGTGTGCGCGACCTTCCCGGCGTGCGCTACCACGTGCTGCGCGGCGTGCTCGACACGCAGGG
>CAJXTZ010000038.1 GCA_913061345.1 uncultured Erythrobacter sp.
CCATTATTGGCGGTCTTGAGCAGGTTGCGGGCGAATACGAGCGCGACGGCGTGCCCGAGGACTGGGACCTTGAAGACATCCACATGACCACCGAGGCGCGGCTGGCCGAACTGGTCGGGCCCGTGGCAGGGCGTCTGCACACGGCCCGCAGCCGCAACGACCAGGTGGCGACCGATTTCCGGCTGTGGACCAGGGAAGCGATGGACGAAGCGATTGCCGGGCTTGAGACGCTGCAACACGCGCTGGTGACGCGAGCGGGCGAACACGCCGATTCGATCATGCCCGGTTTCACCCATCTGCAAACCGCGCAGCCCGTAACGCTGGGCCACCATCTCATGGCCTATTACGAGATGGCGGAACGCGATGTCTCCCGCTTCAAGGATGCGCGTGATCGATTGAACCAATGCCCGCTCGGCAGCGCCGCGCTGGCGGGAACGGGCTTTCCGATCGATCGCGAGATGACCGCGCAGGCGCTGGGTTTTGCGCAGCCAACGGCCAACAGCCTGGACGCGGTGTCGGACCGCGATTTTGCGTTGGATTACCTGACGGCAGCCAGCCAGTGCGCGCTGCATCTGTCGCGCCTGGCGGAGGAGTTCGTGATCTGGGCCAGCCAGCCCTTCGGCTTTGTGCGCATGCCCGATACGCTTTCGACCGGCTCTTCCATCATGCCGCAGAAGAAGAACCCCGATGCAGCAGAACTGGTGCGCGGGCACGCCGGGCGGATCATCGGCTGCCAGACCGCACTGATGGTGACGATGAAAGGTCTGCCGCTCGCCTATTCCAAGGATATGCAGGACGACAAGCCGCCCGTATTCGAGGCCGCTGGCCTGCTGCGCCTGTGCCTTGCCGCGATGGCTGGCATGGTCGATGGCGCGGACTTCAAGACACAGCGCATGCTGCAGGCGGCAGAGCTTGGCTATGCCACTGCCACCGATCTTGCCGACTGGCTTGTGCGTGAGGCGGACATTCCCTTTCGTGAGGCGCATCATATCACCGGGGCTGCGGTGAAACTGGCGGAAAAGAAAAGCGTTGCCCTGGATGAACTTTCCATTGAGGAACTCACGGCAATAGACACGCGGATCGACGACCGCGTTTACAAGGCCTTGTCTGTCGAGGCTTCGGTTGCCGCGCGCAATTCGCACGGTGGAACCGCTCCGGACGAGGTGCGAAAACGCGTGGCACAGGCGCGTGAGAAGCTGGGGATGAACACATGAAACGCGTCCTTATCACTCTGCCGTTGCTGCTTGGCGCTTGCGCCCAGACCGCCGATCTCGAGCCTGCGGCGGGCGAAACCCTGCCGCCTGCGCCTTATGGGGCGGGGCAACCACTTGAAGCCGAAGAGTTGCTCGAACTCGATCCGCAGGCCGCGCCCGAACGCAGCGTGGAATTGCGGCGCGAGAGCGAAGAGCGCGAGGACGATCCCTTCGACCTCCCGCCCCAAATTTGATTGGACCCAGGTAATTGGATTTTTTCCAGCTGAAGAACGGCGAATTGCACGCCGAGGACGTACCGCTTTCGCGCATTGCGCAAGAGGTGGGGACGCCCGTCTACGTCTATTCCCGCGCGACCTTTGAACGCCACGCTCGCGTGTTTCGCGATGCCTTGAACGGACTGGAACAGGCACCGCACATCGCCTTCGCGGTCAAATCGAACCCTAACATCGCAGTGCTTCGCCTGCTGAGCCGCGAAGGGTATGGTGCGGACGTGGTCTCAGGCGGAGAGATGGCGCGCGCGCTGATGGCGGGAATGCCTGCGAAAGATATCGTCTTTTCGGGCGTGGGCAAGACGCAGGCCGAGCTTGTGCAGGGTCTGGATGCGGGAATCGGTCAGTTCAACATCGAATCGAGCGAGGAAGGCCGTGAGCTTGCCGATCTGGCGAAAAGCCGGGGCCAGCAGGCGAATGCCACCTTGCGCATCAATCCCGACGTCGATGCAAGAACACACGAGAAAATCTCTACCGGCAAGGCGGAGAACAAGTTCGGCATACCGCTGATCCGTGCGCGCGAGGTGTTTGGCGAACTGGCCGCGCTGGACGGACTGAACCTGCGCGGCGTGGCCGTGCACATCGGCAGCCAGCTGCTTGAACTTGAACCGCTGGAAACCGCCTTTGGCAAGGTCGGCGCACTGGTAAGCGAACTGCGCGACGACGGGCACACAATCACCCATGTCGATCTGGGCGGCGGTCTTGGCGTTCCATACAAGGTTGGCGAAACACCGCCTTCTCCTGCGGAATATGGTGCGATGGTAGCGCGCGTGACGAAGGGCTGGGGCGTTCACCTGACATTCGAGCCGGGCCGCGTGATCGCGGGCAATGCAGGCGTATTGCTGACCCGCGTGGTACGCGTAAAGCGCGGGGGCAACGGGCCGCCGTTCATGATCGTCGATGCCGCCATGAACGATCTTGCGCGTCCCGCGCTTTATGGCGCGTGGCACGATTTCGACGCGGTGCGTCCGACGGGAGAGCGCATGACCGCCAATATCGTCGGTCCTATCTGCGAAACCGGCGACACCTTTGCGCGTGACCGCGAGTGCGATGCCATGCAATCGGGCGATCTGGCCGTATTCCGCACTGCCGGAGCCTATGGCGCGACAATGGCCAGCAGCTACAACTCGCGCGGTTTCGTGCCTGAAGTGATGGTGGACGGTGATCAATACGCTGTGGTTGCCGATCGCATTCCCGCCCATGCCATCATGGATGCGGAACGGGTGCCCGATTTCCTGAAGGACTGATGCGCTCGCTACCGCTCTTTCACCGCATCGCCGGACAACCGGTTATCGTGCTGGGGGAGGGCGAGATGGCCGAACCCAAGCGCCGCCTTGTCGAACGCGCGGGTGGCCGCGTCGTTACCGATATGCAGGAAGGCGTGGACGAAGGCGCGCGGCTTGCCTTCGTGGCGCATGACGATGCAAGAATGTGCGAGGGCGATGCCATTCGCCTGCGCTGTGCGGGCTTGCTGGTGAACGTGGTGGATCGACCGGACCTGTGCGATTTCACCACGCCCAGCCTGCTGGAGCGCGACCCGGTGCTGATCGCCGTGGGCACCAGCGGTGCTTCCGCTGGCCTCGCAAAGCAAGTGCGGCTGCGACTGGAAAAATTGCTGCCCGCCGATCTCGGCGCTCTGGCCGAAAAGCTCTCGGCCATGCGCGGCGCCATCAAGGCGCGCTTCCCCGAAATGGGCGAGCGCCGCCGCGCGCTGGATGCGGCATTGGGCGAGGGCGGCCCGCTCGATCCCCTGTCTCCCGGCGGGGCGGACCGTTTGAAGGCATGGCTCGAAGGCGCGCAGGATGAGAGCGCCGACGCCAGCGTCACTTTCACGCTTCACAGCGACGACCCGGAAGACCTTACTATCCGGCAGTCCCGAATGTTGGGCAGCGCCGACGCAGTGATTGCCGACGCGGCCATCCCACCGGCGATCCTGGATCGGGCACGGGCAGATGCGCAGCGGCTCACCTTGCCGCACGATGGCCCCCTGCCGCCCGGTCTGATCGTCATCATCGAACGTGTCTGATCGTGGTGGAAGCGAACCGGGGACGGAACCTGGCCGCGATCTAGAACAATCCGCCCGCCAGCCGGTCTATTGCGCCTTGCAGGATGACGGCGGCGGCATGGCTGTCGATGCGTTCGGCGCGCTTCTTGCGGCTGGTGTCGGTGGCGATCATGTCGCGCTCTGCCGCGGTGGTGGACCAGCGCTCGTCCCACAGCAATACCGGCAGGCCCAGGCCGGTTTCGGCTGCTGCAAGATTGCGAGCAAAAGCGCGGCTTGCCTGCACACGAGGGCCAGCGCTGCCATCCATATTCAACGGCAGGCCGATCACCAAACCCGCCACCCTCCGTGCGCTGCAGATTTCCTGCAAGGCGGCCCTGTCCCGGGTGAACTTGCCTTTGGGGAGGGTCTTGGCGGCAGTGGCGAAATTCCACCCCGCGTCGCACAGCGCGGTGCCGATGGTCTTGGTGCCGAGGTCCAGCCCTAGCAATGCCCCGCCATCGGGCAGGGCATCGCGGAATATGGCGGCGTCCTCCGTTACGAGGCTGGCGTCGGTTGCCACTGGCGCACCCTGCGGACGACGTCCTGCTGCAAATTACGCCAGAACAGCGGAATGTCGTAGACGTGATAGTTGTTGCCGGGCAGCACGTACTGGCCAAGTTCCGGCGGATGGCCAATCAGCAGAATACCGGAATCGGGATCGCATCGCGCTGGAACGGAACCTGCCACCAGTTCGCCGCTGGCAAGATTATCCTCTGGCACCAGAGTGCCAAGGTTGTCCGACGCATCAGCTTCACCATTCAGCGTGCCGGTGACAGGGTTCACGCACAGGATCGGTGTGCCGCCGCGCACTTCACCATCGATACCGGGAGTATCGCCATATAATCGCAAGTACTGGCCGGGATCGGCAGGTTCGGCAAAGCTGGCCCAGCTTACGACACATCTGCCCTGCTGCGCGGTGGCGCAGGCAGGGAGGCCGAGGGCCGGAAGATCGGTCTGAACAGAGATGGGGATACCGATCGGATAGGCCACGGCGACCCGGTCCATCAGGTCGGTACCTTTCAGCTTGTCAGTCAGCAGACGGACCACGTGGTACCCGCCCTGGCTGTGTCCGGCGATGACGATAGGCATGTCTTCGGGAACACTGTCGACGAAGAAATCGAAGGCTGTCTCGATATCGGCATAGGCTGCATCCAGCGCGCGTCCGGCCTCCGGCGCATCGGTAAGGAATGCGCCGTAAGTTGCCTGGCGATAGCGCGGAACCCAGATTTCGCTCGCCTGGTTAAAGGCGCTGGCCATGCCGCGCACCATCAACCTTGCGCGGGTTTGCGATTCCTCGTGATCCAGCGGGGCATTCCACGCATCATTGTCGAGGAAACTGGTCGGGTGGACGAAGAAAACGGCAAACGGCGGCGTGTTCGCGGCATCCGCCGCTTCCGGTGCCGGGGCTGAACCTTCTGCGGCGGCGGGTTGCCAGCGGGCAGGATCGTTCACGCCCTTGCCGGGGCGGCTGAACCACATGGCCGGGTCCTGATAGGCGTTGTCGTCCAGCGCTGCCTGTTCGACAAATTCGACATCGGGCACAAGCGCCAGCTCGGTCAGCTCATCTGCATAAAAGCGCAGCACGAACAGCACCACCAGCGCCAGCAGGATGAGAAATACGATCGTATAGAGGAATTTACGCAGGATTGCTCTCCATCACATGCGTGTCACCAGCTGCTCTTGCAGCGGCATCGATTTCGTTTGCGTCCTCGTTGTCCTTGGCCTTCGCACGTTCCTCCAGCGCCACCTTGATCATCGCCAGTAGCGGATCGGCGAGGAACAGGCCAAGGATGCCGAACAATATGCCCATGATGAGCTGCATGGCCAGCACCAGTGCAGGGGCAAGGTCAACCGTCTTGCGGGCGATCATCGGAATGACGAAGTAGCCATCGATATTCTGCACCGCGAAATAGACGATGATGGTGTAGATGCCCATCTGCGCTCCGCCTGAAAAGCCCACCAGCACCATCAGCACGCCGGAAATCAGTGCGCCGATGTTGGGCACGAAGGCCAGCAGTCCGGTGAGAATGGCCAGCAGGGCTGCCATCGGGATGGTGTCCCCCGTTACCAGGCCATAGCCGAGCAGCATGATGTAGGTGAACACACCTTCGAACACCATGCCTACAAGCCGCCCGAACATCAGGCGGCGCATGGTGTAGCCCATGTTGCTGGCGGTTGTGTAAAATTCTTCCCGGCGGCCCTTGGGCAGCATCCACGCCACGCCGCGTTCGTACAGTCGTGGCTCGATAACAACGTAAATGCCGATAATGACAATCAGGACCAACGTGGTCACTCCGCCCAGCAGACCGCCCAGCGCGCGGGTGACGGTGCCAAACCCGCTGGCGGCCTGGCTTGCCATGGCCTGCACCGTGTCCATGCTGATCTGAAAGCCCTGTTCGCGCATCCAGCCAAACAGTGCGCGGGCTTGCTCTTCCACGATGGTTGGAAATGCAGCCGCCTGTTGCGAAATCTGCGATCCGGCAAACATCGACAGCCAGACCAGGAAAGCGACGGCGCCCGCCAGCACGATGGCGATCCGCAAGCCGCGATTGATTGGCAAGACCCGGCCCAGCAGCCGGGCGCCGCCATCCACCAGCGTGGCAAACACCATCGCGCCAAAGATCACCAGCAGGCTTTGCGAGATGTATACGGCCAGCACCACAAGACCCACGACGGTGGTCCAGGTGAGGGCGCGCCACGCCTCGAAACGCAGTTCCGGCGAGGAGATGCGCGTAGGGCTGGCGCCCATTTGCCTATCGCTATTGGGCCCAACCGGATCGCTCATGTGCCTTGTTCCCCTCGCAGTTCAGGACGTAGACTGGTCCAGGCGCGCTCTCCGCGCAAGGCCGGCCACCAGGATATCGGATTCCACGAGGCGAGTCCGTCGAGGGAGAAGGTGATTATTTCGGCCCTTCCGCCAACGTCCTCCAGCGGCACCGGCCCGCCAAGCCCGCTTTCGTAGGAAGAAGCACGGCTGTCTGCCGAATGGTCGCGATTGTCGCCCATCAAGAAGACATGTCCATCGGGAATGGTGATTTGAGCCATGTCGTCCAGCGCCTGATCCTTGTAGTCGATAATAAGGTAACTCGCGCCATTGGGAAGCGTTTCGCGATAGGTTGGTGGCTCGTAAACGCGGGTTCCGTCCTCCAGTGTCACTAGATAGGGCTGGAAGGCAGAAAGGCATTCGATGTCATAGCCGCAGATATTGTCGTTCTCGGCAGGGATGCGCACGGGCGGTTCCACCTCCTGCTCGACAGGTTCGCCGTTCAGGATGATCTGTCCGTCCACCAGCGCGATCGTATCGCCCGGTAGTGCGATCACCCGCTTGATGTAATCTTCCGCCTTTTCGGGCGGGACGGCGATCACGATGTCGCCATATTCCGGAGTGCCAGGGGCCACGCGCCAGTCACCGCGCGGCAGGACATGAAAACTGGCCGAGACCCAGCTCCAACCGTAGGGATACTTGCTCACCACAAGCCGATCTCCCACCATCAGGTTGGGCACCATGCTGATACTGGGAATATAGAACGGCTTGGCCACGAAGGTGTGGAAAGCGAGCACGGCGAGCAGCATCAGGGCAAGGCCGCGAAGTTCCGCTAGCCAATCGATCGGCTTCTTCGGTTTTGGGTCGCTCATGGCGGGAGGAATCAGGCTTTCGGATGGGCTTCGATTATCACGAACGCCTGCGCCCATGGATGATCGTCGGTGAGGGTGAGATGAATGAAAACCAGGTGGCCTGCGGGCGTGAGTTCTTCGACCCGCGCCGCCGCTCCGCCAGCAAGGGCCAGTGTGGGCGCACCGCTGGGGGCGTTGACGACGCCGATGTCCTTCATGAACACACCGCGTTTGAATCCGGTGCCCACGGCCTTGCTGAAAGCCTCTTTCGCGGCAAACCGCTTGGCATAGGTGCCCGCCTGCGTGTGCGGACGCCGCGCAGCCTTGGCATTTTCCACATCGGTGAAGACGCGATTGGTGAACCGCTCACCAAAGCGGTCGAGCGAGTTCTGGATGCGCTCGATATTGCACAGGTCGGAGCCGAGACCGATGATCATCGCGCCCACCCCATCTCGCCCCACCTCATCGTGCGTGATCCATCAGTTCGCGCATCTTCAGTACGGCAGGTTCCAGCCCGCAGAAAATCGCTTCGCCGATCAGGTAATGGCCGATGTTCAGTTCCGCCAGTTGCGGAATGGCGGCGACGGGCTGCACGTTCTCGTATGTAAGGCCGTGGCCCGCATGGGGTTCGATGCCGTTTTTGGCGGCAAGCGCTGACATGTCGGCCAGTTGCTTCAGAATTTGCGCGCGCTCCTCGCCCTCGGCATGGGCGTATGCACCGGTGTGAAATTCCACCACCGGTGCGCCAAGTTGCAATGCTGCATCCAGTTGCCGCTCTGTCGCTTCGATAAACAGGCTGACGCGGATGCCTGCATCCTTCAGGCGGCTGACGATGGGTTGCAACTGGTTGTGCTTGCCTGCTGCATCCAGTCCGCCCTCGGTCGTGCGCTCCTCGCGTTTTTCCGGCACGATGCAGGCAGCGTGCGGTTTATGGGCGAGGGCGATGGCCAGCATTTCTTCGGTTGCGGCCATTTCCAGGTTCAGCGGGAGGTCGGTCGCATCCTGGATGCGGCGCAGGTCTTCATCGCGAATATGGCGACGATCTTCGCGCAGATGAGCGGTGATACCATCGCCGCCGCAGCGCGCCACGATTTCAGCCGCGCGCACGGGATCGGGGTGATCGCCGCCGCGCGCGTTGCGGATGGTGGCCACGTGATCGATGTTGACGCCAAGGCGGAGAGGAGTGGTCATTGCAAATGCGCCTCTAGTCAAACGGATCGGGTAATTCTAGCTGCAAGCCAGCGTGGCGAGCAGATCGTGCATCGGCCCGCTGCCTGCCTGGATTTCCCCGAGGCCGAAACCCGGCTGGTCGGTGGCGAGGGCGACGGCAATCCCAAGGTCAGGCAGGATTATATTGCGCAACTGGTAATCATCAATCCCGCCGCGTCTCTCCACTATGCGGACAGGGTCCGCGCATTCCGATAGCGATGCCTCGAAAACCCATTGGCCCATCGCCATCGAACCGGCGGCGGGATCGCTGTTCCAAAGTTGTGCCAGAGCATCCTCGCCAAGCAGGACACCGTCCATCAGCGCACGGTCGAACAACAGCATGTCGTCAAGTGGACCGACCAGAGCGCCCGATGCGCCGTACCGGGCGATGCGCGGGGCGGCATCTTCGTCACGAGAGGCGAATGGGCGATCGCTGCCCGGTTCGAGGAAACTGGTGTTGTACCAGCCAGCTTCCAGTCCGATGCCCTGCGCCAGCAGCAGGTCAAGGCTGGAATCGGCAGAGGCTTCCAACACTGCGCCCAGCACGATGTAATCGCAATTGTTGTAGCTGCGGCCCTCCTCCGGCGCTGCTTCACCCTTGCCGTTGGTGCAGAAGGCGAGCGGATCGCTGTCACCCATGTAGAAAGAAGGGATACCACTCGCGTCAGCAGGCGTGTTGTCCGGGTTCGGCAAGTCGCTGCGATGACGCAACAGGTCTTCCACTGTCAGGCCCCTGCCTCGCAAGGGGCGTATGAACTGGCCGACTTCACTATCCAGCGATAGCCGTCCATCCTCAACTTCGCGCATCACCAGCACGGCAATCACCTGCTTGGTAACGGACGCCCAGGGCCAGCCATCCAGCGTTCGTACCTCCGCTTCGGCAGGATCGGTGGCACCGTAGTATATGGTGTCGGCCCGGCCCGGCTGCGATACCGCGAAATCGCCTTCGAAGCCGCTGTCCGTCAGGTCCGCATAGGCGCGCACGGCGGCGCTCTGATCTTCGAAGCCCAGCTCCTGCATCATCGCGCACCCCGCCAATACCGGCATGAGGAGCGCTGCTGCAACCGATGCGCGCCGCAATGTCACTTGCGGCTGCCCGGCTTGGTAATGGGCAAGGCGGCCAGTTCTTCGGGCACCTCGTCCTCCGCGTAAGTGGGAAAGTCGATGTCGATGAGGGGGAAGAACGGTACGCCAAGATCGGCAGACCCGTTTGATCGATCGACCAGCGCAACCTCGGCCAGCACTTCGCCGCCTTCCCGGCCAACGGCTGCAATCGCCTCCCGACTGGAAAGGCCGGTGGTGACAACGTCTTCCACCATCAGCACCTTCGCGCCGGGCGCCAATGCAAAACCGCGGCGCAGGTGAAACTCGCCATCGGGTCGTTCGAGGAACATGGCATCGAGATTGAGTGCGCGGCCCATTTCATGGCCGATAATGATGCCGCCCATCGCTGGCGACACCACTGCATCGAGCGAATCGAGGATATCGCCGGGGAGCTTTTCGCCCAGCGCTTCTGCCAACCGCGCAGCGCGAACCGGGTTCATCAGCACGCGCGCGCATTGCAGGTAGTGGCCACTGTGCCGCCCGGAAGACAGTTTGAAGTGTCCTTCGAGCAGCGCGCCGCTTTGGCGAAATTCCTCTAGGACCTCATCCTGTGTCATGGTGCTGTCGGTGCCTTTCTCGTGCCTGTTTCTGTGCCATCGGGGCGATTTGGACCAAAGCCCGCATGGGCAAGGTGGAAAAAAGTCCCTAGTTGCGCTTGAGGCATGGGGCAAGCGCGCGTATAGGCGCGGCGTTGGTGGCCCCTGCCGGGGTCTGGGGGCAGTTGTGCCCAAGACGGAAAATGGAAAGCATCGACGCAATGAATTTCGGCGCTATTGCCCGCAAGAAGCTCAATCTCCTCGCCTTTATGGTGATGGCGGCCTTTACCCTGGCGGCTGCACCGCAAGCGGTGCTGGCGCAATCGGACGAGGTGGTTCAGGCCGCCACGGCCGAGGCCGAGGAAACCTTAGTGACAGAGGCGGAGGCAGCAGGCTTCGACTACTACGGTCCCGAAATGATCAAGGGTCAGCCCACATCGTCCGAAGAAGACCTTTGGAAATCGATGAACTTCCAGGACCAGTATACCGAAACCGGCCAGTACGCTTTGTGGATGCACGACGCGATTCTTATCCCGATGGTATTCATCATCAGCATTTTCGTCCTGTTCCTGCTGATGTGGGTGATGTTCCGCTACAACAAGCGTGCGAACACTGTGCCTTCCAAGACCAGCCATAACACGGTTATCGAAGTTGTCTGGACGGTGATCCCGGTATTGATCCTCGTGGTTATCGCCGTGCCTTCGATCTCTCTGCTGGCAGACCAGTACGAGACCCCGCCGGAGGACGCGATCACCATCAAGGCCAATGGTTACCAGTGGTACTGGGGCTATGAATATCTCGACAATGGCGGTTTCGAGGTGATCTCGAACATGATGCCCGAAAGCGATGCACTCGACGCAGGTCTGCCGCCGCAGCTGGCCGCGGACAACCGCATGGTCGTGCCAGTGGGCGTGCCGATCCGCCTGCAAACGTTCGGCGCGGACGTGATCCACTCCTTTGGCGTGCCGTCGCTGTGGTTCAAGATCGACGCCGTGCCGGGACGCATCAACGAGAAGATGCTGATTATCGAAGAGCCGGGCATCTACTATGGTCAGTGCATGGAATTGTGCGGTGCCCGTCATGGATACATGCCCATCGCGATCGAGGCGCGTCCGCTGGCGGAATACAACGCCTGGGTGCAAAGCCAGCCGGGCGGTATGACCCGCGCACAGATCGAGGCCGAGGAAGCTGCCGCAGCGACTCCCGCTCCTGCTGCTGACGACGCGGTTGAAGTCGAGGGCGTTCGCCCTCCGGTCAGTTCGATGGAAGATGCCCCGATCGCCGGCGAAGCGCCCACACAAGACACTTCGCCGACCACCTGATTTAATTTAGACGACACACGATAAGGTTCGTACGAAAATGGCTACCACCGCTGAAGGTTTCGACGCCCACCACGAAGACCATGCCGCGCATGATCACGCCGATCACAAGCCCGCATTCTTCGCGCGCTGGTTCATGTCGACCAACCACAAGGATATCGGCACCCTGTACCTGATCTTCGCGATCATGGCGGGTATCATCGGCGGCGCCATTTCCGGCCTCATGCGTGCAGAGCTGGGTGCGCCCGGCCTGCAGGTTATGGGCGACGTGGTCAATTTCCTTGGTGGCGATGGTGCCAGCTTCGACCAGCAGGGCCATATGTGGAACGTGCTGATCACGGCTCACGGCCTGATCATGGTGTTCTTCATGGTCATGCCCGCCATGATCGGCGGCTTCGGTAACTGGTTCGTTCCGCTAATGATCGGCGCGCCAGACATGGCCTTCCCGCGCATGAACAATATCTCGTTCTGGCTGACCGCCGTGGGCTTCGTCTCGCTGCTGTTCTCGCTGTTCGTGCCGGGCGGCACGGGCATGGGTGCAGGCGTTGGCTGGACGGTCTACGCGCCGCTTTCCACCACTGGTTCCGTGGGTCCGGCGGTCGATTTCGCGATCTTCGCGCTGCACCTTGCAGGTGCCGGTTCGATCCTGGGTGCGACCAACTTCATCACCACCATTTTCAACATGCGTGCACCGGGCATGACACTGCACAAGATGCCGCTCTTCGTATGGTCAGTGCTGGTAACCGCCTTCCTGCTGCTGCTGGCACTGCCCGTGCTGGCTGCGGCCATCACCATGCTGCTGACCGACCGCAACTTCGGCACAACCTTCTTCGACCCGGCAGGTGGCGGCGACCCCGTTCTGTACCAGCACCTGTTCTGGTTCTTCGGCCACCCCGAAGTGTACATCATGATCCTGCCGGGCTTCGGCATGATTTCGCAGATCGTTGCCACCTTCAGCCGCAAGCCCGTGTTCGGTTACCTTGGCATGGCCTATGCCATGGTCGCGATCGGCGTGGTGGGCTTCGTTGTCTGGGCGCACCACATGTATACGGTCGGCCTCGACGTGAATACAAAGATGTACTTCACCGCTGCCACCATGGTTATCGCGGTGCCCACCGGCATCAAGATCTTCAGCTGGATCGCCACCATGTGGGGCGGTTCGCTGGAGTTCAAATCGCCGATGGTCTGGGCGATGGGCTTCATCTTCCTGTTCACCGTGGGCGGTGTGACCGGTGTGGTGCTGGCCAATGGCGGCATCGACGATAACCTGCATGACACCTACTACGTGGTGGCGCACTTCCACTACGTGCTGTCGATGGGCGCAGTGTTCTCCATGTTTGCTGGCTTCTACTACTGGTTCCCGAAGATGTCGGGCCGCTGGCACTCGGAGTTCCTCAGCCACGTTCACTTCTGGTTGTTCTTCATCGGCGTGAACGTGATCTTCTTCCCGATGCACTTCCTGGGCTTGCAGGGCATGGCACGTCGCTACCCCGACTTTACGCCTGCGTTCTCCTACTGGAACGAGATCGCGACTTACGGCTACATGATCATGGCCGGTTCGATGATCGTGTTCTTCGTAAATATCGGCTATGCCCTGTTCGCCGGTAAGCGCGCTCCGGGCAATTACTGGGGTGAAGGTGCGACGACGCTGGAATGGAGCCTGTCCAGCCCGCCGCCGTTCCACCAGTTCGAAACGCTTCCCGTGATCGAGGATCATCATTCGCCCGACGATCACATCAGCGAGAAACCGGCGACCGCCTGAACGGCGACCCTCGCCTGACTGAAAACGGGAGGGGGCGCGCCGGAAACGGGGCGCCCCCTTCCATATTGAGAAACGCAACTTGACCTCGACCCTGGCCCCTACTGCGACACCTTTGCCCGCCGAGTGGCGCGATTTCTTCGCGCTGACGAAGCCTCGGGTGATGAGCCTCGTCGTGTTCACAGGGTTGTGCGGGTTGCTGGCCGCGCCAGGTTCAATCCATCCCGTGCTAGGTTTCACGGCGATCCTGTGCATCGCGATGGGCGCTGGCGGTGCTGCCGCGCTCAATCAGTGGTGGGAAGCCGATATCGATGCGAAGATGAAGCGCACGGCAAAGCGTCCGCTTCCCGCCGGTCGGCTGCGCCGTCAGGATGCGCGCGATTTCGGCATGCTGATGTCTGGCGCGTCGGTCTTCGTGATGCTGGTGGCCATCCACTGGCTGGCTGCCGGGGTGCTGGCGTTCTCGATCGTCTATTACGCCGTCATCTACACCATGTGGCTGAAGCCGCGCACGCCGCAGAACATCGTGATCGGCGGCGGGGCAGGAGCATTTCCCCCGTTGATAGGCTGGATCGCCGTGACAGGCGAGATTACAGTCATGCCGGTGCTGCTATTCGCGATCATCTTCATATGGACGCCGCCGCATTTCTGGGCACTCGCGCTGTTCGTCAAAACCGATTACGCCGATGCTGGCATACCCATGATGCCCGTCGTCGCCGGAGAGAAATCGACGCGTCGCCAGGTGCTCGCTTATTCGGTCCTTCTGCTGGCTGTGGCACTGCTGCCCTGGGCTATTGGCGGAACCGGTTTGATCTATGGTATCGCCGCGCTCGCGCTATCGGCGCTGTTCGTGGCGCTCGCGGTGCCCGTTGGTTTGCGCACCTCGCAATCGGAAGACCGCATGAAGCCGGAGAAGCGTTTGTTCGGATACTCGGTCATCTACCTGTTCGCATTGTTCACCGCGCTAGTCGCAGATCGTATGGTGCTGTCATGACTCCCGACGAAGAGAAGGAATTTATCCGCCGCCGCAAGCAGCGCAATCTCGTGATCGGCTTGATGCTGGCAGGTTTCGTTATCCTGTTTTACGCTATCACTATCGTGAGGATGGGCGACTGATGAGCACGCTGACACTCGAAACCCGCAACAAGCGCACCATGCTGATCGCTTTCGGCATGGCGCTGGCTATGCTGGGAATGGGCTATGCTGCAGTGCCATTGTACGATCTGTTCTGCCGCGTCACCGGCTTTGGCGGCACGACGCAGGTGGCGAGTGAAAGCGATGCGGCAATGGCGCAGCGACTGGCAGCCAGCGCAGGGGGCTCGACCTACTCGATCCGCTTCGATGCCAATACGTCGCGCAACATGCCCTGGGAGTTCAAGCCTGTTCAGGTGACGGATACTGTCGCCATCGGCCAGCGTGACATGGCCTTCTACACAGCGCGCAACAATTCCAGCGTTCCTGTTACCGGCACTGCCACTTTCAACGTGGAGCCGGAGCAGGCCGGTCGCTATTTCAACAAGATCCAGTGTTTCTGTTTTACCGAGCAGACCCTGCAGCCGGGCGAGGAAATCCGGATGCCGGTGCTTTATTATGTCGATCCGGCCGCGCTGGACGATCCGAACATGAAGGGTGTGGAGCAGATCACCCTTTCCTACACCTTCCACCGCGCGTCCGAAGCCGACAAGAACCCGAGCTAGGCTCTGGACCCGGACGCTCTCTCGCTTTACAGGCCCACAAAACCCAAGGATCAGGACTAGAATCATGGCCGGCGCCAAGAACCACGATTATCACATTCTCGCTCCCGACATCTGGCCGTTGGTCGGTGCGTTTTCCGCGCTGACCTTTTTTACCGGCATGGTGATGTATATGCACAGTTCGGGCGATGCCTTCCCCGAAGGTGCGTGGCGCATTGTCCTGGGGCTGGGCATTGCCGGCCTGATCGCAACCTTCTTCGGCTGGTTCTCCAAGGTGGTGAACGAAGCGCAAAGCGGCGATCATACCCCCGTCGTGCAACTGCACATGCGTTACGGAATGATCCTGTTCATCGCTTCTGAAGTCATGTTCTTCGTCGGCTGGTTCTGGAGCTGGTTCGATTTTGCACTGTTCCCTGCTCCGCTGGAAGCCATGGGCGAAGGCACCTGGCGTAACCTTATCGGACAGGAAGGCGCTGCCGCACTGGCCAATTTCCCGCCCGATGGCATCGAAGTGCTGGATGCCTTCGACTTGCCGCTCCTCAACACGCTCATCCTGCTATGTTCGGGCACCACGGTAACCTGGGCGCACCACAGCCTCATCAATGGCGACCGTGACGGGCTGAAAAAGGGCCTATGGCTCACCATTGGCCTCGGCATATTGTTCAGCGCCATCCAGGCCTACGAATATGCAGCTGCCCCCTTCGGCTTTGGCGGCAACAACTATTCCAGCGCCTTCTACATGGCGACAGGCTTCCACGGCTTCCACGTGATCGTGGGGACGATTTTCCTGATCGTGTGCCTACGCCGTACGTACCTCGGCCACTTTACCCCGCGCCAGCACTTCGGCTTCGAAGCGGCTGCGTGGTACTGGCACTTCGTCGACGTGGTGTGGCTGTTCCTGTTCATCACCGTCTACGTCTGGGGCGGCTGGGGGGCAGAGGTTCACTAGCCCCTGTTTGCTTGCGATAGTGACCAACGATACCGACACGAAAGAAGGGCGGCCCGCCATTCGCGAGGCCGCCCTTTTCGGTTCCTGCCCCCGCTGCGGTGCGCGCACGCTGTTCGATGGCTGGATCGCATTTGCCGACAGGTGCGATAAATGCGGGCTGAATTATTCGCGCTTCAACGTGGGTGATGGACCTGCCGCTTTCCTTACGCTGGGCATCGGCACGATCATCGTGGCTCTGGCGGTTTGGTTGCAACTCAGTTTCGATCCGCCTTGGTGGCTGCATGTCATTTTGTGGGTGCCGCTGACGATCATCGGCGTTATCGTTGGCCTGCGCGTCGCCAAGGCCTGGTTGCTGGTTGCAGAATACAGCCGCCGCGCCGAAGAGCATCGCCATGACGGGAGCGACCTTTCATGATCGCTGGTCGTGTCCCGATCATTCCGACGGTCCTTGTCATCGCCGCTGCGGCGGTGATGGTGACGCTGGGGTTCTGGCAACTTGGCCGGATGGAAGAGAAAGCTGCGCTGATTGCGCAGTATGGGGCA
Source organism: uncultured Erythrobacter sp. (assembly GCA_913061345.1). Next base: position 16,256 of record CAJXTZ010000038.1, read on the forward strand.
AACCGGCAATTGCCGACCCTGCGAAATTTCGATGCCTTTCCAACCTCGACTCCGGCCGACAGTCTTGCGCGACTGGACGAAAACCTGTTCCGCACCGTGGAAGTCGCTTGCGACGACCCGCGAGAGTGGAAGGGTGTGGCTGGGCGCAACGCAAACGACCAGTCAGGTTATGTCCACATGTTCGTGTGCGACCGGATGTCCACCGGCTCCTCCGAAGGTGGAGGGTCAGATACGAAACTCTACGCCACGATCGGCTGGTCCCGCTCTCCTGAACAGCCCGATTGGGGTGGCGGAACGGTAACGGGCATCCTCTCTACGGCAGGCAATGATTACGAGGTGTTCGCCAGCGAACCCAAGGCTCAGCTTGAGCCACTGGCCCGGCCCGATCCCGCCGATCTGCCCAACAACCATCTTGCCTATGCGGGGCAGTGGTTCTTCTTCGCGCTCACCGCACTGGTGATCTACTGGCTGGCACTCAGGCGGCGCTGGATTGAGGGCGATTCCAAGCGCAGGTGACAGCACGGCAACCACTGCTTGCTTGCCCAGCGCGTTTCATCATTCTAACGCGCGCCTCACCATGAAATACATTTCCACCCGTGGCAGCGCACCTGCGCTCGATTTCGAAGGCGTTACGCTTACAGGGCTTGCCAGCGATGGCGGGCTCTACGTGCCCGAACACTGGCCGCAGTTCTCCGAAAGCGAAATCGCCGATATGGCGGGCCTCTCCTATGTCGACCTCGCGGTGCGGGTGATGACGCCGTTCGTCGAAGGTTCGCTGATGCCAGAGGAACTGCGCGACTTGTGTACGCGCGCTTATGGCCGTTTCTCGCATCAGGCCGTCACCCCGCTGGTGCAGCTGGACCAGCAGCAATGGGTGCTGGAACTGTTCCACGGGCCCACGTTGGCTTTCAAGGATGTCGCGCTGCAACTGCTCGGCCGCCTGTTCGAGCATTTCCTGGCCAAGAGCGACGATCACCTGACTATCGTCGGCGCGACCAGTGGCGACACCGGCAGCGCGGCCATCGATGCCGTGGCGGGGCGCGAGCGAATCGATATCTTCATGCTCCACCCCAAGGGCCGCGTCAGCGACGTGCAGCGTCGCCAGATGACCACGGTGCGCGCGCCTAACATTCATAATCTCGCCATCGAAGGCAGCTTCGACGATGCGCAGGCGATGGTGAAGCGTATGTTCAACGATCCGGCGATGGCGGCGTCTCACGGCGGGCGCTTTCGCATCAGCGCGGTAAATTCTATCAATTGGGCGCGGCTGATGGCGCAGGTGGTCTATTACTTCGCCGCCGCGCTGCAATTGGGAGCGCCTGCTCGCAAGATAGCGTTCAGTGTTCCCACGGGCAATTTCGGAGACGTGTTTGCAGGCTATGTCGCGGCGAAAATGGGCCTGCCGGTAGAGCGGCTGATCGTTGCCACCAATGTGAACGATATCCTGCACCGCGCCATGACCACGGGGGATTATTCGACAGGCACCGTTACGCCTACCGCCGCGCCCAGCATGGATATCCAGGTCAGCTCCAATTTTGAGCGTCTGCTGTTCGACCTTGGCGACCGTGATGGGGCGGCGATGGCGCAGCAAATGCGCGGTTTCGAAGCGAGCAAGGCGATGCAACTTACCAACAGCCAGCGTGAAGGCGCAGCAGGTCTGCTCACCAGTGAGCGCGTCGACCAGGCGCAAATGGCGCAGGCGATGAACTGGGCATCTGAATGCTGCGGACAGACGTTGGACCCGCACACCGCCATCGGCCTGCACGCCGCGCGCAACGCGGGGCTCGATCCATCAACGCCCGTCGTGACACTGGCCACGGCGCACCCCGCCAAATTTCGCGATGCCGTTGAACGCGCAACTGGCGCGCGGCCCGATCTACCGCGCCGTGTGGGCGACCTGTTCGAACGTACCGAAGCCATGGTCGATCTTCCGGGTGAATACGATGCCGTTGCCGAGTTCATCTCGAAACACGCCACGCCCAGCAGCTGATGGCAAAGCTGGTACGCGATCCGGTCGTAATGGTTGGCGAAGGCTGGCCGGACTACGGGCTTGTCGACAGCGGGCACGGGCGCAAGCTGGAACGCTACGGTTCGCGCCGCTTCATTCGTCCCGAACCGCAGGCCATGTGGTCCCCAAAACAGGCTGACTGGGCGGCCGATGGTGAATTCGTGCCCGGCAGTGACGAGGATGGCGGCGGTCGCTGGCAATTCAACGGCGATGTGCCGCCCGACGGCTGGCCGCTTGGCTGGGAAGATGTCCGCTTCACTGCCCAGTGTACGCCTTTCCGCCATCTTGGCTTTTTTCCCGACATGGCACCGGTCTGGCACTGGATGCGTGGGCAACTGGCAGACCGCGACCCAACAGGCGAAGGGGCGCAGACGTTGAACCTGTTTGGCTACACCGGTGTCGGTTCGCTGGCGCTAAGCCGCTGCGGGCCGGTGGCGCATGTGGATGCCAGCAAGAAATCCGTGACGCAGGCGCGGGAGAATGCCGCGCTTTCGGGCATGGAAGACAGGCCGATCCGATGGCTGGTGGACGATGCGGTGAAGTTCACCGCGCGTGAGGTGCGGCGAGAGCGGCGGTATGATGGCATCATCCTCGATCCCCCAAAATTCGGACGCGGACCGAAGGGAGAGACATGGCGCATCGAGGAAGGGCTGCCGGGCCTGATTGGCGATTGCCGCCGGTTGCTCGATGCTGAAAGCCGTTTCCTGTTCCTCACCGTCTATGCGGTGCGGATGAGCTCGCTCGCCATAGGCGGATTGTTGGCGGACGCTTTTTCAGATTTGCCGGGCACGGTGGAACACGGCGATCTTGCGGTTCAGGAAGACGGACTTGATGGCCGCCTCCTGCCCACCGCAATTTTTGCGCGTTGGTCCAATCCGTAAAAGTTATTCGGCGGTGCGAAGGTCCGCCAGAAAGCTCCTGATCCGCGCCGCATTGTAACCTACGTCACTTACGCCCACCCGGCTGACGGAACGCATGTCCACGCGGGTGGAGCCGTCGGCAACGGGCATTACCTCGACCACCACGTCATCGTAGAAGCGCACGTAGCCTGCAGTGGCGGTGGCTTCCAGTATGCCGGCTTCGGGATCGGCGTTGACGATTTCCCAGCCGCGCGCTTCTGCCAGGGCCCGAGCATTGGCCAGCACTTCCTGCGGTGGTTTGTCGATGATGACAGGCTCTATATCGCTATAGGACTCCTCGTGATAAGCTCGCCATTCTTCCTGCGTGAAGGGACCGGTGCTAACCGGCTCCACATCCAGTGTGGCAAACTGCGGCGGGTTATTCAGATCGGTGGTTACATCGTGGATGGGCGGTACCTTGCCGCCGGGGATCACCAGCAGGACATAGACAGCCAGCATCAAAGCGCCCGATAATATCGTGCCGACGAACAGTTTTGCCACCTGACCGGTGCTGCGCCAGAAGGCAAACCCCAGACCAGCCAAGCCGATCAGCGTCAGCGCGCGCGCGGGATTGAGCGACATGTAGAACGGACCGAAACCGTCGATCTTGCCGATAATGTCAAACCGGGCCAGCGTGGCGGCCACCAGCACGATCACGATCAGGATGAGGGCACCGCCCAGCACGAAATTGCCCAGCCATCGAATGGCCTTGCTGCTCTTGCGTTCAGCGCCCGCAGCCGGTGCCACTGTTTCGCCCGTTTCGGCCATGATTGCTCGTCCCTTTTCCTGTTGCTGGCAGGATTGACCCTAATTCGCGCGTTCGGTCAACTGCGGCAATAGGCCATGGCAGCGATCATGCTGTAAGATCGCCAACTCGGTCTGTTCCTTGCCAATCGCGCCGCACCCTGTAATCACGCGGGCCATCATGGCAGACAGCCTTCATCTCGAACTCGTCGATTTCGTGCAGATGGTGCACACTGGTATCTATTCAGAGGAGACCGGCAAACCGCAGCCGCTGCGGTTTACCGTGCGGGCAAGGCTGAAGGTGCAGCCGCATTACGAACCCGATACGCCGCTGGATGCCAGCAAGAACTACATGGATTTAAAGTTCGCCTGTTCCGGTTCGCTGGGGGAGCGGCATTACAAGCTGATAGAGGCTGTAGCGGATCACGTTTGCGACACCCTGTTCCTGCAGGACGCCCGGGTCGAGGAGGTCAGCGTCAGGATCGTGAAGCTGGCCCTGTCCGAAGCGGACGAGGAAATCGGCATCACCCTGCTGCGGGAGCGTAAGTGAAAGCGCTGGTGCGGATCGCGGCGCGCAACCTGCCCGCTGCGCCTCTGGATGCTGCGGCCGCCTTTCATGCGCGTATTCTGCCACAGGCCCGCCAGGCCGCTGGCAGCGACCTGCTGCTGCTGTTCGATCCCGCTGATCACAGCCACGAAAGATGGCGCCGCGCTGCGGTGGAGGAACTGGCGCGGGAGGCAGCGCCGTGCCGCGTGAACGGCGCGGTTGGCGGATCGTCGGACGGGATGAAATCATTGTGCGATTACCTGGACAATGCACCGGGAGTGACGGGACAGATGTTCGCTCTGGATGGCAATTGGGCTGAAGATGATTAGGTTGGGTATCGGATGACCTGCTCCGAACCCTTGGTCGACGCCTTCCAGCGGCGCATTTCCTACCTCCGTCTATCGGTGACGGATCGCTGCGACCTGCGTTGTTCCTACTGCATGCCCGAACGCATGACCTTCTTGCCAAAGAAAGAGGTGTTGAGCCTGGAGGAACTGCACAAGCTGGGCCTTGCCTTCATCGATCGCGGCATCACCAAGATCCGCCTGACCGGTGGAGAGCCGCTGGTGCGGCGCGACGTCATCGAACTGGTGCAGGCCCTGGGTCGCAAGCTGGGAGACGGGCTGGACGAGCTGACGCTCACCACCAATGGCACCCGGCTTGAGGAATTTGCGCGGCCCTTGTTCGAGGCGGGCGTGCGACGTGTGAACGTGTCGCTCGACACCATGGACGACCAGTTGTTCGAGGAACTGTCGCGGCGGGATAGGTTGGTGCAGGTTCTGCGTGGCATCGCCGAGGCAAAGCGCGCCGGGCTGCGGGTGAAGATCAATACCGTGGCCCTGAAGGGCATCAACCAGGGCGAAATTCCTTTCCTTGTCGAATGGGCGGGAACGCATGGCCATGACATGACGCTGATCGAGGTCATGCCCCTTGGCGAAGTGGATGGCGAGCGGGTGGACCATTACCTGCCGCTGCCAGCCGTGCGAGACGAGTTGGAGGAGCGCTTCACCCTTACCGACATAGCCGACAACACCGGCGGCCCGGCGCGCTATGTTCGCGTGGAGGAGACCGGCGGGCGGTTGGGCTTCATCACCCCGCTCACCAACAACTTCTGCGCCACCTGCAACCGCATTCGCGTAACCGCGACAGGTCAGCTTTACGCCTGTCTCGGCGGGGCGGAGAAGGTCGATCTGCGCGCAGCCCTGCGCTCCGCTGCACCCGATACCAACCTCGCCGCCGCGCTTGACGAAGCGATGCGGATCAAACCCGAAAAGCATCACTTCCGGATCGAGGAAGGGGCCGCGCCTGCGCAGCCGCGTCATATGTCGATGACAGGTGGCTGATGGCCGTCACCGTCGTTTTCATCGGTAAGCTGGCCGATCTTGCAGGCATGGCGGAGCGCGAGATTGCCGCGCCGCTGACCTGGGCCGGCCTGCTCGATGCGCTGCACCCCGATCTGGCCGACGCGGCTCGGGATGAGCGCACGAAGATCGCGGTGAATGGGGAAGTGCTTGCCGACAAGGTCACGCTGGTGGCTGGCGACGGAGACGAGATCGCGCTCCTCCCGCCCGTATCGGGCGGCTGACATGGCGCGTGACGTGCAATTGCTGACGAAGGGTTTTTCGCCCGGCAAGGCGCTTGGCCTGTTCGCCAAGGCCCATCCGGAGTCAGGCGGCATTGCCAGTTTCGTTGGCAAGGTTCGTCCGGACAAGGACGTCAGGGTTCTCCAGCTCATTCATTACGACCGGTTGACACTACCCGGCATGGAGAAGCTGGCGAACGACATCGAGAAGCGCTGGCAACTCGATGGCTTGCTGATCCATCACCGCACCGGCCACATGCGCCCCGGCGCGCCGATCGTGCTGGTAGCGGCCGCCGCGCGCCACCGCCGCGATGCCTTCGAAGCGGTGGACTTTGCTATGGATCACCTGAAGTCTCGCAGCTGGTTCTGGAAACGCGAGAAGCGCGGCGATACCTGGCACTGGGTCGAACCGCGCGAAGAAGACCACGAAGACGCAAATCGATGGGAAATTTGATCCCGGTCAAAGCATAGCGTCAAGAATCGGGGCATTACCTTTCTCAGACAGGAAGGAATGCAATCATGGCCGAACAACTTACCCGCGAGAAAATTGCCCAGCGTGCCGATATCCGGATCGAGGCGCCGCGCGTCATTGCGCCTACGGACCGTACGTTCGAACTGCCCACCGGGCTTTATGTCGCCACGGCCGCTCTATTCCTGGGATTTGTCACGACACTGAGCATCGGCTTTGCCAGCCCCGGAATGGTAATTCCCTTCGCCATTTTTACGCTCTTTATCGTCGCCTTCTTTAGCGTTCCGGCAATCTGGGCGCGCCTTGCTCCCGCTACGAAAAGCAGGCCCAAAACGTGGGCGCGGTTCCGGCAGGAAGGCATTATGACGGCCTATGGTCGAACGACCGCTCGCGATGCCACGGTACAGGTGTTGATCCTGCCCGCCCTGATCTTCGCATGGGGCCTGATAATGGTGACGATCGCGGTGCTGGTCTGACGGATTACATTTGCGGGCACGCGCTCAGGGGAAGCGCTGTCGGTGCGCGGGATCGAGGTTACCGATCCCGCGCGCTTTTGCTTGCAATGGATGCCTTTCGGTGCGGGCTGACACGTCCTGTTCGCTACGCGCTACCCGGCCAATGTTGCCAGTAGCGATTCGATTACCGCGTTTTCCTCGGCCACCAGGGCTTCGATCTCGCTGCGTATGACGCTGATCGATTCGGTCGCCTGAGCCGATGTGGCGGCGTCCACGAAAATACGGTCCAGATCGGCAAGCGCGATCATTGCTTCGCTTCGCGTGCTTTCCAGATCAGCGATCGCGACTTGTGCGACGGACCATTGCTCGCTGCCACGCGCGGCGCTGCGGGCGGTGCTTGCCAATGCGCGCGCCCTGG
>CAJXTZ010000039.1 GCA_913061345.1 uncultured Erythrobacter sp.
CCTGCTTGGCTTTCCTCGCATAAGCTCGGGCGCGCGTTCGCGCTTGCGGTCGCTGTTCGCGACCGATGCGTTCGCGAACAATGGGGTGTCAGCGGGATACGGTCCGCGCCTAGCGGACCGCAAGGCCGAACGGCCGCCCGCAGGTGCTGCGCAGCGAAGCGGAGCAAAAAGCACCGAGGATGTTTGCGCTGAGGCGCAAACGAAAAACAAACCATTCCACGGTCCGCACCTGGCGGACCGCAAGGGCGAACGCCCGCCCGCAGCGGCGCAGCTTGCTGCGCATCTAGCGAGGACGCTCCCACGGAGGTGGGAGCGGAAGACGAGTCACTATCCCGCGCCAAAACGATACGATCCCCTTTCAATCGTCGTTTCCGCTGATCCGATGTGGGAACCGCTTTGCCGCTCGGACAGTTTAGCTGTTCAACGAAGCATTTTTGAGGAGTTGGTCATGGCCAGAATATTCCGCAGCAGCCGGCCCGACAGCTGGATCAGTCCGCGTTCCTATTCGGATGCGAGCTATCGTGCGATGTCGCACGGCAAAATCCTGCCGATGGAAGAAGAAGGTTTCTTCGCCAGGCTGTTCGGCCGCTCCTAGAGCGCTGCTTGCATTGAAGACAAAAGGGCCGGAGAGCATGCGCTCCCCGGCCCTTTTTGTTGCCCGCCACGCAGTCAGCGCGGCGCGCATCCGGTTCTTCGTCAGTATTCCTCCGGTTCCTCCGGCGTTGCGGCAGTATGCGTCTTCCCGGCATCCTTCTGGCCGCGCGCCAGCTTGAACACCACACCCGACAGCAAGGCCAGCGCCAGGATATTGGGTAGCAGCATGGTGGCGTTGGAGATGTCGCCCAGACGCCAGACCAGTTCGCTGGGCTGTGCTGCACCCACGAAGATCACCACACACCACAACACCCGCCATGCGAAGTGCAGTTTCTTCTCGCCTTCGCGGGTGGAACCTTTCACCCGGTCATAGAGGAAGGTAATCGCCCGCTCGCCGTAATAGCTCCACGTCAGCAAGGTGGTGAAGACGAACAGGATCAGCACGATCGAAGCTATGAGTGTGCCGATGGGGATCGATCCGATCAGCACCGGAAACGCCGCGGCAAATGCGCCACTGGTCATTTCGAAGCCGACGCGGTCCGATTGCCAGGCGTGCAGCACGGCTTCTCCGCCCGCATAGAACTCGCCGCGTACCGTCAGGATAACCAGCGCGGTCATGGTGCAGATCACGATGGTATCGATGAACGTGCCCAGCATGGCCATGCGGCCCTGCTGTTCGGGGTCGTTGGTTTGCGCCACGGCGTGAGCGATCGGGGTGGAACCCTGTCCCGCCTCGTTCGAGAACAGGCCGCGCGCCACGCCTGCGCGGATCGCCATGATGATCGCCGCCCCGGTAAAGCCGCCCACTGCGCTTTGCGGGTTGAAAGCGCCGTCGAAGATCAGGCCGAAAGTTTCACCCAGGTCGTCGAAGTTCAGGATCAGCGCGATCACCGCCATCACGATGTAGGCCGCCGCCATGAACGGCACCACGCTCTCTGCCACGCGGCCGATGGACTTGATGCCGCCGATGATAACGATGAACACCAGGATGGCGACGACCAGGCCGCCCAGCCATTCTTCCAGTCCGAACAGTTCCTGCAACCCGTCGGCCACGGCGTTGGCCTGGATGGAATTGCCCGTAACCAGTGCGGAAAACAGTGTGCCTATGCAGAAGACCACCGCCAGCCAGGTGAACTTGGGGCCAAGGCCCATCATGATGTAAGTCATCGGGCCGCCACGGTAGACGCCATCGCTGGTCTTCTCGCGATAACGGATTGCGAGCGACCCCTCGGCAAACGCCAGCGCCATGCCGAACAGGGCGGTAATCCACATCCAGAAGATCGCACCGGGTCCGCCCAGCGCGATGGCGGTTGCAACGCCCGCCAGGTTACCGGTGCCCACCTGGCCCGATAGCGCGGTGGAAAGCGCGGCGAACGGCGAGATTTCGCCGCTCCCCGATCCCTTGCGACTGGCGAACAGCCCCTTGATCGCGCTGCCCAGCTTGACGATGGGATATAAGCGCAGGCCAACCATGAACCACACGCCAGCCCCCAGCAGGATCAGCGCCAGCGGCGGGAAGGGGATGATCGTCGCGCCTTCCCAGGTGCCCCCCCATAACAGGTCGGAGATATTCGTGATCGGCGCGATCAGTCGTTCGCCCAGTGGTAGTTCGGTTTCAACTGCCATAAATGTGCCCAGCCCTCATGCGTCCCTTGACAAGCGCATAGTGCTATCGGCGGCGCGGCCTGCTGCATAGCCCTTATGTTGCATTTGTAACCGATTGGGTGTTCTGGCGCGAACCTTCGCTTGTGCAAAGCAAGGCAAGTCTTGCCAAGCCAGAACCTGCGCCCTAGATAGCCACCCGTCTTCCGACACATGGAAACTTCGCAGCCCCTCCCGGACACGACGGCCGGGGCGGCGAGGAGCCCTACCCGGAAGAGACGACACGAGTTTCATTGTAGCAAGAGCGACGGACCACCATGGCCGAACAGACACCCAAGGAAGCCAAAGCAACGAAGTCCAGGACTTCGCCGGGCGAATTCATTCGTCAGGTACGCTCGGAAACATCCAAGGTGGTGTGGCCCAGCCGCGAGGAGACGGTGCGCACCGCTATCTTCGTGTTCATCCTGGTGGTGATCCTGTCGCTGTTCTTCCTTGCGGTCGATTCGCTGTTCGGCTGGGTCGTTCGCCAACTGCTGGCGCTGCTGTAACAGCAGCCCGATCGCCCCAAGGTTCAGGTTAGAAAAGAGAAGTTTCATGGCAGCCCGCTGGTACATCATCCACGCTTATTCCGGTTTCGAGAACAAGGTGCGCGACGCAATCCTTTCCGAAGCCGAACGCCTCGGCCTGTCCGAAGGCGTGGAAGAGGTGGAAGTGCCCACCGAGACCGTGACCGAGATCAAGCGCGGCAAGAAGGTGCAGACGGAACGCAAGTTCATGCCCGGCTACGTGCTGGCCAAGCTGAACATGACCGATGATGTCTATCACCTCGTGAAAAACACCCCGAAGGTGACGGGCTTCCTGGGCAACAACAACAAGCCGCAGGCGATTTCCGAGAAGGAAGCCGCGCGCTATTTCGGCGGCGTGGAAGAAGCCAAGTCCGCTCCCAAGAAGGATATCCAGGTCGATTACGAGATCGGCGACCAGGTCAAGGTGCTGGAAGGCCCCTTCGCCAGTTTCAACGGTGTTGTCGAGGAACTGGATTTCGACAAGGCCAAGGTCAAGGTTTCCGTCTCCATCTTCGGTCGCGCAACGCCGGTGGAACTGGACTTCGAACAGGTCGAACTGGTCAAGTAAGGCGCTTGGGGACCGGCCTGGTCACTCCGCCGATGTTCCCGCGCGGTAGAATGCGTGGCCTGTTCAAGTTTCCGAAAGTCTGCCAGCGCCATCCGCACTTCCAGACTGGTCAAGATCGGAACGTTTGATGACATCACGCCACGCCACCGGGTTCCTGTCCTTACGCGAAAGTGAAGAGAGGGCGCGGGAAACGCGATTTAGCGATGTCGTCTACCGCCTTGCCTTCGGGGCTATCGGCTGGCCGTGGCTGCTTTACAGCCTGTGGGGCGGTACGAAGCGAAGCAAGCGCGAACTGATGGACAGGGTGTCGCTGAACGAAGGCTCGTTACCCAACCTGGGAAGCTGGAAGGCGGATACGGGCTTCCTGCACCGCATTGTGGATGCCGTCGAAGAACTGCGGCCTCGCGTTGTAGTGGAACTGGGTGCAGGTGCTACCACGCTGGTTTGCGCCAAGGCGTTGGAGCGAAACGGCGGCGGAAAGCTTATCAGTTTCGATCAGCATGGCGGATTTGTGAACGCTACGGCGGAATGGGTCTCTGCCGAGGGCGGCAACGCAGAATTGCGCTGGGCACCTCTGACTGCACAGATCGAAGGGTGGCCGGGGCGCTGGTACGAGCTTGACGATTTGCCTGAGCAGATCGATTTGCTGATCATCGATGGCCCGCCATGGGCCGTTCACCCCTTCGTGAGAGGCGCTGCGGATTGCCTGTTCGACCGTCTCGCTGAGGGTGGGATGGTGTTGCTAGACGATGCATCGAGGCCGGGCGAACGTATCGTCGCCAGGCGTTGGCAGAAGCGATGGCCGGATATGAGCTTCAAGCGAGAAAACCGAAGCACCAAGGGTACGCTTGTCGGCCGAAAGCACAAGCAGGGGCAGAGCGTCGCAGGCTCGCCGAGATCACTGAACGACAACACGGTATCGACGTCATGGCGAAGGGTTGCGGCGGCCATCGGTCTTTTCGCTGCTGGGTGGCTGGCACATGACCTTCCGAGCGAGATCGCCCCTCCGGCCGAAGCTGCCTCCATCGTCGATGAAGCGCATGACGCCTATTCGGCCAGCCTCTTGCGCCAGGATATGGAATCGCAGGCGGAAAGTATCGATTTCGACCGGAGCGAAATCCTTGCCACCACTGGGCTGACGCTACCCGTCCTACCGCAAGGGTGGGAATTGACCGACGTTCAGCTTTACCCTTCCGATCTGGGCCATTCGATTATGGTGTCGCTGAAGACGGAGGCGGGAGAACCCATCTCGCTGTTTGCCGCCAGGGCAGAGACACCGGCGGGCGAATTTCCGCTAATAGAAATGCGCGATGCCAGGGCCGTTGCCTATTGGGAGGAAGGGCCGATGGCGCTTGCCGTTATCGCGGAAATTGAGTCGTCGCACCTTCTGGAACTTGCCGCCATGCTGGCGGGCGAAACTTCTCCAGCCGACACTTAGACTTCGGTCTGCGCCGATCAGCCGTTGACCGCGCCCAGCGCATCGGCATAGGCGAGGCTCATCATGATCGTATCGACCGCCGCATGGGCAATGATCACGGCCCACAAGTTGCCGCCGCAGCGGTTGCGGATATGGCCCAGCAACAGACCTACGCAGGCTGTTACCGCCATGCCGCCCCAGCCCTGATAGGCATGAGGCAGGCCGAACAGCAGTGCCTGTATCACCAGCACGGCGCCGCTGCGTCTGCGAAGGCCGGGGAGGCGTTCCAGTCGGTCCATCAGGAAACCGCGATAGAGCACTTCCTCGCCGAAGCCTGCGGCAAAGATGGCTACGCCCACCACCCACAGCGCGAACATGGCGGGGCTTTCGGTAACGAGATCGAGGACAAAGCTGGGGTCCGGCGCGCCAAGGCCCGCGGCCTCTGTCGCCCATGCGCCCAGGGTGAAGATGCCAATCGTGCCGCCTGTACCCAGCGCGGCCCAGCCCACCGTGGAGCGCAAGTTGGTAGGCGCTTCCAGCCGAATGGCTTCGCGCAAACGGCCTTCCTTGCGCAGCCACAGCCATGCCACCGCCATACCCGCTACTGCACTGGCAATCACGGTAGACGCAACAAGAGCCGAGCCAAGGTCCGGCTGTGCCGCCGGGGCGTCCGGATTCTGTGCTGCTGTCATCACCATGTCTATGATGGCAGGGATCGCCGGCAGGATGCTGGCGACGAGATAGGCGCCCGCCACCGACATGAATTGCATGATGAAGCGAAACCAGCTTATCGGCGCCTTGATCCCGGTATGAGGAGAGGCAGGCTCGTCGCTGAACACGCTGGCCGGATTGTCCATTCTCGTTACCCCAACCTCAATCTACGCTGTCTTGCCAGACCAGTGGATCGCGCAGGTGCGGGATGCAAGCGGCGTATGGCAGTTTCCTACAGCGGTGCATCTACCCATGCCGATGCAATGACACCCATCTGCTATCCCGACTGCACCCAACCCGTTCAACAAACCCGTACCGGGCCGTTGGTGAAAAGTCACAACCTGGAACGGCTGTTTACATGCAAGACCTTGCTAATAAGAGAGAAAAAGGCGCAGCGGGGTTTTAGTATTCCCGCCTCTATCCGTTCCATAATCGCAGGTCGAACCGCGGCTTGCGGCCTTGCTTTTTGTTGCAAAGCGGCTATGTGCGCGCCTTCCCATCGCCAGATAAGGGAAATCCGCGCGGGAGCTGGTCTACGGACCGGCGCTTGACCGCTCAACATGAGCGCCGGTGCATGCATCGGCGCAACAGTGAGAAAAGGAGGCCATCATGGCCAAGAAGATCGAAGGTTACATCAACCTTCAGGTGCCTGCGGGCGCTGCCAACCCGTCACCCCCCATCGGTCCTGCGCTGGGTCAGCGCGGCGTGAACATCATGGAATTCTGCAAGGCTTTCAACGCCGCCACGCAGGACATGGAAAAGAACGCCCCGATCCCCACCAAGATCACCGTCTTTGCAGACCGTTCGTTCACCTTCGTGACGAAGACCCCGCCTGCAAGCTTCCTGATAAAGAAGGCGATGAAGATCAAGTCCGGCTCCAAGGAGCCTGGCAAGAATATCATCGGCACGATCAAGACTTCGCAGCTGGCTGAAATCGCCGAAACCAAGATGGCCGATCTCAACGCCAACGACATTGACCAGGCCGTGAAGATCATCGCCGGTTCCGCCCGTTCGATGGGCCTCGAAGTGGTGGAGGGCTAAGATAATGGCAAAGCAGACAAAGAAGCAGCAGCAGGTTGCAAAGCTCGATAACGAGAAGCTTTACACTGTCGATGACGCTATCGCCACGCTGCGCGAATACAAGGCCGGTTTCGACGAGACCGTCGAAGTCGCCATGAATCTGGGCGTCGATCCCCGCCACGCAGACCAGATGGTGCGCGGCATGGTGTCGCTGCCGGGCGGCACGGGCAAGGACGTGAAGGTTGCCGTGTTCGCACGCGGCGATAATGCCGAGAAAGCCACCGCCGCCGGTGCTGACAAAGTGGGCGCCGAAGACCTGATGGAAGACATGCAGAACGGCAACCTCGATTATGACCGCGTGATCGCCACGCCGGACATGATGGGCGTTGTTGGCCGTCTGGGTAAGGTGCTGGGCCCCAAGGGCCTGATGCCGAACCCAAAGCTGGGCACCGTCACACCGAACGTGGAACAGGCCGTGAAGGACGCCAAGGGCGGCCAGATCGAATTCCGCGTCGAGAAGATGGGCATCATTCACTCGGGCATTGGCAAGCTTTCGTTCTCTGACGACAAGCTGAAGGAAAACTTCGAGGCCATGACCCAGGCGATTGTGAAAGCAAAGCCGACGGGTGCCAAGGGCAAGTACGTGAAGAAGATCTCGCTGACTTCCACCATGGGCCCCGGCCTCAAAATCGACCTTGCCGAGGTCGAAGGCGCTTGATCTAGAGCCTCCGGGCACGGGCGATTGCCGCCTGTCCTACACAATCAAAGTTGCGAAGAGCCGGGGAAGCGATTCTCCGGCTCTTTGATTCCCTGCGCATTTTTCGGAGCCAGCCCAGTCTTCGCGCATTGGAGAGGTGAAAGGAACTTCTCATGTCCAAGTCTACGATCCTGATCGGTCTCGCCGTGGTGGTGGTAATCGCCGTTGGCGTTCTCGTGGATACAAGGCTGGCCGCAGGCGCAGGCGCGCTCTTGCTGCTGCTTGGTATCGGTTACGGCACATGGCAGGCAAAGCGCGCCACGCCGCAGGAGGATACTCGCGGCGAACGCGGCGCGCGCGAGCTGCGTGAAGAGCTGGCAGAAGATGAGGCGCGGCGTGGAACGCGCTAGACTTTCTCGAAGGCGTTTATCCGATGGCTAGATACCGCCCGGCGTAAAATCCCGGCCTGCCTCCGCCAACGCTTCGCACAGGGTATCTACGGCGCTTTCGAGCACGTCGCGGCTGGTGGACCGGATCACGAAATTGGCGCCGGTGCGCCCTTCGCGGAAGAAGGGATAGCTGCCGATCTGGCAGCCCTCATGCGCCTTTTCCACTTCGCGCAGGATATCGGCCACTTCGCTTTCTGCCGTCCAGCAGCCTACAGTCTCGGTAATCAGCGGCGCGCCGCCTTCCAGTTGGCCGGTCAGTCCGTCCAGCATCTGCGCGGTGATGGCGGGCACGCCTGCCATCAAAAAGATGTTGCCATGGCGGATACCCGGCGCGCCCGAGATGCGATTGGGAATTAGCTCTGCCCCGTCTGGCACCCGCGCCATGCGCAGCCGCGCTTCGTTCAGGCCGCCGGGCTTGCCTGCGTAATAGTCTTCCAGCATTGCCCGCGCTTCGGGGTGAACAACCACCTCCACGCCGAGTGCTGCAGCGATGGCATCGACGGTGATATCGTCATGCGTGGGGCCAATGCCGCCGGTGGTGAAGAGATAGTCATAAGCCTCGCGCATGGCATTCACTGCCGTGGCAATGGCATCCATATCGTCCGCCACCACGCGCACTTCGGTCAGCCGAATGCCCTGCACCTGCAACCAACCGGCGACCTGTGCGATGTTCCTGTCAGCAGTGCGGCCAGAGAGAATCTCGTCGCCGATAACCACCAGGCCGGCAGTCCAGATCCTGTTTGTATCAAGGTTCATTCGGCAGCAATCTTGTCATGGTTTGTGAAAAAGCCTTCCTGCAATGCCTCTGGCACTTCGCGCAATTGCAGAACGCCATCGGCGACGGGGCGCTGCCGGAAGTCGCGCCGGTCGTCCAGATAGTTATGGGCCAGCGTCCAAGGCCGGTCCGCCCCCACTTTCGGCATCAGATCCTTTGCACGGTTGAGATAACCCGATGTGTAGTCCCAGGGCGCCACGGCTTCCGGCTCGTCGTCCGGTGCCAGCACGGGTTCGGCAATGTCAGCGCCACGTTCCGCCATGGTATTCAGCACTTCGCAGGCATAGCGCGCATTGCAATCGGCCCGCAGCGTCCAGCTGGCATTGAGATAACCAAATACGAAACTGAGGTTGGGGAGGTTGGAGAACATGGTGCCGCGATAGAAGAAGTGATCCGCCCAATCGACCGGATCGCCATCCTTCGACACTTCCACCTTGCCGGCAAGTGCCAGGCGCAGCCCGGTGGCCGTCACCACCACGTCGGCGGGCAGGTACTCGCCCGACTGCAGTTTAACGCCGTCTGCATCGAAACCGGCAATGTGATCGGTGACTATCTGCGCCTTCTCAGCCCGGATGGCTTTGAACAGGTCACCGTTGGGTACCAGACAAAGGCGCTGCTTCCACGGTGTATAGGGTGGCTCGAAATGCTTCGGATCGTATTTCTCGCCCAGGTGCCTGCGCAGCATGTTGCGCAGCATTGCGGACAGTTTCTCGGGCTTGCGGCGCGACAGGCCGAAGAAATAGCTGCGCAGACCGATATTCTTCCAGCGCGTGAGACGATAGGCCGACTGTTCCGGAAACCAGCGCTGAAAACGCTTGTTCCACTTGTCCTGCCGGGGGCCTGCACCCATCCAAGTGGGTGTGCGCTGAAGCATGGTGACGCTCTTCGTTTCCTCGGCCATGGCTGGCACAAGGGTAACGGCCGTGGCGCCCGAACCGATTACCACCACCTGCTTGCCCGCATAATCGAAATCTTCGGGCCAGAACTGCGGATGGATCTCCTCGCCTGCGAACTGGTCGAGATCGGGTATCTGCGCATCGTGCGGGTTATCGTAATCGTAGTAGCCGCTGGCGAAGTAGAGCCAGCGCGCCGTGGTTACATTTCGGCTGCCATCGGACCCCCGCGCGGTAATCGTCCAGCGTGCCGTCATGGAATCCCAGTCGGCAGACAGCACTTCCTGCCCGAAACGGATGTGCTGGCTGATGCCGCGTTCGTCTGCCGTGCGATTCAGATATTCCAGAATGTTTGGCCCATCCGCGATGGCATCCTCGTGTTTCCACGGCTCGAACACGAAGCCCAGCGTGTGCATGTCGGAATCCGACCGCACGCCGGGATAGCGGAACAGATCCCACGTTCCGCCAATCTGTTCGCGTCGTTCCAGGATCGTATAGCTGCGATCGGGACAGATCATGCCCATGTGTGCAGCCATCGAAATTCCTGAAATACCCGCTCCGATAATGCAAACGTCGGTATCGGGCTGGGTCATACGGCAGAGTTCCTACTTCGGGTTTGGGCCTAGACCGATGAACATAGAGCGTGAACGCGCATCGGCATAGTCACTGTCTGACGAACCGTTTCCAACCATCGCCGTGCGCGCGGCCTGCACGGTGTTGGCCAGCAGGCAAGCGATGGTCATCGGACCGACGCCGCCGGGCACGGGCGTTACGGCGGCGGCGTGCTGCACCTCGTCGAACTTGATGTCACCCACCAGCTTCGTCTTGCCTTCTTTCGTTTCCTGACGGGTGATGCCCACGTCGATCAGAACCGCGCCATCCTTGACCCAATGGCCTTTTACCAGTTCGGGTGCGCCAGCGGCCGCCACGATCACGTCAGCTTGACGGCAGATCTCGGGCAGGCCGGCGGTGTAGATATGGGTAACGGTAACGGTCGCTTCGGCATCCAGCAGCAGATTTGCCACAGGCTTGCCCACGATATTGGATTTGCCGATCACCACCACATTCTTGCCGGTCAGATCGGGGATGACGGAGTTGATCAGTTTCATCACGCCCAGCGGGGTGCATGGCACGATACCGCCTGATCCGGTGGACAGACGCCCTACATTGACCGGATGGAAACCGTCGACGTCCTTTTCCGGCGCGATGGAGCGCAGCACCCATCGCGTATCGATATGATCGGGCAGGGGGACCTGGCACAAGATGCCATGCACGGACTTATCGTTGTTCAGCGTGTCGATCAGGGCCAGCAGATCATCCTGCGAAGTGTCGACCGGCAAACGGTGTTCGGTCGACGTGATCCCCACCAGTTCGCAGGCCTTGATCTTGCGCCGGACGTAGACCTCGCTGGCCGGGTCTTCGCCCACCAGTATGACGGTCAGGCCGGGCGCGGGATAACCGTCCCTCACCAGCGCATCGACCTCGGCCTTCGTTTTCATGTCCAGCTGGCGTGCGATTGCGCGGCCATCGATAATCTCTGCCATGTCCCGGCAAAACTCCCGTCTTTGTCAAATCGAACGCAACCACGCGGCCGCAATTCAGGTATACCCTGCCTCTTAGATGCGCACGTAGGGTGTTGACGACAAGACATGCCGGTTTTTGGCGTAACGCGCGCTTTTCCACGCCCTGCGCGATGATTGGTCTTCAGTCCAGTTCATCCGTCACGCAATAGCTCGTTGCGCCGATGGTCTATAGATTGCGTCTGCATGTCTGATAGTGGGGCATGGCACGTGCGCACTGCGCATGAGAATGGCTGCGATATCTGAAAGCTTCAGAAACACGAATAAAATTAGGATTGCCAGAGATGCTGATGTTTTTGCCCGGTCTCATCTGCGATAGGCGCATTTATGCGGCGCAACAGTCCGCCTTTCCGGAAGGATGGGCCTTGGATGGTTACGGCATGGCGGATTCGCTGACCGAGATGGCACAGATCGTTCTTGCCAAGGCTGATGAGCGCGGGGCGGACAAGATCGACGTCTTCGGCCATTCCATGGGCGGGCGCGTGGGGATGGAGATCGCGCGTCTCGCCCCGAACCGCGTAAGGCGTCTGGCGCTGGTTTCCACCGGCGTCCATCCGGCTGGAGGGAGCGAGCCCGCCAACCGCGCCGCGTTGCAGCAAATTGGTTACGAAGACGGTTTTGAAGCGCTGGTGGACACCTGGCTGCCCCCGATGGTGGCCGATGCGAACCGCGATACGCCTGCATATGCCGTGATGCGCGAAATGTGCCTGTCGAAGGGGCAGGCCGTGTTCGATGCACAGATCAAGGCGCTGCTGAACCGTCCGCCTTTCGATGAACTGCTGGCGAGCCTGACCTGCCCGACTCTGGTGATGACGGGTGAACTGGATGCCTGGGCACCGCCCTCGCAGCATGAAGCCATCGCAGCAAAGGTCGCCAATTCGGATCTGGTTATTGTGCCGGGTGCCGGGCACATGATCCAGATGGAGGCGCCCGACGCGGTGAACGCGGCGATATCGGATTGGCTTGCGACACCCGCAGCTAATTAAGGCGACTTCATAACACGCGACATCCGCGGATGGCACACGCGAGTGATGCCCTTTTCCTTGCGGCGAGGGCGCAATATGCGCCATGCGTCTCAAATGCCAGTTCGTTCTCTCCTAAGCCTTGCCGCGTTGCTGCTGCACGCGCCCCTTCTCTCCAATGACCGCGAGGCCACGCTGGAGGGGCATTGGGCCTTTCGCATAGACGAGGCGACAATATTCGTCTTCGCCTTGGATGAACGCGACGAACAGGACGGCGGTGGCTGGCAAGGCAGCTGGACGCGGCCGGAAATCATTACCAGCAACGGCATGGTATTCCGCGACATGAGCGGCGAGCAGACCGTTATACCGATAGAAGCGATCCAGCGCCGAAACGCGGTGCAACTGACGTTCGAGGGGCCGCGGAGCGATGGTCGCCGCGATATCCTGCAGTTTCGCCTGACGGGAGAGAACCAGGCCCGGCTCGACTACATCGGTATCGAGGGGGAACCATACCCGCTGATCCGGGTGCAGCCCGATACGCCGCTGGGGCCGTTCGATCCGGCGCGTATATACGATCGCGACAACGCGATTCTACAGGCGCAACTCGGTAGCGAGGAAGATCTGCCGGAACTGTCGGACGAGATGGACACCAGCAAGGGAGATACCGTGCCGGAAGACGAGAACGCGCCTTCCCGCGTCGACGAAGATTTTCTCGACGGGCTTTGAGCCCGGCAGGAGTTCTCGTCCTGGTGGTCTTCCAGCAACGCAGCGCTCTTGCCCGAAAGGTTGCGAACGCGCGCTTCGGACACTTCATTTGCACAAACTCTTGGCACTGCCACTGTAATTCAGCCAGCCGTTTCAGTCGCTTCGTGCAAAACCATTAGGGAATACCACCGTTGGTTTGTATGCGTCGCCTGGTTGTCCAGCGTGCTGGGGCGAGGATCGGGGCGTATCATGTACAGATTGGCGGGTTTTGATGTGCCCCAGCGCTTTCGCGCGCCGTATATCCGCGTGCTGGTGCAATGCGCGTTTGGTCTGGGCTGCACGCTTGCTATGATCGGGTTTCGCACCTTCCTGGATCTTTGGGCCGCCACGGCAGGCCCATTCGCACTGGTCTATCCCTCCGTGCTGATCTCCACACTCTACGGCCATTGGAAGGCCGGTGTCGTGACCTTCGTCTCCAGCTTCGCCTGGGCCTGGTATTTCGTGCTTCCGGCTTCCCGAAGCTTCAGCTTTGAATTGGCGACCGATGCTTCGCGCGTGGCTGTCAATGCAGCCGCCGTGCTGGTGGTAATGCTGTTTGCCGAGAGTTTTCGCCGCGCCGTGGTAACAGCCATAGCCCAGCGTGACGAACAGATCGCGCGAGCATCGATGTTGCAGCAGGAGCTGGAGCACCGCACGAAAAACAACTTCGCCCTCGCGGCCAGCCTGCTTGAAATGCAGAAACGGCGCGAACAGATCCCCGAAGTTGCCACCGCGCTGGAGCAGGCCATTACCCGCATCCATTCGTTTTCTTCTGCCTATTCCAACCTCGCCTTGCGACAGGGGGAAGGGGCGATGGTGGCCATGCAGGATTACCTCGTGGATCTGGTCGACCGGGTGACGCGGGGCGCATTTCTGGATAATGTGAAGGTCGAAGTCGATGTGGATAGCGACAATGCCACCTTGCCGCGTGAAGTGGCTGTTGCCATCGGTCTTTTCACCAACGAGGCGCTGACGAACTGTGCCAAGTATGCTTTCCCCGACGGTAGGAACGGTACGGTGAGAGTTCACTTTGCAGGTACGGGCGGCGAATGGTCTCTTTCTATCCAGGACGATGGCATCGGAACGGCAGGGATGCGCGTTGGCTCCTCCGGCATTGGAGAACGTCTTTTTGCCGCGTTTGCGCAGCAGGCGGGCGCACATTACCATGTCGACGCCACACCGACCGGACGATCGCTGCATCTCGCCAGCCAGTAACTGAACACTTCACATTCGGAGCGCGCCTGTCCGCCTGAGGAAGCTGGGCGGGAAAGCCGGTTTGGTGCTGGAAGACTTTGCCGGCGCGATGGCGGCAACCCCATGGGTCGCCGCCAGCGACGTTACATTACTTCTTCATCGGTGTCGGCTGTAGGTGTGGCGGAAATCGTGGTGCCATCGTCCATCGTCAGCGTGCGTGTGCCGTTCTCGTCCGGTGCCCCGACCGTATAGCAGGTTGGATTCCGGGCTTCATCAGCCTGCCAACACGTTTGTTCGGCCCCGAAGGTCCAGTTGCCATTGACGGTCGAGCCGTCGGCGATTTCCGCCGAATAGGTGCCGTCTGGATTGTTGGTTGTGACACCTGGAGTACCGTCCGGATAGGTTACGTCCCAACGTCCGACATAGGCTTCCATCGTTTCCCCGTTGGCATTGGTCAGAGCGACGTCTTCCTGGATTACCGGTTCCTCGACCACTTCTTCTTCGGCTTCCGAGGTGCAGGCCCCGAGCAGCGCGGTAGCTGCAGCGACATAAATGATCTTGTGCATGTAATCTCTCTCCTTCGTCAAATGACCCCGATCGCATGCATAGCGCAAAAGTTCGCATAAGTCGCTCCCCGATCAATCCACCCTGATTGCGAACGCACCAACGGATCTTCGACGCGAAGCGCTGTTACAGACGGGATGACCTACCGGGCAATCATCGCTAAAGGCGCGGACGAAATCAATCTGGATGACGTGATAATGAAATACCTCCTGCAGGCCAGCGCTGCCGCTGCCCTCATCAGCTCGACCGCACATGCGCAGGATGAGAGCGGCGAAAACGCGATCATAGTTCTGGGAGAAGGCTTGCCCGATACGCCCGGCGTGCCCGCCTATTCGGTGATCGATTTGGAGCGAGAGCAGATCGTCACCACTGGATCGGGCACTTTCGAGGACGCGCTGGCCAGTGTGGCGGGTTTCCAGCAGTTCCGCCGTTCCGACAGTCGCAGTTCCAACCCCACCGCGCAGGGTGCCACGCTGCGCGCGCTGGGTGGTAACGCCTCAAGCCGCGCGCTGGTCCTTCTGGACGGCGTGCCGATGACCGACCCGTTCTTCGGCTACGTTCCTTTCAACGCCATCGCGCCGGAGCGCCTTTCCTCCGTCCGTGTAACGCGTGGAGGCGGCTCCGGCCCGTTCGGATCGGGCGCGCTGGCCGGTACGATAGAGGTGCAAAGCGCCAATGCGCAGGAACTTGGCCTGTTGACTGCACAGGCGCTGGTAAACGATCGCGGCGGAACACAGGCATCGCTGACTGCGGCACCCTCTTGGGACGGTGGCTATGCCGTCGCAAGCGGGCGCTGGGACCGGGGCAAGGGTTTTTTCTCCACGCCCGAGGCCGATCGCGTTCCTGCCACCGCTCGCGCCGCTTACGACAGCTGGTCTGCCAGCGCGCGCGTGGTGCAGCAACTTGGCGAGGATGTGGAAGTGCAGCTTCGCGGCCTTGCGTTCGAAGACAACCGTACGCTGCGTTTCGAAGGCGCGGACAGCCGCATTCGCGGCGAGGACGTGTCGCTACGGTTGGTATCGCGCGGTGAATGGCAGGTGGATGCGCTGGCCTATGCCCAGTGGCGCAATTTCAGCAATGTCGTGATCTCCTCCTCTAGCTTCGTAAAAGTGCTTGACCAGAAGGATACGCCCGCCACCGGCCTTGGCGGCAAGATCGAGGTTCGCCCGCCCCTGGGCGAAAACCACACGTTGCGCATCGGTGCCGACTACCGGCGCAGCGAGGGCGACCTGTTCGAAGACAGCTTTTCAGCCTTCTCTGGCAACCTCACCGAGAACCGCTTTGCCGGGGGCAAGAACACCGACCTGGGCCTGTTCGTGGATCATGACTGGAATTACGGACCGATCACGCTGACAGGTGGGCTGCGCGCAGACCGCTATACGATCGAGGATGGCTTCTACCGCGCGCTCGCTGACGATGGCACGGTCGTTCGCGATGACAGCTATGCCGACCGGTCCGACTGGGAAGTTACCTGGCGTGCCGGTGCACGACTGCAGATGGATCGCAACCTTACCTTGCGTGCGGCGGCCTACAGCGCTTTCCGCCTTCCCACGATCAACGAACTCTACCGCCCCTTCGTGGTCTTCCCCGTGGTGACGCAGGCTAATGCCGAGCTGGAGCCGGAGCGACTGGAAGGCTGGGAACTCGGCATGGACTTCCAGGCTGCCGACCACCTGACGCTGTCAGCCACCTTTTTTGACAACAAGGTCGAGAACGCCATTGCCAACGTGACGCTGGAGCCGAACCTGCGCCAGCGCCGCAACCTGGATGCCATCGATGCGCAGGGCCTGGAACTGGCCGCCGCGCTGGACTTTGGACAATTCGATTTTGTCGGTACGCTGGTGTTCGCTGCTCCAGAGATCGAAGGCACCGGACCTGCCAGCGTGCTGGATGGCAACCTGCCGCCGCAAACGCCCACTTTCGCGGCCAGCGCCACGGCAAGTTGGGAGCCTGTCGAGGGCGCGCTTGTCGCGGCCACCCTGCGTCATGTCGGCAAGCAATTCGAAAGCGACCAGGAAACAGAGCCGTTGCCTGCCGCAACCACCCTGGACCTGCTTGCGCAAGCTCCCTTGTTCGGTCAGCTATCCGGCGTTGCGCGGGTGGAAAACCTGCTGGATGAAACCATCGTTACCCGCAACAGTGGCGGGGCTATCGATATCGGCACCCCGCGAACGTTCTGGATCGGGCTGCGCTACGGGTTTTGAAAAGCTAGACGCCGTGCAAATAGCGCGAGGTCAGCCTAGTCCGCCGCGCCGTTGACCTGCCCAACCGTCATCGTGTGCTTGAGGCCGAGCCAGTCGGCAAGGTTGGCCAGTTCGGATTCCACGCTGTCTGCCATCATGTGTGCACGGTCTTCGTCGAAACGCAGGACAAGCGTCTTGCCCTCGCGCCGCAGCGCACTGCCCAGCAGGGAAATACGCGTGCCGGCCCCGATCTTGCGGCACAGCCTGTTGGCCAGGCCCCAGGCGGACGCCCGGCGCAATTGCTCCTCTGTCGCCATGCGCAAATACTGCGGCACGATCTTCGGCTGGCGGCAGCTTGCCCGCAGGCTCTGCGCGATCATGGCGCGACCGGTATGGTCCAGTCCGACCCAGCGCTTTTCCAGCGCCCAGTCGGTGGAATGACCGATGCGCATGTTAGGCTCGATCCGGGCCGCTGCTGCCGCCAGCAAAGTGGCCGCCAGGCGTATCCGCTCGCTGCCCCGGTTGCGGCCGTCGACAGCCTCGGCGGTCCAGGCTGCGGCAAGCGTGGCGTCGGTAATATCCGCGCCGCGCGGTGTGGCGAAATGGGTGACTGCCGAAAGCAGCGGGTCCTGCTCGCGCGCAATGTCACTGAGGCCGGAGAACAACACGCCCTCCCGCAACCCCCAGGCCGAGATCACCAGCGCTTCGGGCTCAAGTTCCCGCAGCATCACCCGCAGCATTGCAGCTGCATCGGGAAGACCGGCGGCGCGGTTGGAAGATATGCCGGGAATGGACGAAAGTTTGTCGGGGTCGGCCTTGGTAAGCCTCTTGGCGACCCTGTCGGCATCCTCGACCGGGAGGCAGAATGCCTGCGGATCGTGTACAGGATACCTGGCATTGTGCATTGCGAAATTAGCAAGCGCACGCCATGTTCCGCCAACAAGGTACAGCGGGCCATCCTGCGCAACTGCGAACCGTGCAGCTTGTAATTGCTTCTTCACTGCCTTGCGGAATGCAGCAGAGCCATCGCCGCGTAGTGCGGGGAGGCGCAGGGTTCCCAGCGGCAGGCTTATGCCATCGTGGAAGGCACCATCCTCTATACCCACCAGTTCGAGGCTGCCCCCGCCAAGATCGGCGACGACGCCTCTCGCACCGGGGAACGCCCCGATTACGCCAAAAGCCGAAGCGGTGGCTTCCTCCACACCGCTAAGAACGCGGGGTTCAAGCCCCAGCGCGCGGACCTTTTTTATGAACTTGGCGCCGTTGCTGGCATCGCGGGCCGCTGCAGTGGCAACCGTGGAGACATCGCATACGCCAAGATCGCGCAGGATTGCAGCGAAGCGGGCAAGCCCGGCAAGCGCCATCTCCTCCGCCTCTTTCGGGATGGTGCCATTCGTGGCGAGATCGCGCCCGAGGCGCGCGGTAACCTTTTCGTTCAGCCAGACATTGGGTGCGCGCTTCGGGCCGGAATAGACGACCAGCCGCACGGTGTTGGAGCCGATGTCGATGACGCCGCGATCGGGAACTTCGATATGCGGATTGCCGCGCTTCGCCGATGCTGCGGTCATACCGCTCCCTTGCGCAGGGTGAGTTTGGGAACGCGATCTTCCTTCAGCGCGCCGCCACGTCCTGATAGCGAAGGGTTGGTCATAAAATAGTCGTGGCAGTTGAAACCGTCATCCTCAACCCCCGGATCGCTTTCGACGCGCTGGTATTCCCCGGTTTCGCCGTCCAGTAGCCAGCTTTGTTCCGTATCGAGGAGATTGGCGAGCAGAACCTGTTCCAGAATCTGGTCATGAACGGTCTCGTTGGTGATCGGCACCAGGGCCTCCACCCGGCGATAGAGGTTGCGGTCCATCACATCGGCGCTGGAGATATAGACTTTCGCCTTGTCGCTGGGCAGAACCTCGCCATTCCCGAAGGCATAGACGCGGCTGTGTTCCAGGAAGCGACCGATGATCGACTTGACGGTGATATTTTCCGAAAGGCCGGGCACTCCGGGGCGAAGGCAGCAGATGCCCCGGCACACCAGCACCACCTGAACGCCGGCCTGGCTCGCTTCGTACAGTTTGTCGATAATGCGCTTTTCTGTGATCTGGTTTATCTTCCACCAGATCGTGGCCGGCTTGCCATCCCTGGCCAGGGCAATCTCGCGCTCGATGTCGTCCAGCAACGTTTCCAACAGGTTCAGCGGCGAGATCGCCAGTTTCTCCATTTCCTGCGGTTCTACGTAACCGGTGATGAAGTTGAAGAGCTTGGACGCATCGCGCGCCAGCGCCGGATCGGCGGTGAAGTAACTGAGGTCGGTATAGATCTTCGTGGTGAGGGGGTGATAGTTGCCGGTGCCGAAATGACAGTAGGTGCGATATCCGCCTTCCTCCTGCCGCACGACCATGCTGATCTTGGCATGGGTCTTCCAGTCGATAAAGCCGTAGATCACCTGTACGCCGGCACGCTCCAGTTCGCCCGCCCATTTCAGGTTCTGCTCTTCGTCGAAGCGGGCTTTCAATTCCACCACGGCGGTGACGGATTTGCCGTTCTCCGCCGCACGGGTCAGGGCGTTGATAACCGGGGATTGCTGGCCTGCCCGGTACAGGGCCTGCTTGATCGATATGACGTTGGGGTCGTTCGCCGCCTGCCGCAGGAAGTCCACCACCACCTCGAAACTTTCGTAGGGGTGGTGGATGACGATGTCCTTCTCCTGCACGGCGGCAAAGACATCGCCATCGTGCTCCATCACCCGTTCCGGATAGCGCGGGGAATAGGGCTTGAACTTCAGGTCCGGCCGGTCTTCCTTCACCACCTCCTCGAGCCCGGTGATGCCCAGCATCCCGCTGGTCTTGGTGATGAAAGCCTGTTCCAGTTCCAGCTTGTCGCGCAGCAATTCCTCGGCCTGGGGATCGAAGTTCTCGTCGATCTCCAGCATGATCACCTGGCCGCGGCGGCGGCGCTGAATGGCGCTGCGGAAATAGCGTACGAGGTCTTCGGCCTCTTCCTCAATTTCGATATCGCTGTCGCGCAGGACGCGGAACACGCCGTCGCCGGTGATATCGAAGCCGGGGAACATCAGCTCGGCATAGCGGCAGACAAGGCTCTCGACGGCGACGTAGATCGCTTCGTCCCCGGGAATGCGCACGAAGCGTGGCAGGGCGCTGGGGATCAGCACCATTTCCACAAGCTGGCTGCCATCTTCCTTGCGGGTAAGGTTGAACAGCGCACCAAGCCCGCGGTTGGCGACGAAAGGGAAAGGGTGCGCGGGGTCGATCGCCTGGGGGGTAATTACCGGCATGATGTGATCGAGGAAGTACTGCCGCAGCCACTTTTCCGATGGCGTATCGAGCCGGTCTTCGCCCTTGATGTGAATGCCCTCCTCGGCCAGCAGCGGGCGCAACTTGTCGAGAAAGGTCTGCTGACGTTTTTCCAGTTCGCGATATTTTTCGCTGGTGACGGAGAGCTGCTGCTTCGGTGTGCGTCCGTCGAGAGACATCTCTGCAACCTCGCTGCGCACTTGCCCTACCAGCCCGGCAACGCGGATCATCATGAATTCGTCCAGATTGCTGCCCGATATCGACAGGAACCGCAGACGCTCCAGCAGCGGATAGGAGCTTCGGCTGGCCTCGGCCAGAACGCGCTCGTTGAACGACAGCCAGGACATCTCGCGATTGAAATAGCGATCTTCGGGTGAAAGCAGTTCTGGGTCCATCTCGTTCATGGAAGAAGAAGAAGAAGGCTCTGCAGATTCCGGGGCGATGCTCATGGCGCCTCAAACGCTCCTGCTGGGGGGTGTGGTGATGTTACCTGAACGGGAAAACGGTGCAATGGATTAGCGTCTGACGACGCCAGTCAGTTCCACGTGTCTACCAGGTCATTCGCGCGCGTAATCGCGGCTATCCCGCGCTTGCCTTCGGCGCGTTTCAACTGGACGATCACGTCGATCACGCTGGCAGCGTAGGATATGGTGTCGGATCGTGAAAGGCCGATGCCGGTTTGCATGACCATCAGCGAAAGCTGTTCCAGCGCGCCGCGCAGACTGTTGGCGTGGATGGTGGAAAAGCTACCGGGATGGCCGGTGTTGATGGCGCGCAGGAAAGACACGCTTTCCGCACCGCGCAATTCGCCCAGCACAATCCGGTCGGGCCGCAAACGCAGCGCCGATTGCAGCAATTCGTTGGAAGTGACCTTGGCTTCTCCTAACTCGCCTTTTACCGCCACCAACCCCACGGCGTTGGCGCCGGGGAATTTCAGCTCGGGCGTGTCTTCAACCAGCACGACGCGTTCATCGCGCGGTATCTCGCCCAGCATGGCGTTGAGGAAGGTGGTCTTGCCGGTGCTAGTGCCGCCGGAAATCAGGATCGTTTTCTTCGCCCGGATCGCGGCGCGCAAGAAATCGATGGGCCGTTCCTGCGGGTCTGGCGTGTCGGCCTCGCTCTCTTGCAGTAGCGGACCGGAATCGTAGGCATCCAGTGGCAGATCGAGGCGGCGATGACGACGGATCGCCATGGCCCAGTGCTTGCGTGTGGCGGGCGGACCGCAGAATTGGATACGCGCCCCATCGGGCAGGGTCGCACCCAGCAGCGGATGTTCGCGATTGATGCCCTGGTGGCTGATGCGTGCCACCTGTTCGGCCAGCCGCTGCACCAGCTTGTCGTCTATGGTATCCAGCTCAATTCGCTGCATTCCCGGAGTTGCTGCATCCTCGACCCACATCTCGCCGGGTTTGTTGACGAGAATCTCGGTAACCGTGTCCCGCTCCAGCCATTCACGAAATGGCGCGAGATAGGCGTCGAGATAGACCGAACCGCTGGGCACCTGGGGCGCATCGGCGGGTGGCCCAGCCAAGGGGGTTGCTGAGGCTGTCGTATCCGCAGTCTCCTCCCCCAGGTGATGGATCTCGGCTGACATGCCCCGCTCAACCGACCTTGGGGGCCTGGCTGAAGTCCAGATCGCGCGCGGTGTAGACGCGGATCGGTTCACCCATGCGCACACGCACGGTGGGCGGGCGCTGGCCATCTTGTTGCAGCGCGGTGTTGGCTGCGCTCTGCCCGCCGCCCAACACTACCGATGCGCCGCCGCTTGCAACCGTGGTCAGCCCGCCGATCACCGATAGCAGCATGGCCGAGCCGAAACGGCTGAAAAAGTGGTTGTCCACCTCTCCCGGTAGGCCCGCGGTGCCATCGAAACTGGTGGCAGGGCTTTGCAGCGAAACCGTTACACCGTCGGGACGGATCACCCGCTGCCAGATGACATAGGCTCGCCGCTGGCCTGCCTGCAATCCGGACTGGTACTGGCCCACAAGGCGACTGGAACGCGGGATCAGCACGCCGCTGCCATCGAAGGAACGGACATCCTGGCTCACCACCGCACGAACGAAGCCGGGCACGTCGGTGTTGATGGCGGTTTCCAGAATCGCGGGGATCATCGTGCCCTGCGTTACCGTGGTGGCCGGGTTAACATCCTTCACGGCAACGGCAGGTCCGCCGCCCACCCCGCCGATACGCGCAGCAAATTCGTTCGCCGCGCCGCCGCCGGGAACGACCGAGCCGCCGGGGGTGGATGCAGCCGCAGCTTCGGCC
>CAJXTZ010000040.1 GCA_913061345.1 uncultured Erythrobacter sp.
CGAACCCGCATAACCAGCTTGGAAGGCTGGGGCTTTACCACTAAGCTATACCCGCCCGCTCACAGTTGGCCGATTGCCACCGCTACGGGTCTTTCGTCAAGCGTCCTGATCGCTCTCGGCAATTTCCGGCTCCGTATCAAGGCCATCCCCGGCGGGCGGGACGATACGGATTTCCACGCGGCGATTGGTTCGACGGCCCTTTTCGTTGGGAGAACCATCGGGCAGCGCATTGGGCGCGATGGGGTTCTGTTCACCGAAGGCGATAACCTCGATCCTGTCATCGTCGACCCCGCGCTCCACCAGCCAAGCGGCCACGGCTTCGGCGCGGGCACGCGATGCACGCATGTTTGCCTGGTCGTTGCCGACCGAATCGGTGTGCCCGGCAAGGACAACCGGCCAATCCTCATCGATTGCACGATGGTTCAACAGGCCGACCAGGCGGCGCTCCACAGCGGCCGTGAGTGTGGAGCCATCCGGAAACGGCAGCGTCATTTCTACCGGCTGGACCGGCAGTTCGACATCCTCTGTCTCGGGTGCGGCATCGTCACGGATGATGGACGCCACGGGTGGCGCCGACTGGCTGGGTATCGGTGATGGCGAGGCCGTTGGGGTGGGATCGAGGGGG
This sequence comes from uncultured Erythrobacter sp., assembly GCA_913061345.1. Next base: position 626 of record CAJXTZ010000040.1, read on the forward strand.
TCGTTCTGCTCGTTCGGCGCTGGTTCCTCTTCCGTTTCGTCCTTGCGCAATTCGCAAGCTGACAACGCGAGGACTAGCGTCGTCATGGCGGCAACTGTGAAAACTGGTCTCATATCCTGCATCCTCATGCGGGTTGCGGCTTCTGGCCGCCTTTCCCATTACGCTTTGCAGCCTTTTCCTCTGCCGTATTCGCACGCGGCGGTGAATAGGAGATTATCGTATCGCCAGGCTCCGGCTCGGGCGCGGCGGCGTGGGTAAAGAAGCGCAAGTCCCCGTCAGGTTCCACCAGCAGCAACATGCTGGCAGCTTCGGGCAGGGTTTCCCGAGCATCTTCCACGGTGAACTTTTCCGACAGTTTGGTGCGGCGAAACTCCCACCCTTCCATCTGGCGCTGCTGTACATCATCCACGCCGAAGCCGGAGTGGAACAACGAACGCCCGCGCAGGCTGGAGGGGATGGCGCGATGATCATCATGCTCGGCACCTTGGCCGAGTTGATAGACCCTGTCGGTGCCGATTTCAGGCGCGAATTCGGAACAGACAAGCGTGTTGTATGCCTCGTTATCGGTGGCCGCGATCAGCACCTGGTAGGGCGTCATGTCCAGATTATGTTCGGTCGCCTCGTTGAGAATTTCGCCGTGATATGTGGGAAGGCCTGCAGCGCGCGCCGGTTTGAGTTTCTGCCAGCTTGAATCCACCAGCATCACCGGCGTGCCAATATCGTGCATCTGGCGCGCCAGCGCGATTGTCCACTGCGTCGCTCCGACTATCACGATCCCCGGCTGGGTTGCACCTTTTACCTTCAGCAACTTGGCAACCAGATCGATCGTGAAGCCATGCGCCACAATCGTCGTCACCACAACGGCGAAGCTTAATCCGATCAGGATAGTGCCGTCGGCATAGCCGAGCTCCTCCAGGCGAAGGGCGAACAGGCCGCAAATAGCCACCAGCACGATACCGCGCGGCGCAATCCAGGCCAGGAACAGCCGTTCGTTCCAGGGCACATCCGAAAACAGCAGACTGATCAGCACGGTCGCCGGACGAACGACGAACAGCAGCGCAAGCAGGAACAGCCCGAATTGCCATTCGAACTGGCGAAGCTGTCCCAGATCCAGGCTGGCCGAAAGGAGAATGAATATCCCCGACACCAGCAGCACGGCTATATTCTGCTTGAACGGATGGATGCTACGCAGGCTGGAAACGTGCATGTTGGCAAGCGCGATGCCCATGACAGTTACCGCGAGAAGCCCAGCTTCGTGCTCGATCTTGTTACAGAGCACGAATGTGCCGATGACGGCCACCAGCAGCACGGGCACCTTCAGATATTCGGGCACGAACCCGCGCGGGAAGCTCCAGGCGATAATCCATGCAGCAGCGAAACCGATAAGGCCGGATATGCCAGCAGCGATGGCGATTTCAGGAATGACGTCATAGGCCGTGCCGCCCGTAGCAGCGGTGCTGCGGAAATATTCGTAAGCGATGACTGCGCACAGCGCCCCGAAGGGATCGTTTACGATGGCTTCCCATTTCAGCAGAGCCGCAGGTCTCTGCTGTACGGCGCTTTGCCGCAACAACGGGATGACCACGGTTGGCCCGGTAACCACCAGGATACCCGCGAACAGGATCGCCACAGGCCATACCAGTCCGGCAACGTAATATCCGGCCAGCGACCCGAACAGCCAACCCAGCGGCACACCGAAAATAACGAGGCGCCACACGCCGCCGCCGTATTTCTTGAATTCGCGGAAATCGAGACTGAGCCCACCTTCGAACAGGATCAGCGCAACGCCGATGGAGATCATCGGCTCGAGCATGTCGCCAAACGCTGCCTCGGGATCCATGACGCCGAGAACTGGCCCGGCAAGGAAACCTGCCGCCAGCATCAGCACGATAGCGGGCCAGCCGGTGCGCCAGGCAACCCATTGCGCGCCGATGCCAAGGACACCGACCAGCGCGATCACTAGCGCCTGTTCTTCCATCCGTCTGCAGCCTTCATGAAACCCCGTAACTGCAACCTTAATGCCCGAAGTCTCAATACTTTCCCACAGAGACCTTTGTCCTGCGTGCGCCGATCATCAGTGACCGCCGAATTCCATCAACGCATGGGTGCGTATTTGCGCATCGGCCAGCGCCCTGGCGCCAGCCAGGTCTGGCAGGTCGATTACGAAAAGCGCGTCGGAAACAGTGGCACCGGCCCGGCGCAGCAACCGCGCCGCGGCAACAGCTGTGCCGCCGGTAGCAAGCAGGTCGTCGACAAGCAGAACGATGTCCCCGGACGTGACAACGGATGGGTCAAGCTCCACACGCGCCTCGCCATATTCCAAAGCATAGTCTTCGCCGATGCATGCAACCGGCAGCTTGCCGGCCTTGCGTATCGGCACGAAACCGACGCCAAGGCGCAAGGCGAGGGCCGTGCCGAAGATGAAGCCACGCGCTTCGACACCGGCAACCTTGGTGGCCCCCAGGTCGGCGGCGATGGCGGCAAGCATGTCGATGGAAGAAGCCAGCCCCTCGCCATCGGCAAGCAGCGTGGTGATATCGCGAAACTGGATACCGGAAGACGGAAAATCCGGAACTGTGCGGATGAGCTTCTTCAACTCATCCCGCGACAGTCCCGGATCTTGATCCGACAACTTGTGATCAGTCCTTGCGGCGCTTGGGCTTGGCGTCGGACCAGATCTGCTTCTTGGCAAACCATGCCAGGATAGTCGCGAACAGCAGGAAGCCCAGTACCGGCCAACCGGTCTGCTTACGCTTGATCAGCGTGGGCTCTGCAGTCCAGGTAAGGAAGGCTGCAACGTCGGTCGACATTTGCGAGATCGTTGCCTCGGTACCGTCGGCGTAGGTCACCTGCCCATCGGAGGTGATGGGGGGCGCCATCGCGAGGTTGAGGTTGGCGAAGTAGGGGTTGTAGTAGAGGCCCGGCCCCGGCGCTGCGTCGGGGAATTCCTCCAGCAGTTCGGCAGGCGGCTCCCGATAGCCCGTCAGCAGCGAATAGATATAGTCGCTGCCGTGGTGCCGTGCCTTTGCCATCAGCGAAAGGTCAGGCGGAATCGCGTTGTTGTTGGCGGCAGCCGCTGCCACGTCGTTGGCATAAGGCGACGGGAAGTAGTCGGTCGGCAAGGCCTGACGCATTTCCGTCTCGCCGGTGTCGGGATTGATGCCGGGCACCTGCCATGTTGCAGCTTCGGCTTTCACCTGCGCTTCGGAATAACCAAGCTGGCCGAGATCGCGAAGGGCGACGAAGTTCAGCGAGTGACAGGCGGAACACACTTCCTTGTAGACCTGATAGCCGCGTTGCAGCTGGGCATAATTCCAGGTGCCGAAGACACCATCGAAAGAATAGCCTGCTTCGGGGCCGTGGGCCTCTTCATGGAAGGCGTGTTCGGCGGTTTCGGCCACGTCCTCAGTCGCGGCGGTATAAGCGCCGGTGACGAAGGCAAGCAGCACCACAAAGGTGAAGCCGAGACCGATAAGGATACCAACAAGGCGGATCATTTTTTCGTCTTTCCCTTAATCTCGGCTCGTCAGGTGGCCACCGGCTCGGCGTTTTCGCCCAGCACGGCTTTCTTGTCGGATCCCAGCACCGCCTCGGTGATCGAGAACGGCAGCGGATCTGGCCGTTCGATCGAGGAGATGATTGGCAGGATCACCAGGAAGTGGAGGAAGTAGTATGCGGTGAATATCTGGCTGAACATGACGTAGGGCTCTTCCGCCGGCGCACCGCCCAGGTAGAAGAGCGCCGCCATCGTCGGGATCAGGCCGAACCAGAAGAACTTGCGGAACAGCGGGCGATAATGGCCGCTGCGTACCGGCCCCTTGTCCAGCCAGGGCAAGAAGAACCACACCAGGATGGCGCTGAACATGGCCAGCACGCCCCACAGCTTCGCCGGCAGAATGAAGTCGAAGGTGAAGGCGCGCAGGATCGCGTAGAACGGGTAGAAATACCATTCAGGCACGATGTGCGCAGGCGTGGAGAGCGGGTTCGCCTCGATATAGTTATCAGGATGGCCCAACGCATTCGGCAGGAAGAACACGAACGCCATGAACACCAGCAGCGCAATACCGAGGCCAAAGCCGTCCTTCGCGGTGTAGTAGGGGTGGAACGGCAGCGTATCGCTTTCACCCTTCACTTCCACGCCGGTCGGGTTGCTGGAGCCAGGAATATGCAGCGCCCAGATATGCAGGATAACCGCGCCTGCAATCACGAAAGGCAGCAGGAAGTGCAGGCTGAAGAAGCGGTTAAGCGCGGCATTGTCAGGTGCAAAACCACCCAGCAGCCAGGTCTTCAGCGGCGGGCCGACCAGCGGGATCGCCTCGAACAGGCCGGTGATGACCTGCGCGCCCCAGAAGCTCATCTGGCCCCAGGGCAATACGTAGCCCATGAATGCGGTCGCCATCATAAGCAGGAAGATGACCACGCCGATCAACCAGATCATCTCGCGCGGGGGCTTGTACGATGCGTAGAACAGCCCGCGGAAGATGTGGATGTAGATGACGACGAAGAAGAAGCTGGCGCCGTTGGCATGCGTATAACGCATCAACCAGCCCCAGTTTACGTCGCGCATGATATGCTCGACCGAGGCGAAGGCGACCTGCGTGTTCGATGCGTAATGCATCGCCAGAACGACACCGGTGACGATCTGTAATACCAGGAAGAACCCGGCCAGCACGCCGAAATTCCAGAAATAGGAAAGGTTGCGCGGCACCGGATAGCCGGCGCCCACCGCGTTATAGACGAGGCGCGGAAGCGGCAGTTTCTCGTCGAGAAACTTCGTCAATCCGTTTTGCGGGGTATATTCCTTGGCCCAGGGGAAGCTCATGGTTCTCTCTCGCCTCAGCCGATCACGAGGGTCGTGTCGGACGTGAATTCATAGTCGGGGACGGCCAGATTGGACGGCGCCGGACCTTTGCGGATACGCGCGGCAGTGTCGTAGTGCGAACCGTGGCAGGGGCAGAAATATCCCCCGAATTCGCCCTTGTTCTCGCCCTCCTGCGCACCCAGTGGCACACAGCCAAGATGGGTGCAGACGCCCATCACGACGAGCACGTCGCCGTGGCCGGGTTTGGTAATCTCGTCCAGCGTGGCGGGATCGCGCAACGCCGAAACGTCGACGGCGTTGGCAGCTTCGATTTCCGCAGGCGTCAGGCGGCGCACGAAAATCGGCTGTTTGCGGAACACCGCCTTGATCGATTGCCCGACGTCCAGCGCGGAAATATCCAGCTCGGTCGTGCTTTCGGCCAGAACATCAGCCGAAGGTGCCATCTGGCTAACCAGCGGCAGCAATACGGCGAGCCCGCCGACACCGGCTGCGGACACCGCAGCGATGTTGATAAAATCGCGGCGACGAACGCCGTCCTCGCCCTCGACTCCCTCGTTTACGTCAGGAGTTGCGTCAGCATTACCGGTGGTGGATGCCATACCCTTGCCTTGCCTGCCGCCACCGGTTGCCCTCTGGCCGCCCGATGACGATGAGATTCGTCCAAAAGCCGCACGACGAACCGTTGCCGGGCGGCGGCTTGGCGCGGCTGATAGACGAGCAATGTCGCGCTGCCAACCCGCCTTTTAGCCCTATTGTGACAAGCACGGCGGCATCGGTGGCAACAAACTAGGCGGACAGGGCTATCAGCGAAACCTGCCGACCGGTCGTGGGTTCCCCGCGATGGACCGAGCGGCGATAGGAATGGAAGCGCCGGGCAGAGGTATAGGTATCCATCTCCAGCGGACAGATCGAGTCCACTCCGGCAGCGGAAAGTCGCGCTGCAACGAAACCCTCCAGGTCGAAATGCCACTTGCCCGGACCGGTGGCTTCGAAAAAACGGTGATCGTCAGCGTCGAAATTGGCGCGCATGTCTGCGCCCACTTCATAGCTTTCCTGCGCTATCGATGGCCCGATGGCAGCGGCGATCCGCTCTCGCTGCGCCCCAAGCGCCTCCATTCTTGCAATGACGGCTTCCACCACACCGCCCTGCGCACCGCGCCAGCCTGCATGGGCAGCCCCTATCACGCCGCCAGCCTCGTCCGCCAACAGGACCGGCGCGCAATCGGCGGTCACGATGGCAAGAGCGAAACCGGGCGTCGCGGTCGCCATAGCATCCGCTTCCGGAAGGGCACTGTCGGAAAAACCCTTCGTGACGGCGATGGCGTCAGGCGAATGCACCTGTTTCACCATCACCACCTCGGCATCCCCGACCGCCAGATCGAAGGCATGAGCGTCGCTATGCGCGGCATCCAGAAAGCCATGTGGGACGCGAAGGTTCTCCGCCCGGATGACATTGTCGGCGTTACCCAAGGCTGCGGCTGACCTGTTCATACGTATCGCGCGAGAGTTTGGGCGCGGCGGCGATGCGCTCGAGCTGCTCCTTCATCATTGCAGAACGCTTGGGCTCCATCCGTCGCCAGCGACCAAGCTGCGGAACGAATCGCGCGGCGGTTTGCGGATTGATCGGATCGAGCTCCAGAATTACGTCGGCCACCAACCTGTATCCCTCGCCATCACTGGCATGGAAGGCATGCGGGTTGTGGGCGAAGGCCATGTAGAGCGACCGCACGCGGTTGGGGTTCTTCATGGTGAAGTCAGGATGCTGCGCCAATGCCTTCACATGACTTATGGTCTCGGGATGCATCGAGCTTGCCTGCAGGGCAAACCACTTGTCCACCACCAGAGCGTTGCCATTGTAGCGATTGTAGAAATCCAGCAGCGCATTCGTCCGCTCTATGCCGGAGACGCCCGTCAGAACCATCAGCGCGCCCTGCCGGTCCGTCATGTTATCGGCGGCTTCGTATTGTGCCCATGCCAAAGCGCGACCCTTGTCCGGATTGCCGGCGGCCAGATACATCAGCGCCTGCGTTTTTACCTTGCGTGCACCCCTTGCCTCGGGATCGAGGCTGTAAGGCACGGCAGAGGCGCGTTCGTGCAAGGCGGCGAATTCGGTTTCCAGCGAATCGCCGATCGAAGCGCGCAAGGCCTGACGCTCTTCATGAATGCGGCCCGGATCGGCAATCAGCATCGTTTCGGCCAGATAGCTCTCGCTTGGCAGCACCAGCAATTCGCCGCGCATCAGATCGTCGAGCGCGTCATCGCTCAACACTGCCCTGATCGCGTCGGCGATAGCTGAGCGCGCTTCATCCCGCTCGGCGCCCGAAAGCTCGCCATCGACGGCCTGCTTGAGATGGGTGACGATCAGATCCTGCAGCGCCTCGTAACGAGCGAAGGGATCGTCGTCATGGGCGGCAAGGAAAACGAGGTCGTCCTGCGCAGTATCCCGCTCGATCACCACCGGTGCGGAAAAACCTCGGTTTATTGAAAGAACGGGTGCCTGCGCAAATCCTTCGAATGTGAAGCTGGCTTCGGCCTTGTCGAGGATGATCAGTTCCTCGCCACGGTGAGCTTGCGATTCGCGATCGAAAAACGCCAGTTTCAGCGGAATCGGCACGGGCTGCTTATCCGGCTGTCCGGGCGTGGGCGGAACGTCCTGCGACAGGAAAAGCGTAGCCGCATCCCCATCATGTTCCAGCCGCACCGTGACCCTGGGTGTGCCAGCCTGTGAGTACCACTGGCGGAACTGCGTAAGATCGAGGCCCGCCCCATCCTCGATCGCGCGTACGAAGTCCTCGCAGGTCGCGGCCTCCCCATCGTGGCGGTCGAAATAGAGATCGGTGCCTTTGCGAAAGCGCTCCTCGCCGCACATCGTGCGCATCATACGGATGACTTCGGCACCCTTGTTGTAAACCGTGGCGGTGTAGAAATTGCTGATCTCGCGGTAGCTGTCGGGCCGGATCGGATGTGCCAAGGGGCCTGAATCCTCGGGGAACTGCGCCCCTCGCAGAACCCGTACATCCTCTATGCGCTTTACCGGCGCACTGCCCATGTCCTGGCTGAACAACTGGTCGCGCAGCACGGTGAAGCCTTCCTTCAGCGAAAGCTGGAACCAGTCGCGGCAGGTGATACGGTTGCCGGACCAGTTGTGGAAGTATTCGTGCGCAATCACGCCTTCCACACCGTCGAAATCGCCGTCGGTCGCGGTATCCTCGTCTGCCAGCACATATTTGGTGTTGAAAACGTTGAGACCCTTGTTCTCCATCGCTCCCATGTTGAAATCGGACACGGCAACGATGTTGAACAGGTCTAGATCGTATTCGCGGCCAAAGGTTTCCTCGTCCCACTTCATCGACTTTTTGACCGATTCCATGGCATGGCCCGTGCGGCCGAGATCACCCTCGCGCACGTAGATGTTCAGCGTGACTTTGCGACCATTCATCGTGGTGAAGCTGTCCGTGTTGACCACCAGTTGTCCTGCCACCAGCGCGAACAGGTAGCTGGGCTTGGGCCAGGGATCGTGCCACTCGGCCCAATGCGTGCCGTTCTCGCCCTCGCCCGTTGCTTCCAGGTTGCCGTTGCACAGCAGCACCGGAAATGTCTCGGCATCGCCGCGCATGGTCACGCGGTAGGTGGAAAGGACATCGGGCCTGTCGGGAAAGAAGGTAATGCGACGGAACCCCTCCGCCTCGCACTGGGTGCACAGCATCCCGTCCGAAGCGTAAAGGCCCATCAACTGGGTGTTGGCCGAGGGATCGATCTCCGTCGCGATCCTGATCTCATGCGCCTCGCCTGGCAGGGTCACGAGGAGATCGCCCCCGTCCATAGACCAGCTGTTGCTGAATTCACCGTCTATGGAAACCGAGATTACCTCCAGTCCATCGCCGTTCAGGCGAATGGTGGGGGAGGGTTCGGCCTTGGCGTTGCGCGCTACACTCAGGGTCGAAACGATGCGCGTTGCATCCAGCCCAAGATCGAAGTCGAGGCTGACTTCGGGCACCAGCCAGGGAAAGGGCTGGTAATCCTCGCGCCGGATGGTGGGCGGTTCCTTCGGCGTGCGCGCAGCGTCGGCGAGTTCGGGGTTGCCATCGGGGGTGGAGGGTGTGCGTGCGATATCCATCATGCTGGCCTAAATTCCTTGGGTTTGCGCGTCGAGTGTCTAGAACGCACGACATGGCGCATCTGTTCATTTTTGGACTCGGTTATACGGCAAAACGTATTGCGGCGCTTGCCAAGGCGGCTGGCTGGCAAATTTCGGCCACCGGTTCGGATGGCGATCTGGACTTTTCGGATCGCGATTTGGTATTCGCATCGTTAAGGCAGGCGACGCACGTCCTTTCCTCGGTTCCACCGGAGCGGGATAGCGGCGCGGACCCTGTGCTAACTGCTTACAGCGCAGAGCTGGAAGGCAAGTGGCTCGGCTATCTCTCCTCCACCGGCGTTTATGGCGATGCGCAGGGCGCATGGGTCGATGAAAATGCGCCCACCGGAGGGGGCAGACGCACCGCCCGGGCTGAATGCGATACCGCGTGGCTGGCACGGGGCGCGCGGGTCTTCCGTCTGCCGGGAATATACGGTCCGGGTCGCAGCGCATTCGACCGGATCGCGGCGGGCAAGGCGCACCGCATCGATCTGCCGGACCAAGTGTTCAGCCGCGTGCATGTGGACGATATTGCCAGCGGCGTGATGGCCGCGCTGGGCGGCGATGCCCCGCCGGGCGCATACAACCTTTCCGATGATCTGCCTTCCAGTCAGAACAGCGTCATCGAGGAAGCCTGTCGCATGCTAAACGTCCCACCACCGCCATTGCAAAGCATCGAGGAAGCTGGCCTTTCTCCCATGGCGCGCGGCTTTTATGCAGAGAATCGGCGCGTGGCGAATGGCAAGGCGAAACGGGTTCTGGGCTGGGTGCCCGCCCATCCCGACTATCGCGAAGGCCTCAAGGCTGTGCGGGAATAGGCTTCGATGGCACAGGCCGTGCCTTTGCCTGCCGCGCGCGCAGGGCAATCACCAGCCCGACAACCGCCAACACCGCACCCGATACGGTCAGCGCGTTCCAGCGATAGGCCTCGAACAGGGTGCTGAGCAGCATGGCGACGATCACCGTCACGATGCCGTTGTAAGCCGCGCGGCCCGCGCCGATCTCGCGCACCAGCGTGTAATGCAGCGGGAAGGTGACGACGCTTCCGGCAATCGCCAGCCAGCCGATGCCCAGCCAGAACGTCGTGCGGTCCGGCAGCACAGGCGGCCCGGCGGTGATCCACGCCAGCGCTACATCTGCAATCGTGCCATAGAGCATGGCCCAGGCCAGCAGGCTGACCATGGGTAACGCGCGGCCCGTTTCGTTGGCCTGCACCACGTTGGCGATGCTGGCCGACAGGATACCCAGTACGGCCCAGAAAATACCCAGCGGGATTGAGCCACCCAGCGGATTGAGTCCGGCTTCATGCCACAACAGCAGGCTGATCCCCGCCATCGCGATAAAGGTACCCACCACAAAGTTGCGCGTAATGCGCTGCCCCAGCAGCAACCAGCCAAGAAAGGCGTTGAAAGCGATCAGCAAGGTGAACATCACCGCGACGATGCCCGATGTCAGGTGCAGTTCGGCGCGATAGACGAAATTGAAATTACCACAGAACTGCGCAATCCCAACGGCCAGCGCCAGCAGGTGCCCCGCCTTGCCGATAGCAAGCGACTTACCCATCAGCCGTGCGACAAGGAAGATGGCAGGCGTTGCCACCAGGAACCGGATGGCGACGGACCAGCTTGGTGCAACGCCATCAATCTGGTCGGTGATTACCCACCAGGTGCTGCCCCAGATCATGCCGGTCAGCACGAAGGGGATAACGACACGCGGCCGCAGCAACGTGTGATCGGGATGGGGCAGGCTCATAGATCGGCAATGGCCTTGCCCAGCGCCCGGGCGTGATCGGGATCGGTCGCCCAGCTGGTGACGAGGCGGATGCTCGCATCGTCCCAATCGTAGAAGGCAAAACCCTGATCGCGCAGGCTCGCGCGTTCGTCTGCATTCATTCGCACGAACAATTCGTTCGCTTCGACCGGGTAAAGCAGCCGGTCGCGGGCCGCGCTTGCGATTTCGGCAGCGGCGGCATTGGCCGCGCGCGCGTTTTGCAGCCACAGATCATCATCGAGCATTGCCAGAATCTGCGCCGCGAGGAAGCGCCCCTTGCTTTGCAGATGGCCCGCGCGTTTGCGGCGATAGCGGATCATGTCCGCCTTCTCCGTGTCGAACAGGATCACAGCCTCGGCTCCCATCCCGCCGTTCTTCACGAAACCGAAACTGAGCGCATCCACCAGGCCAGCCGCCTCGGCAGGCAAGATATCAAGGAAGGCTACCGCATTGGCAAAGCGGGCACCGTCCATGTGCAGGCCGAGGCCGCGCTCTTTCGCCACGGCAGTGATGGCGGCAAGTTCATCAGGCCGATAACACAGCCCGTATTCGCTCGCCTGCGTGATCGAGATTGCCTGCGCCGGAACGTGGTGCACGCCGCGGGTGATCCCCGATAAAACGTCGTCAATCGAACCGGGCGTCAGCTTTGCGCCGACACCCTTGGCCAGCAGCAGTTTCGCGCCGTGCAGATAGAAACCGGGCGCGCCGCATTCGTCCATCTCGATATGCGCTTCTTCATGACACACCACGCCGCCATGCGGATCGACCATCGTGGCAAGTGCAAGGCAATTGGCCGCCGTGCCCGTTGCCACCCACAGCGCCGCGCAATCGCGACCGAACATAGCGGTAAAGCGCGCATCCAGTTCCCGGCTGAGTGCATCGGTATCGTAAGGTGTATCGGGCGCGTCGGCAGTGCGCATCGCATCCCACAGGCGCGGGTGGACCGGGGCGGCATTGTCGGACAGGAATTGCATCGTGGAACGCCATGGCCTTGGGGATCGTTCAGCGCAAGAAGGAGAAGTTCATGTCCGAGATCAGCGTTACCGACGAAACCACCCATGGCGCCTATAGCGCGAAGGTCGATGGTGCCGAGCAGCCCGCCGAACTGACGTGGCAGGCGCGCGGCAATGCGCGCATCGCGACCCACACCTTCACCCCGCCCGCAGCGCGTGGCAAGGGGATCGCCTTCGACCTGGTGAAATTCATGGTGCAGGACGCGCGCGACAATGGCTTCACCATCGTTCCGCAATGCTCTTATGTCGCCGCCCAGTTCCGCAAACATCCGGAATGGGCGGATGTTCGAGCGGAAATCGAAAGCTGAGGCGACTCAGCGCGGCAGCTTGGCGAAATCGACAGCCGCGATCGAGTCGAGAACCCTGGTTCGGATCGCCCGACCTTCATTGAGCGGCAGCCCCTCGATAGCGAAACTGCCACCGGCGAGGCCGAATTTCAGATCGCAGTAGCCGCGAAGACGCGCCAGCGGCCCTTGTGCCACTTCGACAGATTGCAGCTTGATACGGCTGGCGACCTCGGTGCGGGGGGCCAACCAACCCCGCCGCGTATAGATGTAATGCGTGTCCACCGCATGGCGTTGAAAACGCCAGAGGAAAGCCTGTTGCACAGCAAAAATCACTCCGACAACGGCCATGATTACTGCCCCGACACCTGGTCCTTGCGCCTCGGACGGTAATAGCAATTTGGCGGTCAAGAGGGCGAGGGCAGCCAGAAAACAGGTTCCGGCACTCAACACCACTTTGTCAGCCCGGTACTTCGCGCTGGGGCGATGCCAATCGAGGCCTGCATCAGGTAGAGCGAAACCGGACGCATCTACGATCGGTTGCAATTCATCCAACTTTGCAAATGGCGCAACATCGTGGTTCGCATTCTTCGCATCCTGCGCCAGGCTGATGAACGACAGCCCATACCAGCCGAACAGGCGGCGGACGATCCCGGTTTTCAACACCAGCGCCTGTACGCGGTGAACGGGCATGACCACGTCTGTCTTCGTCAGCAGGCCGCGGCGGCGACGAAATCCCTTGGGGGTGCGATCCAGGCGGAATTCCCAATCCCGCAGGAACGTGGTAACGACGCCGCTGGCCATGCCCACAACGATCAGCGCACCCATTGAATAGACCAGCGCGGCAACCTGTGCCGCTGCACCGTAGCCGGAAACCAGAGCGCCCGCCTCGGCAATCCCATCTTGCCGGAACCAGTCGCCAACTGCATCCCAGAAATCGAACGGCAACAGGAATTCCAGTTGCTGCATCGCGCCCAGCAGCACGGCAAAGACCACCAGCGAAAAATTGAACAGGCCGTAGGTAAGCAAACGCCTGGTATCCATGGCGAAAAGCGTTTCGCCCATCGGTTCGGCGATGTCTTCCGCAAACGGTGCCTCACCTCCGGGCCGGGTGGCCATTTTCTCGCCATCCACCATCTCTCGCACCGAATTGCGCAGCCTCTCGCCCTCGCTTTCGGAAACGTAGGAAAGTTTGAGCTCATCCTTTCCGCCCGCACCAGTTTCGAACTTCACTTCAACCAGCCCCAGCACACGCGGGATCAGTTTCTGCTCCAGGCTGACATCCTGGATGCGGTCATATGGTACCGAGCGCGCTGAGCGGCTGATGATGCCCCGCTCCACCCGCACGTCATTCTCGCCGATCCGGTAGCGCAGGCGATACCAGGAGAGCCACGCGCCGCCCACCATCAGCGAAAACAGGACGAGCCCGCCCAGTCCCATGAGAAACGCCGGCAATCCGGTGGCGCGGCCTTCACTGCCGATTGAATAAAGGGCGACCGCAATGGGGATCAGCGCCTGCCCCCCGGTGCGGAGCGTATTCACCGCCAGGGTGAGCGTGCTTACCCGCTGCCATTCGCCGGTACCGACGTCCTGCAAATGCGCCTTACCCTTGGCGTTCACAGCGATTCGCGCTTCACATGGGCGCGGATATCCTCCCGCATGGCCACCGCATCGGCATGGGCAAGGCCCGGCAGAGTGACGGAAGAATTGTGCGTGCCTGCGGTGTGCAGGATCAAGCGGGCAATGCCGAATGCACGCTCAAGCGGACCCTGTTCCACATCGAGGTGCTGCACCCGGCTGAAAGGCACCACCGTGTCGGCATGAAACATCACGCCTTTTACCACGCGCAGGCGATCATCCGACATGTGGTAGCCACGCGCCATGTATCGCTTGATCGGCACTAGGATTACGAAGATCAGCGCGATCAATACGGGCACGGCCATCGGCGCCCAGGTCCACGGAGAGGGGAAAACACCGACCACGCCCAGCACCGTGGCGGCGATAAGAAACGGCAGGACAGTCAGCGCGCCCTCGATCCGCATGACGGTGGTATAGGCAGGATCGAGTTTGGTGAGCGGTTCTGTATCCATCTGGTGGTTTATAACGGCAACACACCTTTTGGAAAGCCCTCAAGCGCCGGGCGCGGGCCGTCCGGCCCGCTTGGCTTTCCTCGCATTGGCTCGGGCGCGCGTTTGCGCTTTCGGTCGCTTGCGCGACCGTGTTTGCATCGCAATCCTGCTGATTGGTGCGCAAGCTCGGTCGGCGACTAGCCGACCGCAAGGCCAAACGGCCGCCCGCAGCGGGCGCAGCTTGCTGCGCGTCTAGCGAGGACGAAGCCGCGGAGGCGGCTTCGTAAAACAAACAAATTTGCTGGACTGAAAGCGAGGCTAGCCAAGTGAGCGGACGCGAACGCCGGCGCTTGAGGTCAAACGAAAATGAAGAAATGGTGCGCCACCCAGTCCGGAGCGCACTCGTCTCACAGTTATTTTCCCATAGATATGGGAAAGTAGTGGGAATAGGCGCCTATTCCGCTGCTTTGATTGGTGACAGCAATCTGGAGCCCAGCATTTCCGCGAGGCAGGCCGTCATTTTCCCATATCGCGCCTTTGTGGGAAAAACCGAGCCGCTCTTGGGAAGCACATCAAGCGTCATAAAAAGTTCGCGAGAATAGGGCTTGCAAACCATGTCCAATTGGCTGACAATCGGGGCTGTTCTGTAAATCCAGACAATTCCCACCACGGAAAAATTGTTTTATTTTCTAAGGTTGGTGAATAGTTATGTCTAATTCAAACAGAGCACCCCAAACAAACCGAAGACGTCTCGCGGTCGAATATCGGCCGATCGATGAGATCATCCCCTATGCGGGCAACGCACGGGTCCATTCCAGAAGACAGATCAGAAAGCTTCAGCGCAGCCTGCGCGAGAGGGACTGGACCAAGGCGCTGATCATCGATGCAAACAATAATCTGATCTGCGGACATGGAATGCTGGAAGCGGCGAGGCGCAACGGCGAGACCGAGGTCCCGGTCATGAGCCTGGGCGATATGAGCGAGGCGGACCGCCGCGCCTATATCATTGCTGACAATAAGCTTGCTGACGAGGGTGGATGGTCGAAGGAGCTGCTGCGCTCAGAGCTCTCCGGTCTGATCGAGCTGGGCTATGATGTCGAGCTGACGGGGTTCGATACATTCGAGATCGACGGCATCCTGAATTTCGGCGAGGGCGACGCGGCAGAAGACAATGTCGAGCTTCCCGCTGAGAACGCTGTTCCCATATGCCGGGCCGGCGATCTGTGGACAATAGGAGAGCACCGGCTGGTCGTGGGCGATGCTCGCGATCCGACCGTCTATGCGCGTTTGCTGGCGGGCGAGAGCGTGCAGATGATTGCAATGGATCCCCCCTATGGGATCCGCATCAAGAATAATGTGTCGGGCAATGGCAAGGTCAAGCACGGTAATTTTCTAGTCGGAGCAGGCGAGGTTCCGCTGCCCGAGTTTGCCAGGACGCTGCTGCGCCCAGCCTTCGAGGCCTCGGCGGCGCATTGCGATCCGGGCGCGATTGCCTTTGTGTTCATGGACTGGCGCGGAGCGCCGCATATGCTGAGTGCGGCCGAGGGAGTGTTCCACGAAGTCAAGAATATGTGCGTATGGGTCAAGAATCCGGGGATGGGGGGCTTTTACAGATCAGCCCATGAGCTGTGCTACGTCTTCAAGGTCAGTCCAGGCAGGCATGTCAGCAATATTGCGCTGGGTCAGAGAAATCGCAGTAATATCTGGAATTACCCGTCTGCCAATGTCTTCAGGGCTGGACGGATGCAGGATCTGGCCGATCATCCTACCGTCAAACCCAAGCAGATGATTGCCGATGCGATCCTCGATTGCTCGAGGCCCGGGGATATCATTCTCGATCCTTTTGCGGGATCCGGCACGATCCTGGCGGCCTGCGCGATGACCGGCAGACGGGGGCGCGCGATCGAGCTGGATCCCAAATACGCCGATGTCATCCTGCGGCGCACGGCAGAAGCGACCGGCTGCGAGCCGCTGCTGGACGGCAAGACACCGTTGTCTGAGGTCGCCGCGGCGCGCCAGGGAGAAGTGTCATGAGCGATGATCTGCCCGATGGTCGCCGCGATGATCCGCGAGATGATGGCGGCGAAGATATGGGACGCTCGCAAACAGGTGCCCAAGCCGGGATCGAGACACCCGCGCCCGTAGGATACCGCAAGGACGGCAGGCCGTTCAAGGAAGGCAATGCGCGCGAGGATGGCAGCTATGCTGTGGGCCGTAACCGAACGCCTGAGCACAGCCGGTTTGCAAAAGGTGACGGCCGCAAACGCGGACGGCGCAAGAAGGGCGTCCGCAATGCCGATACCGAGTTCATTCGAGAGCTCGGGCGCAAAGTCACAATCAAGGAGAACGGCAAGGAGCGCAAGGTCAGCAAGAGCCATGCGGTTGACCTGCGCCTGATCGACAATGCCACGCGGAAAGGAGACAACAGGGCGATCGAGATGGTCGATCAGCGCCGCCAGCGCATTGCCGAAAATGCCGAAGCGAGCCGGCACTATCAGACCCTCGGCAATGAAGAGATGCTCAGTGCCTATCTGCGGCAGCGCGCAGCAGAACTGCAGATCGATCCGGATCTGTTCGGCGATGCCGAGGCGGAGGACGCAGGCGGGGAGCAGGCCGGTGACTGGGGTTAGCACAGAAGACGCGACGCTCGCGCTGATGCGGATGGACTTTGCCTTCTTCCTGCGCTTCGCCTTTGACGAGCTGGGCGGGATGGGGACCTATAGTCACAACTGGCATATCGATGCGATCATCCACCAGCTGGACCGGGTGCGGACCTGTGACAATCTGCGGCTGACAGTGAACATGCCGCCCCGCCATCTCAAGTCGGTCACCATCTCGATTGCCTGGGTCGCATGGATGCTGGGACGCAATCCTGCCCTCCAGTTCCTGTGCATCAGCTACGGGCAGGACCTGGCCGATGACCATGCCCGCCAATGTCTCCAGATCATGAACAGCCGCTGGTACCGCGCGGCGTTCCCTAGCCTCAGGCTCACGCGCAAGGCGGTGTCCGACTTCAAGACCACTGCCGGGGGTGGGCGAATGTCGAGTTCGGTTGATGGCGTGACCACCGGCTTTGGCGCTGACATCATAATCGTCGATGATCCGATGAAGGCGCAGGATGCGATGTCGGCCAGGGCGCGGGAGAAGATCGAACGCTGGTTCGATGGTACGCTGGTCCAGCGACCCAACAGCCAGGAGACTGGCGCAATCCTGCTGGTGATGCAGCGGCTGCATGAAGGCGATCTGGCAGGCCTTTTGAAAAACCAGCCCGAGTGGCATGAGCTGTGCCTTCCAGGGATTGCCGAGACGGATGAGGACGTCCCGGTTGGGCGGGGGCGGGTGTACAAGCGCCGCGAAGGCTGCGCGCTGCATCCTGCCCGGATGTCGCTGGCAAAGCTGTATGAGCGCAAAGCGGCTAACCCGTTGGTCTTTGCCGCCCAGTTCCAGCAGGCGCCCATTCCCTCGGTCGGCAACATCATCGATCCTGCCTGGCTGATGAGCTATGAGCGCGAAGAGCTGGACCTGACCTATGGCCAGATCGTCCAGTCCTGGGATACCGCCAGCAAGGATAATCCGTTCAACGATTACTCGGTCTGTATCACTGCACTTATCCAGGGCAAGCTGGTCTACATCCTCGATGTGTTCCGCGCGCGGCTGAAGTTCCATGAGCTTAAAACAAGGTCCATCGACCTGGCGCGGGCCCATGATGCCAAGGTAATGCTGATCGAGGATGCGTCGTCGGGCACTGCGCTCCTCCAAACATTATGGGCCGAACAGCCGCCGGGCGTGCCGTATCCGATCCCCCGGCGGCCCGAGGGAGACAAGGTTCAAAGAGCCTTCAGCGCCAGCGCGATGATCCAGGCCGGCCGGCTTTATCTTCCCCGCAAGGCGCACTGGCTGGGCGATTTTACCAGCGAACTCCTCGGGTTCCCGCTGTCGGCTCACGACGATCAGATCGATGCTCTCTCGCAGCTCCTCCTCTGGGTGCTGAACAACGACCGCTTCCGTCCCGCGCCGCTGGAAGGTCCGGAAGAGATGGATCCGGATACGTCGGCCCGGTTAGGCGACGAACACGACGGCTATTTGCCCGAGGACGAGGATCCGTGGGGTGCGTGATGGTGTTTGATAATCAGTTTGCGTTGAGCCCATGGCTGCGAGTATGGAGCCGCTCCTTCCAGCTGGCCTCGAGCCGCACTATGTCGGCCTGATCAAGATCGGGAGAGGTTCTCTGGAGGATGCTGAATAACTGACCGACTGACGCCGGTAGGATCATGTCGAGGGCTGAAGCCGTTTTTGTGGGTATGTCGGTCGAGATAGTGCATGATGATATCATCGGTGATGTTGCCGGATGTGGTTGAGAAGTAACCTCGTTGCCAGAAGCGTTGGCCCCAGTAGCGCTTGCGGATGTGTTCGAATTCCTGTTGGATCTTGCGCGACGAGCGCCCCTTGGCACGGCGCACAAAGTCACTGACTGATACATGCGGCGGGATATCGACGAACATATGCACGTGATCGCGCGAAAGAGCTCCATTGACGATGGTCACGCCCAACTCATCGCAGACCTGCTTGATGATCTCGCGCACACGGAGCCGGACGTCGCCGTGCAGCACCTTGTAGCGATACTTCGGCGCCCAAACGAGATGATAGCGATGATGAAATGTTGTGTGAAAACCGGAACGATACGCCACAGGCTACAGACCGAGTCTTTGGCTGAAGCCAGTATCCGACTGAAGTCGCAGGGGTTCCTCCCCGAAAGAGGGGACTCTAAACTTCAGATCTTCGGGCCGGCTGCGTTTCAGCTCGCGGGTTCCGCCGTGACCACTGCGGGCGTATTCCTGCCAGCGGCCGTGGATATTGTCAGCGCCATAGGCTGAGCCGACATATCCTGACTGAAGGGCGGTATCGTAGATCAGGTAGATCCCGCGCCTGGACCGGGTCGATCACTCCGTCATCCCAGAGCCGCGCGGTGGCGTAATACGGGTTGCCTTCGTCTTCGTATTTCTGGCGGATCGGTTCCTTGAACGCCTCCGCCTGTTCCGGCGTCCAGCTATCCGCATCGCAGTGGACGGTCGCCAGCACGCTTGCCGCCTGGGCGGCCATCGCAAGCGGCTGCTCGAACCGAACCGGGCATTGGTGATCGATCTGGTGAAAGCCGTGCCGGAAATCACGCTCAAGGCGCTGGTGGCGCAGCTGGCCGAACAGGGCATCACGACCAGCACGGTATCGGTGTGGCGGCTGGTGCGCTCGGAAGGGCTGCGCTTTAAAAAAACACTGTTCGCCGTCGAGCAGTTGCGACCGAAGATCGCGCGCCGGAGCGAGCAGTGGAAGAAGTATCAGGAAGCCCTGAAGGAAGCGCTGGCGCGCTACGGCAACCCTGAGATCTTCACTACGGACCAGGGTAGTCAGTTCACCGGCCAAGCCTTTACCGGCGTGTTGCTGCGCGAAAAGATCGCCATCAGCACATGGACGGCCGGGGCGCATGGCGCGACAATCTCATCGTCGAGCGCCTGTGGCGTTCGGTCAAATACGAGGAAGTCTATCTACATGCCTATAGCGCCGTCAGCGAGGCACGGTGCTCGATCGGTCGCTATCTAGGCTTCTACAACAGCCGCAGGCCGCATTCCACAACCGAAAAGGCACGCGAAAAACTCCGCAAAGCCTACCCCATCAAAGAGTCATAATCTCTGTGGTGCGGTACTAGTACCGTTGGATCTCCCGGTCCCAGACGGACAAATGCCCGGCAATCAACCGTGTGTGGAAGGTAATGCCGCGCAGGCGATGGTCGGAATAGACGCCTTGACTTTAATGAACATGACAATAATATGCAAACTTGACAAACGAAAAAAAAAATAGAGGGTTGAAAAGTGCCTTGCCTGACTGGGGTGCGGCTCCCGCTTGTTTTCATCGGCATAGTCGTGACGTTTGCTGGATTTCCGTGCAGTGTCGCTGTCGACGACCGCCAGCGAAAGATGCCTGAGATGAATCTGCATCTCATGGGCTACGGGACAGGCAGGTGTTTCTGCGCACCCGTCTTCCATGGCGCCACACCGCAATTTTGGGAAAGATCCGATGGATCTTAGCAGACTGAGAGAAGTGGATCTCAACCTGTTGACGGTTCTGCGGGCCGTAATCGAGTACAGGTCGGTTTCCCGGGCGGCCGAGGCTCTTGGCGTATCCCAAGCTACGGTCAGCAAGGCGGTGGCCAAGCTGCGTTCGGCCCTGAATGACGACATATTCATCAGAAGTTCGGGCGGCATCCAACTGACCGCCCGAACCATCCTCATACGCGATACAGTGTTCGAGATCACCGACAAGGCCATCGAAATCCTGGGCAGTTCTGAATTCAACCCTCTCGGCGGTCATGTTTTGATTTCGATCGCATGCGACGAAATCGTCGCATCTTTCGTCATCCCACGCGTTGTCAACAAGCTTGGAGCACGGATTTGCGGGAGAACCTATTCCGTGCAAATACAGGGATTGAGCAATACATCATACGACGAAAATACAGATTACTTCTTCATATTGCATAGCTCCATGTACACGGAAGAAAGTCTCCCAAAAAACATGCGAATGAGAACATTGGGTAAGGCAAGTCTAAAGTTAATTATCAGGGATAACCACCCACTATTATCCGATAAGTCAATTAATATTATTAAGGATTATCCAAGGGTCGATCTCATCCTCCAGTACGCCAGCCTGAACAACAGAGTGATCAAGTATAAGGGGGAAACATTCAGCATCCACCATAGCGATGCCAGTCTGACAACCCCCTTCCTCTTCACGGCGATCCAGCTCCTTCGCGACCGGGACGCCTTCCTATTGTGTCCTCTCGTTTCGTCAAGATCTCTTCAAGGAACAGGACTGCAAGCGATCGACGCGGCGAAGCTCGGCATCGAGGTTGAAGCTGTCTCTTATACACATCTGACGCTGCCGACGAAGAGGATAGTGTAGA
>CAJXTZ010000041.1 GCA_913061345.1 uncultured Erythrobacter sp.
CTATCCTCTTCGTCGGCAGCGTCAGGATGTGTATAAGAGACAGCATCTGCACTGCGCGGCGGTTGATCTGGCTCTTCTCCATCTTGAAATCGGGAATGCCATAACGCATCAGGCCGCCCACCCGGTCGCTCTTCTCGAACACGGTGACCGAATGGCCCGCGCGCGCCAATTGCTGGGCGCAGGCCATGCCTGCCGGGCCTGAGCCGACCACGGCCACGCTCTTGCCGGTCTTTTCCTGCGGAACCTGCGGCTTGACCCAGCCTTCCTTCCACCCGCGATCGATTATTGCGCACTCGATGCTTTTGATCGTCACAGGCTCGTCGGTGATGTTCAGCGTACAGCTCGCTTCGCACGGGGCGGGGCAAATGCGGCCAGTGAACTCGGGAAAGTTGTTGGTGGAATGCAGCACTTCCAGCGCGTTCTTCCAGTCACCTTCGTAGACGAGGTGGTTCCAGTCCGGGATGATATTGTTCACCGGGCAGCCGTTGTGACAATAGGGGATGCCGCAATTCATGCAGCGGGCAGCCTGGTTCTTCAGGCCTTCCTCGCTGTGCGGAATGACGAATTCCCTGTAATGCTTCAGCCGGTTTTCCGGTGCATCGTAGCTGCGATCCTTGCGCTCGATCTCGAGGAAGCCTGTTTCTTTACCCATCGTGCTAACCCTTATTCCGCCGCGACCGAGGCGGCTTCTTCGCGCTCAGCTTCAAGCTGTGTGAGCGCGCGTGCATAATCTTTCGGCATCACTTTCCTGAAGTGAGCCACGGCATTGTCCCAATCCGCCAGCAACGCAGCCGCGCGGGCAGAGCCTGTGTGCAATTTGTGGCGTTCCAGCAAAATTTTCAGGCGTGCGGCGTCGTGATACAGCGGATCGCCCATGCCGAGGTCATCCACGGTGGAGGGGCGTTGTTGCGGAATGCCGGTGCCTTCCGGATCGTCGGCATTCGCGGCGATGGGTTGCAGTTCAACCTGCGCCATGTTGCAGCGGCTTTCGAACGTACCATCGGGATCGTAGACATAAGCAATTCCGCCGCTCATCCCCGCGGCGAAGTTGCGCCCGGTCTTGCCCAGCACGGCGACAACGCCACCGGTCATGTATTCGCAGCCGTGATCGCCGGTGCCTTCGACTACGGCGACCGCACCCGAATTGCGCACGGCAAAGCGTTCGCCTGCGACGCCGCAGAAGTAGGCCTCGCCCGAAATTGCGCCGTAAAGACAGGTGTTACCCACGATGATATTCTCGCTGGGATCACGTTCTACGTTGTCCGGCGGGCGCACGATTACGCGGCCACCTGAAAGACCCTTGCCGACGTAGTCGTTGGCGTCGCCTACGAGATCCAGCGTGACGCCATGCGCCAGCCATGCGGCAAAACTCTGTCCAGCGGTGCCGGTGAAATTGATGCGCACGGTGTCGACCGGCAGACCCTTGTGGCCATGGGCCTCTGCCACCCGACCCGAAAGCATGGTGCCCACGGCCCGGTTCAGGTTGCGGATGGGGTAGGACAGCTGCACTGCCTTGCCCTTCGCGATCGCAGCCTTGCAATCTTTCACCAGCGTGTTGTCCAGTGCGGCCTCCAGCCCATGATCCTGCGACAGGTGGTTCCACAGCGGAACGTCCGGGGCCAGTTCCACCCGGTGCAGCAATTTCGACAGGTCCACACCGTCGGCCTTCCAGTGGCGGATGGCGCGGTTCATGTCGATCTTGTCGACCCGGCCGATCATCTCTTCCACCGTACGGAAGCCCATTTCGGCCATGATCTGCCGCAGTTCCTCGGCCACGAAGAAGAAGTAGTTGATCACGTGCTCAGGCTGCCCGACGAAACGCTTGCGCAGTTCCGGGTTCTGCGTGGCAACGCCGACCGGGCAGGTGTTGAGATGGCATTTGCGCATCATGATGCAGCCCGCCGCGATCAGCGGGGCGGTGGCAAAGCCGAACTCGTCTGCGCCCAGCAAGGCACCTATGGCCACGTCGCGACCGGTGCGAAGACCACCGTCCACCTGCACCGCTATGCGGCTTCTGAGGTCGTTCAGCAGTAGCGTCTGCTGCGTTTCCGCAAGGCCGATTTCCCAGGGGGATCCGGCGTGAGTCAGGCTGGTAAGCGGGCTGGCACCCGTGCCCCCTTCATAGCCCGAGATGGTCACGTGATCGGCGCGCGCCTTGGAGACGCCAGCGGCTACCGTGCCCACGCCCACTTCGGATACCAGCTTGACCGAGATCCGCGCTTTGGGTTGCACGTTCTTCAAATCGTGGATCAGTTGGGCCAGATCTTCGATGGAGTAGATATCATGGTGGGGTGGTGGCGAAATCAGGCCGACACCCGGTGTGGCATGGCGCACGGCACCGATGCGCTTGTCTACCTTGTGGCCCGGTAACTGGCCGCCTTCGCCGGGTTTTGCACCCTGTGCCATCTTGATCTGGATATCGTCCGAATTGGCGAGATACTCTGTCGTCACGCCAAAGCGGCCCGAGGCAACCTGCTTGATGCGGCTGCGCATCGAATCGCCATTATCCATCGGTACGAAGCGTTCGGGCTCCTCTCCGCCTTCGCCTGTGTTGGAACGACCGCCGATGCGGTTCATGGCGATGGCCAGTGTCGAATGCGCCTCGTGGCTGATGGAGCCGAAGCTCATCGCGCCGGTGCTGAAACGCTTGACGATCTCTTCAACCGGTTCGACCTCGGCAATGTCGATTGCCGTGTCGGCCTTCTTCAGTTCCATCAGTCCGCGAATGGTCAGCAAACGCTCGCTCTGCTCGTTGATAGACCGGGCGAACTCGTCATATCTTGCTTGCGCATCGGCACCCTGCTCGCCGCGCACGGCATGCTGAAGCTGGGCCACGTTGGCAGGCGTCCAGGCGTGCTCTTCTCCGCGCAAACGGTATTGGTAGATACCACCCACATCCAGCATGTTGCGATAGATGGGGTTGTCTCCATAGGCAGCGGCGTGCCGGCGCACGGTTTCCTGCGCCAACTGCGCCAGTCCGATACCCTCGATTGTGGTGGAGGTGCGGGTGAAATAGGTATCCACCAGTTCGCTCGACAGGCCTACAGCATCGAAGATCTGCGCACCGCAATAGGATTGGTACGTGCTGATGCCCATCTTCGACATCACCTTGCGGATGCCCTTGCCCACGGCCTTGATGTAATTCTGCTCGACCGTGGCGGCGTCCAGTTCGGGGAACTTGCTGGCGCGCAGGTCTTCCATCGTCTCGAACGCAAGATAGGGATTGATCGCTTCCGCGCCGTATCCAGCCAGTACGCAGAAATGGTGCACTTCGCGCGCTTCGCCGGTCTCAACTACGATACCGGTCTGCATCCGCAGGCCCTGGCGTACCAGCTGATGATGCACCGCGGCTGTCGCCAGCAGCGCGGGCATCGGAATACGATCCGGGCCCTGCTTGCGATCTGACAGGATCAGGATGTTCTTGTCCTGCAGCACGGCTTCGGTCGCTGCCCAGCACATTTCCTTGATCGCCATTTTCAGGCCATCGGCGCCAGCCTCGGCATCCCAGGTAATGTCGATGGTGGCGGTACGGAACGCGCCGTCGAGGCTGGCTTCCACCGAGCGGATTTTCTCCATCCCGCGGTTGGTGAGGATTGGCTGGCTGATTTCCAGACGCTTGTGCGTGCCAGCTTCCTGCCCCAGTAGATTGGGGCGCGGGCCGACCATGGTCAGCAGGCTCATCACCAGTTCCTCCCGGATCGGGTCGATCGGCGGGTTGGTGACCTGGGCGAAGTTCTGCTTGAAATAATCGTACAGCAAGCGGCTGCGGCTGGACAATACGGCAATCGGCGTGTCGGTGCCCATCGAACCGATCGGATCGTCACCATTCGCGGCCATCGGCTCCAGGAAGCGGGTAATGTCTTCCTGCGTGTAGCCAAAGGCCTGCTGGCGATCGAGCAGGCTTACCGCGTGCTCCTGCACGGCATCCTTGTCCACTTCGATCGTGTCGAGATCGCGCAGCTTGTACTGCGCGGCTTCCAGCCATTCCTCGTAGGGCTGCGCATTGGCGAGCTGCGCCTTTAGCTCCTCGTCCTCCACGATGCGGCCTTCTTCAAGGTCGATCAGCAGCATGCGGCCCGGTTGCAGGCGCCACTTGCGGGTGATTTCTTCTTCGTTGAACGGCAGGACGCCGCTTTCGGAGGCAAGGCAGACGAGACCGTCCTTCGTCACGCAATAGCGCGCTGGGCGCAGGCCGTTGCGATCCAGCGTGGCGGCGATGTGGCGGCCATCGGTGAAGGCGACGGCAGCAGGGCCATCCCACGGTTCCATCAGCGCGGCGTGATATTCATAGAACGCGCGGCGCTTGGGATCCATCAGGTCGTTGCCGTTCCACGCTTCGGGGATCAGCATCATCATCGAATGGGCAAGGCTGTAACCGCTCAGCAAGAGCAGTTCCAGCGCGTTGTCGAGGCAGGCCGTATCGGACTGGCCATGCGGCACGATCGGCCACAGCTTGTCGAGGTCCGCGCCGAAAAGGTCGCTTTCCATGGTGCGGCGGCGCGCATGCATCCAGTTCACGTTACCGCGAACCGTGTTGATCTCGCCATTGTGACAGGCGAGGCGGAACGGCTGGGCTAGACGCCAGCTGGGGAAGGTGTTGGTGGAGAAACGCTGGTGCACCAGGCCCAGCGCGCTCTCGCAATCGGGATCGCGCAGATCGTCGTAGAAACTGCCGACCTGGTTGGCCAGCAGCAGCCCCTTATATACCACCGTGCGGCTGGAGAAGCTGGGCATGTAGAGCTTCTCCAGGCCCGGCATGGCGTGTTTTTCGGCCAGCTCCTTCAGCGGGTTCTGGGTCTGCTTGCGGATCACGATCAGCTTGCGCTCGAACGCATCCTGATCGGCGCAATTATCGCCGCGCGCGATAAAGCATTGGCGGATTACCGGCATGGAATCGAGCACTGCCTGGCCCAGCCCGTCCGGCGTGGTGGGCACATCGCGCCAGCCGATCAATTGCTGGCCTTCCTTGGCGATGAATTTCTCGAACTGGGAGGTGATGAAATCGCGCGCATCGTTCTGCGGCGGCATGAAACACATGGCTACGGCATATTCGCCCTTTGGCGGCAGTGTCAGCCCCTCGCTGTCCGCCCAGCGCCGATAGAGCTTGTCGGGTATCTGGATGAGAATACCCGCACCGTCGCCCAACAGCGGGTCCGCACCCACCGCACCGCGATGGTCGAGATTGGCCAGAATCTCCAGACCCTGGGTAATGATATCGTGCGAAGCCGTGCCCTTGATATGGGCAACGAAACCCATGCCGCAGTTGTCGTGTTCGTTTACGGAATCATACAGACCCTGAGGGACGGGATATTCGGTCAATCTTCAACTTCCTGTGCCGCGTGCACACTTCGGGCGGAAGAATAGCACGCCCCGGAACCGGTTTCACCGGTAACGAAACGCGAATCAACAGCCTAAAGCGGCACGAAAATTTCGCGAGGCGCCTTCATGGCGACAGGAAGCAATTTTTGCAAGGTTTGGTGCACCGCAAAATAGCTTCGCGGCGGGAAAGTTCGGGTTTGCGAGTTACTTGCCCATGCGTTGCAGATTCATCAGCGCCTCACGCAAGGCGCGCTCGTTGTCGTCGTTCGATGGTTTGGGTCGCTCGGCCCGTTGCGCGGGGGCGGCACTGCCCTGCGCGGGAGGCGGATCGAACGCACGCGATGCGGGCGCCGTGGCCGTGCGGCTGGCCTGATTGGGAAACAGCACTGCAGGCTCGGCATTGCCTTCTTCAGGCTCCGGCTCGTCGATGCGAACGTATTCGTCAGCGTCGCGCCTGAAAGGATTGATCTGTGCGACGTCGGCGACATCGGTCGACGTGTGTTCCCGAGCTTCGTCATCGGTGTCGTTCTCTTCGTCTGCTTCCTCTGTGCTTGCAGCGGTCGAGGGCGGCGGCTGATCGAAGGCAGGGCGCGGCGTTGGCTCTGGCTCGCTCTCGCTGGTCAGCGGCAGCTTGAAGGATGCGGCAAGCTCGGCGATTTCCTCGTCCTCGTTCTCCTCTTCGCCCATGGCGGCGGCGATGCCGGTCAAGGCACCGTAACGCTGACGCGAACCCTCGTGGCTTTGTCCGGACGAAATGCCGAAACCGGGCCGTGCCGACGATTCGGCGACCTCGAGAGTTTCTGGCGCATTTTGCGGTCCGGTCTCCGGCTCGAAGGCGAGGGGTTCGGACTGTGCTTCTTGGCCTTTGGCGGAATTGCCGAAATAGGCAGCCATCGCCTGCGCAGCTTCTTCCGCCGCCGCAGTGTCGAATTCGTCGGGCACCGGCGCTTCTGCAACTTCGGCATAGCTCTCGCCATCGCCGGTTTCTTCGGCGAGTTCGATTGCGAGCGGAGCCGTCACGTTCTTGTTCGCGGCCTTCTCGGCGCTCCATTCACGGTGCTTCTCCAGCGTCGAGCCAAGACGCTGTACGAGCTGGACGAGGCCATCGGAATGCGCATCCGCTTCTTCCGCTTCCGCGGTCGCGGCGGGGGAGCCTTTGTCCTCACGAGCGACGGGC
This sequence comes from uncultured Erythrobacter sp., assembly GCA_913061345.1. The sequence continues at coordinate 6,497 of CAJXTZ010000041.1, forward strand.
ACGAAGTGTTCGTTCCCCATGTCGTCGGCCGGGTGCGATGACGCTTCAAAAATCTGCTTGTCGGACACGCTATCCTCGCTCTCTTCCCCGAACTTGTTTTCCGGGGCGAATTGTCGCTCGTGGGCATGATCGATGGGCGTGTCGATCATGCTATCGCTGTTGTTGTCGCCTTCGTCACGCCGGGCCATGGATGGCGGCGAAAAGGATAAGGGTTCCCCGGCGGTTGCGTGGGCTTCCACCGCCTTGCGATAGTCGACTTCGATTACAGGACGCGCGGAATGTCCGGCGGCAATGAAGTCCTGTCGCTCGTCTTGTACGGTTTCGACCTGCTGCGAGGCCGGTTCGCCATCGATCAGTTCCAAGTCGGAATCGAGGTCGAGTGGCTCTTGCGCTTCTCCGGTATCCTGTTCGAGCTCCTGAACCGGTTCGTCGCGCGGAGAGGTATCGGCAACAAATTCCTGCCTTGGTGTCGCAGCTTCCGGTTCGACGCTCTCGTCCACTTCTTGGATCTCTTCAACCAACGCATATTCTTCTTCCATCGCAGGCGCATCGGCATCATGCGGCTCTTCGGAAGCGCCGGGAAGTGGAGCAACGTTGAGGTAATCGCTAGGACCTTCCTCCTCCGTGACCGCCAGCGCACGGCGGCGACCGGAAGGCAGGGGAAAAGCGTCGTGGTTATCGATATCGTATTCGCCGATGTCCTGCGAAGGATCGAGCGGTTTGCGAGGGTTGTCGGCAGAGATGCCGATCTGCTTCTGCTTCGGCTTTGCCAATCGCTTCGCCAAGGTCAGGCCCAGCAGAGCGCCAAAGGCAGTGCCTATCAGCGCCACCAGCGCCTGTGCCGTGAAGCCGAGAGGCGGCGCGGCCATCGGCAGCACGGATGCAAGGCCGGCAGCAAGGACCACGCGCTCCAGCAGCGCAAGCGGCACGATGAGGCTGCCGATCCCCAGCAGGGCGGCAAACCACAGTGCCACGATCCATGGGAAAGCGGGATCCGCCGTGATGGAGGGCTTGCCCGCCTGCGGGGCGGGTGCCTGCGCCATCGCTTCAAAATGATCTGGGCTCGTTGCCACGTGCCAATCCTGTTCTTGCGCCGCGTGATTTCCGCTATCGCAGCCGGTTCAGGCAGCGGCGGGTTTTCGGCCATCGTCGGATTCGCCTAGCAGGCGAAGGTAAACGACCCGATAACGCTGTGCGTTGCTGGCCCAGTCATGGCGGGTGCGAACATGCTGCCGCGCGGTCGTGCGGATCGCATCCCAATCGTCTTTCCTGTCGACCAGATCGGCCAGCGCAGCAGCACAGGCATTGGGGTCGTCCGGCGCGAACAATACGCCGGTTTTGCCATCGCGGATCAGCTCCCGGTGCCCACCCACATCGCTGGCGGCCACCAACTGCATCTGGGCATTGGCTTCCAGTGGCTTCAATGGGGTGACGAGGTCGGTCAGCCGGCTCTTCTTGCGCGGATAGGCCATGATATCGGTGAGCGCATAATACCGCTCCACCTCCCCATGCGGAACGCGGCCTGTGAAGTGGATGCGATCCGCGACAAGCGAGGCAGCGGCCTGCGCCCGGAGATCTGCGTCCATCGGGCCACCCCCCACCAGCAGCAGGTGCGCGCCCGCGTGGCGCTGCACAAGCAACGGCATGGCGGCAATCAGATCGTCCAGTCCCTCGTAAGCGTAGAAACTGCCGATGAAGCCGATAACGGGGCCTTCGGTAATGCCAAGCTCTTGCGCCAGCGCCTCGTCACGCAGGGCGGGCTCTCCGAATGTGGTTAGATCCACGCCGTTGGGCATGATGCCTATCTTGTCGGCGGCAAACCCACGCGAGACAAGGTCGTCCTTCAGCCCATGGCAAATCGTCATCACCGCGTCCGCCCCGCGCACGGCAAGGTTTTCCAGCTGCCGGGTGAAACGGTATTTCAATGAGCCTTCGCGGCCCGAAAGATTGCCGACAGCAGCGTCTTCCCAGAAGGCGCGTATCTCGTACACAACCGGAATGCCCAGCCGCTTTCCAGCGCGCAGGGCGGCAAGGCCGTCCAGAGCGGGCGAATGGGCATGCAGGATATCGGGCCGCCATTCATCGGCCAGTGCGACGATGGCATCGGTCAGTGCCCGTACCTCGCGCCATTCCTTTATGCCCGAAGGCCCGGACGATTGCCCCGGCGTGCGATGGAAGGTCAGCCCGTCGACCATTTCGGGCGAAGGTCCGGGCTCGACATGCCGCTGCCCGGTGATGCCGCGAACCTCCAGCCCCATACCCTGCTGAGCGCGCAAAATGGCGCGCGTGCGAAAGGTATAGCCGCTGTGCATTGGCAGCGAGTGATCGAGTATGTGCAATATGCGTGTCATCGGCCCATTACCTGTCTTCGAAGCAGTCCTTTGCCAGAACAGGCTTAACGGCACGTCAATAGCTTGGCCCTAGAGCGTAGCCTTCGTACGCGAGGACGTTTTACCGGTGATCGACTATTTCTCCATTGCACTGACGCACGGGCTTATCCTGCTGGCCTGCTGGCGTCTGCTGTCTCGCGACGAACTTGACGAAGAAGGTGGTGCAGACGCGAAAACCGACAAGCCTTGGCTGAAAGACCGGGACACCGCGACGGATGCGTGATCTCGTCCTTCTGGCCTTTGTTGCGGCCGTGGTGGCGATGGGATTTCGTCGGCCATTCCTGTGGGTGCTGCTGTATATCTACGTCGATATCGTGGCCCCGCAGAAAGTGGGCTACGGCATTATCACCAGCATTTCGCTTTCGATGTTGTGCTTCATCGCCGCATTCGCCGGATACATATTGCTCGACAGCAAGAAGGGGAGCCGGTTTACCCTGCGGCAGGGGCTAATCGTCACGCTGTTGCTATGGTGCGGCTATACAACGCTTACCGCCGATTTTCCCGAGCCTGCGGCGGAGAAGTGGGACTGGGTTTGGAAAAGCCTGGTGTTCGCCGCCTTTCTGCCACTAACCTTGCGCACCAAGCTGCGGCTGGAGGCAGCCGCGCTGGTGATGGTGCTTTCGGCAGCCTCGATCATCATATCGGCCGGCATCAAGACGGTGCTGTCGGGCGGGGGATACGGCACGCTTGTATCGTTGGTGCAGGACAATTCCGGCCTTTACGAAGGATCGACCCTCTCCACCGTTGCCATCGCCATGATTCCGCTGACTATCTGGGTGGCGCGGTACGGCAGCATATTTACAGAACGCAAACCCGCGATGTTGTTTGCCGCCGCGCTGGTATTCGCCGCCCTGCTGGTGCCCATCGGCACGCAGACGCGCACCGGCCTGATATGCATCGCGGTACTGGGCGTCTTGCTCATGCGCACAGCGCGGTATCGGTTCGTCTATGCCGGGCTGGCGGCGCTGGGCCTGCTGGTGGCGCTGCCGTTCCTGCCGGCTAGTTATACCCAGCGCATGACCACCATCACCGAATACCAGGCAGATGAAAGCGCTTCCACCCGCGTGGCGGTGTGGCGCTGGACGCTGGACTACGTGCAGGAGAACCCGCTCGGCGGCGGCTTCGATGCTTTCCTAGGTAACAGTTTTACCTACGATATGCGCCAGACTGTCGAAGTGGGGAACACCGAGACCGTGGTCTATCAGGAAGTGACCGATGAAGGCCGCGCCTATCACTCGGCTTTTTTCGAGGTGCTGGGAGAACAAGGCTATCCCGGCTTCGCGATCTGGGCCGTCTTGCAAGGACTAGGCTTGCTGCACATGGAGCGCATCCGTCGCCGCTACAGGGATAGCGAAGACCCGGCGGAAAAACGCTGGCGTGCCCTGGCCACCGCGCTGCAGAATGGGCAGGGGGTCTATCTGGTCGGTGCCCTGTTCGTGGGCGTGGGATATCAGCCGTTCATGTTCATGCTGCTTGGCCTACAGATCGCTTTTTACAGCCTGATGAAACGCGACTGGACGGATAAGACTGTGCAAACTCGACCCTGGCTACAGGATCGGATGCACGAAAATGCCGGTAGGGGTACGACTACGGGCGCGGCCACGTGATAGCACCGCCGATACCTCCGCAGCGAGAACGAACGCCGCACCTTGCCGCGCTTACAGGACTGCGCGGGATCGCGGCATGGCTGGTGGTGTTCTACCATGCGCGGCTCTCGCTTACCGACTGGATGCCGCAAGCCGGTATCGCCATTGCCGCAAAGGGATACCTGGCGGTGGACCTGTTCTTCATGCTGTCGGGCTTCGTCATGTGGCTGAATTACGGACCGCGCCTTCGCAAACAGGGCCTGGCGGGAGCACCCGCCTTCTGGTGGCGTCGCCTCGCCCGGATATGGCCGCTGCATGCAGCAGTGCTGGGCGCGGTGGCGGCGTTTGCGCTGGTATTGCTGGCGACGGGTCGAGACATGGCGAATTACCCGCTGATCGAACTGCCGCTGCATGTGCTGCTGGTGCAGAACTGGGGCCTGACGCAAAGCCTTTCGTGGAACCATCCGGCATGGTCCATCAGCACGGAGCTTGGCGCGTACCTGCTATTCCCGCTGGCGGTGGTGGCAGTGCGCTGGGAAGCCATGCGGCCGCTCGCGCTGCTGACCTGTATCGGCCTTGCGGTGCTGCTGTTGCACAGCCTGTTTACAATGGCGGGTGCCGAGACGCTGGGCGAACAGATTCCGCGATTGGGCCTGCTGCGTTGCATTATACAGTTTGGCATCGGCCTCATGCTGGCAAACCTGTGGCTGGCATGGCGCGGCAGGCGCGCGATCGCACCTGCATGCGGCCTGATTGCCGCCATGGCCTTCGCTGCAACAATGCCGGCTGGACTGCCCGAAACGCTGATGCTGCCTCTGGCCTTTGCCGCGATGCTGCTGGCGCTGGCACTGGATAGCGGGCCGGTCGCTCGGTTACTCGCCGCCCGCCCCATAGTCTGGCTGGGGGATGTCAGCTATGCGACCTACCTGGTGCATTTTCCCCTGTTGATTGCACTAAAGCTGGTGGCGGTCGGCGATGACTTGCAAATTGCACCCGGCATCTTCGTCACCTATCTGCTGGTGTTGCTGGTGCTGTCAGGCACGCTGTACCGCTGGCTGGAGAAACCAGCACAAAGCTGGATTAACGCCCAGACCCCGTTCAAGAAGCGGGAACCAGTTGCCGGTTAGGCAGAGATGGAACGGTTCATGAAACGGATGGATTGGCCCGCATCCACTCCTCGACGATCGGGGCGATCTGGTTGCGCCATTTGCTGCCGTTGAAGATGCCATAGTGCCCGACCTTGGGCGCCATGTAGTACTTTTTCTTTGCCGATGGCAGATGCTCTGCCAGGTCCAGCGCGGCGCGCGTCTGGCCAAGACCGGAAATATCGTCGTTCTCGCCTTCGATGGCCAGCAATGCGGTATCGCGAATGGCATCGGGGTCGATAGCCTTGCCACGATGGACGAATTCGCCCTTGGGCAGCGAGTGTTCCTGAAACACGTGGTGGATCGTCTGCAGGTAGAACTCTTCTGTCATATCACAGACGGACAGATACTCGTCGTAGAAGCCCTTGGTACGGTCAGCGCTGTCCTGATCGCCCACGGTCATGTGCTTGAACATCTCGTAATGGCTCATCATGTGATCCGACAGGTTCATCGAGAGGAACCCCGCCAGTTGCAGGAACCCGGGATAGACCCTGCGACCCGCCCCCGGATAGTTGAGCGGGACAGTGGCGATCACGTTGTGTTCGAACCAGCTCAACGGCTTGTCCATGGCCAGATCGTTCACGCTGGTAGGGCTGGCACGGGTATCGATCGGGCCGCCCATCATGGTGAGCGATGCCGGCCGGCACGCATCCTTGTTGGCAGCCATGATGGCCGTGGCGGCAAAGGCGGGCACCGAAGGCTGACATACGGCCAGGATATGCGTATCCGGCCCGATGAGCTGCAGAAACTCGATCAGGTAATCGATGTAATCATCAAGGTCGAACCGCCCCTCGCTGGTGGGTACCATGCGCGCATCGGCCCAGTCGGTTATCCACACCTCCTGGTTTTCCACCATGCGTTGCACCGTGCCGCGCAGCAGTGTGGCGTAGTGCCCACTCACAGGTGCCACAATCAACAGCTTGGGCGCATCGTCGGGCAGACCATCGCGCGTGAAGCGGCGCAAATCGCCGAACGGCTTTTCCAGCACCACCGTTTCACTGACGTAGTGGGTCTTTCCGTCCTTCTCGACCGGCTGAATATCGAATTCGGGCTTGCCGCGTTCTTCGTAAAGGTGGGCAAAAACCTTCAGTGCGGAGGCGATTGTGGGCCCCACACCCATATAGCCGAGGGGCAAGGCGGGATTGTCGAGCAGCCGTGCCCCGACCGAAGCCCAGTTGCTGGCTGAGCCGAGCATGGCGCGCTGCATTTCATAGGCGGAATAAAGCACTGTTGCGTCCCCTGCGTGGCGCCTGTTTGCAGGCGCAGTTGGATCGGGCCGCGTTTACCGCATCGCCCACGTATAAGACGGAAGATGGCCATTATCGTGCCATGTTGCAATGCGGCAAAGGCGAAAAACTCTCGCGTGGGACATTCTGCGCACAGCGCAGAAAGTGTGCTTCAAAGCTTTGGGCGTTTGGGCTAGTGCCCCTGCAACCATGGCGATCCCCGCAAATTCTACAGAGCCGCAAAAGGCCAAAAGCCTCAGCCCGCTGGCAATGATTTTTCGCGAGGCGAAGAATTATCCGCTGCAGGTTGCCTTCGCTGCCGCCGCCCTCCTGATAACCGCAACCATAACCTCGCTGGCCCTCCCCAGCGCCTTGCGCCTGATTATCGACCGGGGTTTTACAGGCGATGGAGAGATCGGCCGCTGGTTCCGCTACCTGCTGGTGCTGGTCGGCGTTCTGGGCCTAGCAACGGCTGCGCGGTTTTACTTCGTCAGCTGGCTGGGGGAGCGGGTCGTCGCCGATGTCCGGCGCAAGGTTTATGACAATCTGCTGGGGCTCTCGCCGTCCTTCTTCGAGGAGAACAGCCCGAAAGAAATCAGCAGCCGCATGGTATCCGATACCGCCATCATCGAACAGGTGGTGGGTACGACGGTGTCGGTGGCGCTGCGCAATGTCATCATGGCCGTGCTGGCGACGGGCTACCTGTTCTGGCTGGCGCCGCAGCTTGCGGTCTGGTTGCTGGTGGGTCTGCCGGTCATTATCATTCCCATCACCGTGTTTGGCCGCCGCCTGCGCACCATCAGCCGCACCAGTCAGGACCGGGTGGCCGATGTGGGCGCAATGGTAACCGAAACGCTGTCCGCGATGAAAATCGTCCAGGGTTTCAATCAGGAACGGCGCGAAGGCGCGCGGTTCGGCGTGTCGGTTGAAGAGACGTTCGACGTGGCGAAAACCCGCGTCCTGATCCGCGCAGTCATGACCGCGATGATTATCACGCTGGTGTTCGGCGGCATCACGGCGCTGCTGTGGCGGGGTGCAGTTCTGGTGTCGACCGGGGCTTTGACCGGCGGAACCATCGGCGCTTTCGTCTTCGCCAGTGCCATTGCAGCATCGTCATTCGGTGCGCTGACAGAAGTGCTGGGCGACCTGCTGCGCGGGGCAGGGGCCGCAAGTCGCCTCCGCGAACTGATGGATGAAGTGCCTGTCATTACGGCGCCTGCACGACCTCAGGCTTTGCCGGAACCGCCGCGCGGCAGCCTGTCATTCCAGAACGTCAGCTTCAGCTATCCCACCCGCCCCAGCGAACAGGCCATTTCCGATTTCACGCTGACGGTGGAGCCGGGCGAAACCGTTGCCATCGTCGGCCCGTCGGGCGCGGGCAAGAGCACGATCTTCCAGCTGGCAGAACGGTTCTACGATCCCGCCAGCGGCACCGTGCGAATGGACGGGGTGCCGCTGACGCAGGTCGATCCCGCCGAAGTGCGCCGTCGCATGGCGCTGGTGCCGCAGGAAGGCATCCTGTTCGCCGCCAGCGCGCGCGACAACTTGCGCTATGGCGCGTGGGATGCGGACGAAGACGAGATCTGGGATGCCGCCCGCGCTGCCAACGCCGAAGACTTCCTGCGCGATCTACCGGACGGCCTCGACACCTTCCTTGGTGAAGGCGGGGCGCGACTTTCGGGAGGGCAGCGTCAGCGACTCGCCATTGCCCGTGCGGTGTTGCGCGATTCGCCGATCCTGCTGCTGGACGAGGCCACCAGCGCACTGGATGCAGAGAGCGAGCGGCTGGTGCAGAATGCGCTGGAGCACCTGATGCAGGACCGTACGACACTGGTGATCGCACACCGCCTGGCCACCGTGCGCGCGTCGGACCGGATCATCGTGATGAAAGGCGGCCGCATCGTGGAGCAGGGCGATCATGCCAGCCTTACGGCGCAGGGCGGCCTTTATGCCCGGCTTGCATCCCTGCAATTCGACGATCCCGCCATGGTATAGGCCATCGCTCGGCAGGGCGTTCATGTCTTGCGTCGAGCGGAATCGGCCTTACATCGATATTGTAACGACAGAAACCGCTTCGCCCGTGTGGACGGATGCGGTGATACAGAATTTCCCGCACGAATGAGGAACGCCTATCCTATGATCCGCAAGCTGCTAGTCACTTCGGCATCCGTAATCGGACTTGCCACCGCCGCCGTAACCGCTGCCCCCGCCCTGGCGCAGGATGAGAACACGGCCCCGACAATGGATTTCGGCACCTGGGGTGTCGATCTTTCGCAGCTGGATCAGAATGTCGATCCGGGTGACGATTTCAACGCCTATACCAATGCCAAGTGGATTGCCGCGAACGAGATCCCGGCAGACCGCCAGCGCTACGGCGCTTTCGACATGTTGCGCGAGGAATCTATTCACGACGTGGAAGTCCTGGTGCGCGATCTCGTCGCCTCCAACCCGGCACCGGGTACCTCCGCCCGGCGCATCGTCGATGCCTACAACGCCTTTGCCGATGTGGAAGCCATCGATGCCACTGGTCTTGGACCAGCGCAGCCCTACTTGCAGGAAATCTACTCTGCGTCAGACCTGGAGGGCCTTGTTCGGCTGTTTCCCAAGGCAGGCTATCCCAGTCTGGTATCGGCAGGCGTCGGCGTGGATGCGCGCAACCCCACCGACTATGTCGTCTCGCTCGGTTTTTCAGGCATGGGCCTTCCTGACCGCGACTATTACCTCGTCGATTCCGAAAACAATCTTGAAATCCGCGCCGCCTACAAGGATTACCTGACCTTCCTGCTGGAAAAGGCCGGGTACCCGAATTCTCGCGCTGCTGCCGAAGCTGTCTACGATTTCGAGCGTCAGGTGGCCGAGATAGAGTGGGCGCGCCAGATGTTCCGCATCCCGCAGCTTACCTATAACGAACTTACCCCGGATGACCTTGCCCAGATGGCAGGAGACTTCCCGATTTCCGCACTTCTGGAAGAGGGCCAGTTTGCCGATCAGACGCGTTTCCTCGCCGCCCAGTTGCCCCCGACAGACGACGAGATCGAGGCGCTTGGCCTGACGCCGGAGCAGCTTGAGATGATCGGCGGCGGACTGCCCGCGATGATGGAGCTGATGACGCAAACTCCGCTGGCAACACTCAAGGCCTATATGGCCAAGAGTTTCCTGTCGGCGAATGCACCGGTCCTTTCCAGCGAACTGGATGACGCCAATTTCGAATTCTACGGCCGCAAGATCAGTGGCCGGGAGGAACAGCAAGAGCGCTGGAAGCGCGCGATCGGTGCTGTCGAAGGCGCGCTAGGCGAACAATTGGGCGCGCTGTATGTGGAGCGGTACTTCCCTCCCGAAAGCAAGGCGCGTATGGATGCGCTGGTGGCGAACTTGTCGCGCGCGATGTCCGTGGCTCTCGACAACAACGATTGGATGACGCCCGAAACCATCGCGGAAGCGCGTTCCAAGCTGGAAGGCTTCGTGCCGATGATCGGCTATCCGGACGAGTTCGAGACCTATGACGGGCTGGAGATCAGCGCCGACGATCCTCTGACCAATCGCATGAATGCCACGCGCTGGGCAATTCAGGACAATCTGGATCGCCTCGGCACCAAGGTCGATCCAAGCGAATGGGGCATGCTGCCGCAGACGGTGAATGCCTACTATTCACCGCTTACCAACCGCATCGTCTTCCCCGCCGCGATCCTGCAGCCGCCCTTCTTCAACGCCGAGGCTGATCCGGCTGTGAACTACGGTGGCATAGGCGCCGTAATCGGGCACGAGATCGGCCACGGCTACGATGATCAGGGATCGCAGTTCGATGCGACCGGTACACTGCGCAACTGGTGGCAGGATTCCGACCGTGAGGGGTTCGAGCAATATACTGCGAGCATGGCCGAATTCATCGAGTCCTATTGCCCGGTCGATAGTCCCGAGGGTCCGGTCTGCCTGCGTGGCGGGCAGTCCATGGGTGAAACGCTGGGCGACGTGGTGGGCCTGCAAATGGCCTATCGCGCCTACCGCATGTCGCTGAACGGCGAAGAGGCCCCGGTGATCGATGGCCTGACCGGTGACCAGCGCTTCTTCCTGGGCTTTGCGCAGGTCTGGCGCGGAATGGAACGTGAAGAGAGCCTGCGCAACCGCGTGATGACGGCCAACCACCCCCCCGGTGCGTTCCGTCTCAACAACGCCGTGCGCCATCTCGATGCCTGGTACGATGCGTTTGACGTTGGCCCGGACGATGCACTTTACCTACCGCCTGAGGAGCGCATCTCCATCTGGTAAGGGTAAAGGTTACAAATTGAACCACTGAACGGGGGCGAGGCTTGACTTTGCCCCCGTTTTGGTTGGAGGCGGGTGCGATCACCCCGATGCCAATTCCAGCCACGGACCGACCTCAGCGATGACCTTTCTCGAAATGCTGATCCTTGCAATCGTGCAGGGAATTACCGAATTTCTGCCGATTTCCTCTTCGGGCCACCTTATTCTCGTACCCGTGTTCACGGGCGCGGACGATCAGGGCCCGATGATCGATATCGCCGTGCACATAGGCTCCTTGCTGGCCATCATCGTCTATTTCTTCAAGGACGCCTGGGGCCTGGCGCGTGGCGGTTTCGCCACGGTTGGCATCGGACACGCGCCTGAACAAAAGCGTTTGTTCTGGTGGATCGTGCTGGGAACCATACCTGCCGTGATCGTAGGTCTTTCCATCAAGCTGGGTGCATTCAACTCCATTGCGGAACAATGGTTCGGCCTTACCGTGCTGGAGGATGACCTCCTGGCTTCTTTGCGCTTTACAGACCTCATCGCGGTGAACCTTATCCTCTATGGCATCCTGCTGGGCCTTGCCGATTACTTCGGCCGCGAAGACCGCTCCTATGAAGATCTGACTTGGCGCGACGGGCTGCTGGTCGGCCTGGCACAGGCTTTGGCGCTGATACCGGGCACCAGTCGATCAGGCGTCACCATGACGGCGGCACGTTTTCTGGGTTTCGGACGTGTCGAGGCTGCGCGTTTCTCCTTCCTGCTCTCGATCCCGGCTGTGGCAGGGGCAGGTATCCTCATCATACCGGATCTGGTGGAAGCGGGCGGCGATCTTGTCCGCGAAGCGCTGATTACGGGTGTGCTTACCTTCATTGCGGCTTTCGGAACGATGGCCTTTCTGATGAACTTTCTGAAGAAGGCATCCATGCTTGTCTTTGTCATCTATCGCATTGCACTGGGCATCCTGCTGTTGTGGATGTTCTGACGCGAAACTTTCATTAAAAGCGTTTTTTCACAACGTTATAGGCCCGAATTGAGCCATTTTCCTATCATCCGAACATGCTCGTTCGCGGAACCACAGTCAGGTTTGTCCCGTTGATTTGGTGAAGAGCCTGAAAGGATGCGAAAGATGGGCTATGTTTTTCTGCTAGTGCTGGGGGCCGTTCTGGGATGGCTGACCACGTTCATCCTGCGAGCCGAATCCACACGCAACCTCAAGATCAACGTAGGTGCCGGGGTAATCGGGGCCTTGCTCGCCGGCCTGGCCATAAGCCCTGCGCTTTCCGCTGGAAATCTCGCATCGGGAACTTACACGGTGGACGCAATGTTTATCTCTTTGGCTGGTTCGCTGGCGATGCTATTGTTCGCGAATGTTCTGCGCAGTCAGGAAGTCTTGTAACCGAGCCACAATCCTGCCACAATATGATCGAGGGCCAAAATCAGCATGGAGTGGGCCCGTAATTTCGCTCCTACTCAATCAAGGAATTCTCAATGAAGAAGATCGTAGCTTTCGCTTCCGCCGCCGTTCTCGGTCTGGGTGTCGCAGCATGTGACAGCGCCGCCGAAAATGAAGCCGAAGAGAACATCGAAGAGATGGAAGATGCTCGCGACGCTGAAGTCAACCAGATGGAAGACGAAGGCATGATCACCGACGATCAGGCCGACGCGATGGACGACCAGACCGATGCCATGGAAGAATCCATGGAAGAGCAGGCTGACGAAATCGACGAAATGTAATCTTCGGTTCAACCGACTTCAGAAAAACCGGCGCTGGTTCGCTCCAGCGCCGGTTTTTTTGTGGACGATTTGAAGGTGGCCGGGAAACTTGGCTTCGCTGCTAAACCGGCTTTGCGCTCGATCCCCGTCCACCGCGCAGAAAATACTCCTGCGTACCGCGATGCAACACGTTGTCGACATCGATCACGGCAGAATTGGCGTAGGTGAAGCCCGCGCCCAGATTGCGATAGAGCCGGTCGAAATCGCGCTCCACCGTTTGCCGGTAGAGATCCTCGAAGCTCTCGATCACGAAATAGGTCGGTTGCAGATCGTCGATCACGTAATCGGTGCGCATTACCCGGTCCACGTTCAGCATGATGCGATTGGGGCTTTCCCCTTCCAGCGCGAAAATCGCTTCTGTCGGACCGGAAAGGATGCCTGCGCCGAAAATGCGCGGCTCACCTGCCTCCAGCATCAGGCCGAACTCGACAGTGTACCAGTATAGCGAGCCCAACGCCTTCAACTTGTTGTAGCGCATGGCCTTCCACCCGGCGCGGCCGTATTCCTGCATGTAATCGGCAAAGGTAGGATCGGTCAGCAAAGGTACGTGGCCGAATACATCGTGGAACACGTCGGGTTCCTGGATATAGTCGAACGTCTCTCGCGTGCGGATGAAATTGCCTGCCGGAAAGCGGCGGTTGGCAAGGTGCCAGAAAAACACGTGATCGGGGATCAGCATGGGCACAGGCACCACGCTCCAGCCGGTCATGCCGCCAAGCTCTTCCGAAAGACGGGCAAAATCGGGGACGCCGCCCTTGCCCAGATCCAGCTTCTCCAGCCCCTCCAGCATGGCGGTGCAGGCGCGACCGGGCAGTACGCGCATCTGACGGGCGAACAGGTCGTCCCAGATGTCATCGTCTTCCGAAGTGTACTGTGTCTGCTGCGGCTCAAGCCAGTCTTCGCCCACATGATCGGGGCGCTTCAGCGGGGCAGTGAACACGCTGCTGTCGACATCGGGTAGCGTGGTGAAATCTTCTTTTTTTCCGGCAGCTTGGCTTGTCGCTGCGTGCGGCTTCTCGGCAAGGTCGGTCATGTTGCATATGATACCACATGCAGGGGCCATACGGCAATCGGGTTGGCCTAGGCCTCGGGCGGCTCCAGCGGTTCGTCATCGGATATAGACTCTGCCGGTTCACGTGCTTCCAGCATGGCTGCCGCATCTTCCAGCGCGGCCTCCTCGTCCTGCGCGTCCGGAGACGTTGCGGGGCTGCCCTCACTGCCGCAGCCCATCACACAAAGTGAAAGGGCCAGACCCGCCAAGGCCTGGCCCCATCGTAGTGGCACAGGTGTGCCGATCATTCGGCAGCGTCTTCCATCGTATCCTGCGCAGCTTCGGCAGCGGCAATGGCATCGTCCACCGCGTTTTCGGCAGCATCGCCGGCAGCTTCGGCCTGCTCTTCGCCCTCGTCCATGGCGGCGTCGATATCCTCTCGGGCGTCGTCCATCATGGCATCTTCATCGACGACCGGATCAGGTGCACCTTCCATCGCATCGTCCGAAGGCACTTCGACGGTATCGGCCACGGCATCGTCGGATGCATCGGTGGTATCCCCGCAGGCAGAAAGCGCGAGGACGGCGGTGCTGGCAATAATGGCAAGTTTCTTCATGGCGTGGATGGCCCTTTCCCTCCAGTTGATAGGAAAGTGCCCAATACCCCACCAGTGCGCGCGTGGAAATGCCCTATCGGGGTGTGGCGGCGGGCGCTGCGACCTGTCACAGCGGCTGCGATGTCCCAAATCCTCGATCCTGGCCCTGCTCTTGGCCCTTCTCTTGGCATGGCGCGCGACGAACTGCGCCGCCTATTCGGTTTTCCCGACTTTCGCGGAAAGCAGGCGGACGTGGTAGGGCGCGTACTGCGCGGCGAATCGACCCTGGCGGTGATGCCGACAGGCGCGGGCAAGTCCCTCACCTATCAGCTTCCCGCCACGATGCTGGATGGCACCTGCGTGGTGATTTCTCCGCTGATCGCCCTGATGCATGACCAACTGCGTGCCGCGCGCGCCAACGGTATCCGCGCCGCCACGCTGACCAGCGCCGATGCCGACTGGCGCGAGACGATGGACGCCTTCCGGGCGGGCGAGCTGGACCTGCTGTACGTTGCCCCCGAACGTGCCAGCCAGCCGGGTTTCCGCGATCTTCTCGGATCAGCCAGGCTGGCCCTGTTCGCCGTGGACGAGGCACATTGCGTTTCCGAATGGGGGCATGATTTTCGCCCCGATTATCGCCAGCTGCGCCCGCTTATGGATGCCTTCGCGCATGTTCCGCGCCTGGCGCTGACGGCTACGGCGGATGCGCATACCCGCGCCGACATCCTCGCCCAGCTGGGTATTCCTGCAGATGGCCTGATCGTGGCCGGTTTCGATCGTCCCAATATCCGCTACGCAATCCGCCCGCGCGATTCGTTGCCACGCCAGCTTGAGCGCCTGTGCCAGGATAATCCCGGCCCCGGCATCGTCTACGCGCCCACCCGCCGGAAGGTGGAGCAACTGGCCGACGCGCTGGGCAAGGCCACGGGCCGCCCCGTGCTGCCCTATCATGCTGGCTTGCCGCCCGAAGTGCGCGCCGCGAACCAGGCAGCTTTCGTATCATCGGAAGACATGGTGATGGTGGCGACGATTGCCTTTGGCATGGGGATCGACAAACCCGATGTACGCTTTGTCGCCCATGCCGCCACGCCCAAATCGATAGAAGCTTACTATCAGGAAACCTGTCTCTTATACACATCTCCGAGCCCACGAGACTAGGCATGATCTC
>CAJXTZ010000042.1 GCA_913061345.1 uncultured Erythrobacter sp.
GCTCGGAGATGTGTATAAGAGACAGCCACGTAGCGATTATGGACGATCTCGTGCCGGACGTAGACGGGTGCGCCATATTTTTCGATCGCCTTCTCGACGATCTCTATGGCGCGATCCACACCGGCGCAAAAGCCGCGCGGGGCGGCAATCATTACGCTAAGCGGTAGTTTTTCGCCCGAAGGGCGGTTTTCCTGAAATGGGGCGTTCATGCAGGGCTCTCTAGCTGTTGTCGCCCAGTCGGGAAAGGGCTAGGGCCCTGCGAGCGAAATTTGGCGGACGAAACTTGCCGCATGCATGATACAAGGAATGGGAATGAAAGCTCGGATCGCAATACTTGCAGCTGCCGCAGGCCTGACGGTTTTGGGCGGCTGCCGCAGCGAAGGCGATATCGTGGTGGACACAGGCGTTGGCATCACCGCCCTTCGGTCTGTCTGCCCTGCGGTAGGCGTTCCCGATTATACCGGCGATATCACGCTGTTCTCGCCCGCCGACGCGCGCACGCTGGATGCGTTGGACGTGACGGCGGCGATTACCAACGTACGGTCCACCTGCGATGAAACGGGTGACCAGGTATATGCCAGCGCCACTTTCGACGTGATTGCCACCCGCAGCAACACTGCCAGCCCGCGCACCGTTAGCTTACCCTATTACTCCACCGTCATGCGGGGCGGTTCTTCCGTGGTGGCCAAGCGTATCGGCCAGGTCGAACTCAGTTTTGCCGCGGGTGAATCGCGTGCGCAGGCCAGCGGCACCGCCGGGGCTTATGTAAACCGCGCGGAGGCCACGCTTCCCGAGGATATTCGCGAGCGCATTACCCGCCGTCGCCGTGCTGGCGACCAGTCTGCCGCAGTCGATCCGCTGACCGAGCCGGATGTCCGCGCTGCAATTGCACGCGCCACGTTCGAATTGCTGATCGGTTTTCAACTGACCGAAGATCAACTGGCGTACAACGCTACGCGGTGAATTGGGGTTGCCCGGTAAATCGTATGCTTTGCGCAGACGGCCAAACAGGCTAACGGCGCGCACATGTCCGAGAACCAAACGATCTACGCAGCCTTTGCGGAAAAACTCGATGCCGTGCTTTCCGCGCTGGAGATGGAAGGCACGCTGCCGCCCGAAACGAACCGCGCGAATGTAAGCGTGGAGCCGCCGCGCGATCCATCGCATGGCGACCTTGCCACGAATGCCGCAATGGTGCTGGCAAAGCAGGCGAAAACCAATCCACGCGCCCTGGCAGAGCAGATTGTCGAGCATTTGCAGCGCGATCCCGCCATCACCTCTGCTGAAATCGCCGGACCGGGCTTCATCAACCTTCGCCTTGCTCCGCAAAGCTGGATTGAAGAGCTGTCTGCGATCGCCGCGAGGGGCGATGAATACGGCAAGTCTGCCGTGGGTGCGGGCACCACGATGAATATCGAATATGTCTCTGCCAACCCCACGGGGCCGATGCACATGGGCCATTGCCGCGGCGCGGTGGTGGGCGACGCGCTGGCCAGCCTGCTGGAACACGCAGGCCATGAGGTAACGCGCGAATACTACGTCAACGACGCTGGCGGACAGGTGGATACGCTCGCCCGCAGCACGCACCTGCGTTACCGCGAGGCGCTGGGCGAGGATATCGGCCGTATCCCCGAAGGCATGTATCCCGGCGATTACCTCGTTCCTGTCGGCGAGGCCGCTGCCGATGAATTCGGCGATCGTTTCATATCCGAGCCTGAAGAAGAATGGCTGCCGATCTTCCGCGCTTTCGCAGTGGAACGGATGATGGACGTCATCAGGTCCGACCTTGCCCTGCTGGGTATCAAGCACGATGTCTTCGCGTCCGAGGCGGCGCTTCAGGCTGCAAAAAAGCCCGAGGCCGCCGAGGCGTGGCTGCGCGAGCACGATCTTGTATACGATGGCGTGCTGGAAAAGCCCAAGGGCAAGACCATCGAGGACTGGGAAGCGGTGGAACTGCCGCTGTTCCGCTCCACCAGATACGGGGACGACCAGGATCGTCCCATCCGGAAGTCGGACGGTAAATGGACCTACTTCGGTGCCGACCTTGCCTATCACATGCAGAAGGCGGAAGGCGCCGATGCGCTGATCGATATCTGGGGTGCGGATCATGCCGGTACGGTAAAACGGATCAAGGCCGCCGTGGCTGCATTGTCCGAGGGGCAGGGCACCGCCATCCCCTTCGACGTGAAGCTGGTGCAGATGGTGCAATTGCTGCGCGGCGGAGAGCCGGTGAAAATGTCCAAGCGGTCGGGCAATTTCGTGACCATCGCCGACATGGTAGAAGAAGTAGGCAGGGACGTTGTGCGTTTCACCATGCTGACCCGCAAGCCCGAAGCGCAAATGGATTTCGATTTCGCCAAGGTCATCGAGGCGAGCAAGGACAATCCCGTTTTTTACGTGCAGTACGCCCATGCCCGGATCTGCTCCATACTGCGCAAGGCAAGCGCGGAGGATTTGGCGCCATCAGATACCAGGCTGGACCTGTTGGGGGAGGACGAACTCACCCTGATAAAGCAGGCCGCGCAGTTCCCGCGCGAAGTGGAAGCCGCCGCCCGCGCGCGCGAACCGCACCGCATCGCCTTCTACCTTTACGATCTCGCGGCCGCTTTCCATGCCTTCTGGAACCTGGGCAACGATGATGCGGAAAAGCGCATCATCGTGGCACAATCGCCCGAACTGTCCGGCGCGAGGCTTTTCCTTGCTGCGCAAATCGGGCAGGTAATTCGCAATGGTCTCGGAATACTTGGTGTTGAGGCGGTTGAGGAGCTTTAGGACATGAGTCTGCCTGTGGGGGGAAGTGACGAAAACGGCATGGAAAACACCGGGTCCGAAGAGGTGTACGAAGCCGAGGAGCAGCTTGCTCTCACCGACGAGGACGCCGCGCTGCCATGGCTTGAAGACGATGGCGAATACGGTGAGGAAGGCGCTTTCGACGCGCGACTGATCTGGTTCACGCTCATCGGCCTGCTGGTTCTCGGTGCCATTCTGGCGGCGGCGTGGTGGCTGCTGCGCGACCGGGCCGATCCCGAACTGGTGGCCGACGGAACGGTTCTGCAAGCACCCGACGGCCCTTACAAGGAACGTCCCGAAGATCCCGGCGGTCGCCAGGTGGAGGGCACAGGCGATACTGCTTACCAGGTTGCCCAGGGCGAATCCCGGCGCGGCCTGCTTGCCGAAGATGAGAGCGAAGCGCCCCGGCCAAGTATCGACGTCTCTCAGGGCGAAAGTGATGATAGTGGCGAGGAAGAGGCGCATCCCGCCGGTTCCGTCTTCGTGCAAATCGGCGCCTACACCAGTCGCTCCGACGCGAGCCAGGCATGGGTCGATGCGCGCGGACGTTATTCGGCCCTTTCCGGCCTCGACAATCGCATTGTAGAGGCAGAAGTGAACGGTGCGAAAGTCTATCGCCTGCAGGCCATCGCAGCCAATCGAGAGGCTGGCGATGCCACCTGCCGGTCAATCCGCAACGCGGGCGGGGACTGCTATATTCGCCGATAGCTGGGGCGACAGGGGCGTTTTCCCCCGCACTGCGGTCTGAAAAGCTTGCACCCTGGCGCGGATTTGGGCCTAATCCACGGCTATGACGCCAGCCATATTCAGTCTTTCCGGCCTCGAACTGACCGGGGAAGAGCGTGCCTTCTTTGCCGATACTCAGCCGGCGGGGTATATCCTGTTCGGTCGCAACGTTGAAAACCGCGAACAACTGCGCGCGCTGACGGACAGCTTGCGGGAACTGCACGAACGCGACGATCTGCTGATTTCCATCGATCAGGAAGGCGGGCGGGTCGTGCGGATGAAGCCGCCCGAGTGGGACGCCTATCCCGCGCCCGGCGCCTTTGCCGATCTTTACAGAATCGCTCCTGCCAGCGCCATCCAGGCCATCCGCGCCAACTCGCAGTTGCTTGCGCAGGATCTGACCGAAGTGGGCATCACGGTGGATTACCACCCTGTTCTCGATATCCCTGCAAAAGGCGCGCACGATGTTATCGGAGACCGTGCCCTGGGCCGCGATCCGATGCAGGTGGCAGCACTGGGGCGCGCCACGCTGGACGGACTGGCGCGCGGCGGCGTGATCGGCTGCATCAAGCACATGCCGGGCCACGGCCGCGCCACGGTAGACAGCCACAAGGACCTGCCCGTAGTGGAGGCGAGCGAGGCCGAACTCGAAACCGACATGGCGCCTTTTGCCAGGCTGGCCGATGCTCCCATCGCGATGACGGCGCATATCCGTTACACCGCTTGGGACGCCGATAATCCTGCCACGCAGTCCAAATACGTAATATCGCAGATTATCCGCAAGCGGATCGGGTTCGATGGCCTGCTTATGTCCGACGATATCGACATGCAGGCTCTGGACGGCACCATTCCCGAGCGGTCGCAGCGTGCGATAGCGGCAGGCTGCGATCTGGTGCTGAATTGCTGGGGCAAGATGGATGACATGGTCGGCACGGCCAAGGTCCTGCCTGCGATGTCCGATGTCAGTCGCGAAAGGCTCGATCGCGCGATGGCAGGTGCGGGCAAGGTGTCCGACGATACCCCGCGCGCAGAATTGCTGGCTGCGCGGGATGCCATCCTCGACTTGGCGAAACAGCAGGCGTGACCGGGATGGAAGACGGCCCCCTGATTGATGATATCGCTGCGGCTTCCGCTTCCGACGATGGTAGCGTGGACTGGCGCGGCGTAGCCGCTCCCGACCCGACCGATTCCAGCGCACTTTATATCGAGCTGGAGAACTGGGAAGGCCCGCTGGACTTGTTGCTGGACCTCGCCCGCCGGCAGAAGGTGGATCTGAAGTCGATTTCCATCCTCGCGCTGGTGGACCAGTATATTGACTTCATCGAACAGGCCGAGGCGCTAAAGCTGGAAATCGCCGCCGATTACCTGGTGATGGCGGCCTGGCTCGCTTACCTGAAATCTGCCCTGTTGCTGCCCAAGGAGGAGCAGGAAGACCCCTCGCCGGAGGAACTGGCACTCAGACTGCAACTGCGCATCGCCCGGTTGGGCGCAATGCGAGAGGCGGGCGCGCGGCTGATGGGGCGCGACCGGCTGGGCCGCGATGTTTTTGCACGCGGAGCGCCTGAGGGCCTGAGAACGCTCAGGAAAAACCACTGGCAGTGCAACTGGTATCAACTGGTGCACGCCTATGGGCAGGTGAAACTGCGGACAGAGCCCGTGGTGCACATGGTGGCGGAACGCCCGGTGATGACGCTGGATTCTGCGATCGACCGTGTTTCGGCAATGCTGGGCGTATCGCTGGACTGGATGGAATTGCGCACCTTCCTGCCGGTGGATGCAGAACCGCGCCTGCGCAAGTCGGCGCTGGCCAGCAGTTTCGTCGCCGCGCTGGAACTGGCCAAGCGGGGGCGCGCGGAAATTCGACAGGAAGAGGTTTTCGGCCCCCTTCATTTGCGACGGATAAAGGCCGATGCCTGAAGATCGGCAAAGCGATCCGGACGAATTGGCACGCGCAGTGGAGGCCTGTCTTTTCGCAGCGGAGGAACCGCTGACGCGCGAGCAGATTTCGGCGCATCTGGGTGACGCCGACGTAAAGGACGCGCTGGCGGCCTTGCAGGAGCAGTATGCAAAGCGGGGCGTACACTTGGTGGAACGCGGCAAGCGCTGGCAATTCCAGACCGCGCCCGATCTTGCGCATATCCTTCGCCGAGAGAAAGACCAGCTGCGTCGCCTGAGCCGGGCGGCAACCGAAGTGCTGGCGATCGTCGCCTATCACGAGCCTGTCAGTCGTGCCGAGATCGAGGCCATTCGCGGCGTGCAGACCAGCGGGGGCACGCTGGACGTGCTCATGGAAGCGGGCTGGGTGCGCGTGGCTGGCAGGCGCGAGGTGCCCGGACGGCCGGTAATATACGCCACGACACCGGAATTTCTCACCCATTTTGGCTTGGAGAGCCGAAAGGATTTGCCAGGGCTTGCCGAACTGAAAGCGTCCGGCCTGCTGGACCCCGTCGACGATGCCTACGAAGACCTGATGGAGCAGAAGGCCAGCGATGCCCGTGTCGAGGGTGAGGAACCCGCAGAAGATGGTCGCGATAGCGATCTTGATGTCCGATCTGCTGATGGGGCGCAAGCCCACCGCGACGAGCCGGATGTAGAGACGCTGGAAAAGCCCGAAGAAAGCGCCTAGACTCTGGCCTTAAAAGATTTCGGAGAATATTCGTGGGTAGCATTGGACCATTCCAGATCCTGATTATCGCGCTGGTTATCCTGGTGCTGTTCGGGCGCGGACGTATCAGCGAGATGATGGGCGATTTCGGCAAGGGCGTTAAGAGCTTTCGTAAGGGCCTGACAGAGGAGGAGAAATCCACTTCCGACGATGCGCCTTCCGCGCGAATCGAAGGCCCCGCGCATGAGGCGAAACCTGTTGCGGAAACCGTCGATCCGGCACCGGCAGCCACCGGCGACAAGACGCCCTCTTAAGCCGATTGCTAGCGAGCGCCGCTGAGCCATGTTCGATATCGGCGCAACCGAACTGTTGCTTATCGTGGTCGTGGCGATCCTCGTCATCGGTCCCAAGGATCTGCCGCTAGCCATGCGCACGGCAGGTCGCTGGATCGGCAAGATCCGCAAGATTTCCGGCCATTTCCGCACCGGCCTCGATGCGATGGTGCGCGAGGCGGAGCTGGACGACATGGAAAAGAAGTGGAAGGCGCAGAACGAGAAGGTGATGCAAGAGCATCCCGATGGTGCGCCCACCCAGATTTCCGGCGAGATGGAGCCAACCGGCGCCTATCCTCCTGACAAGGCTGCCGAACTGAAGCGGCTGGCGAAGGACAAGAGCGCTGCCAACGAAGCTGCCGCTGCAGAGTCGAAAGCGGCACAGGGTGTAGCCAGCAAGGCAGAATCGACGGATGCTGCCGCAAAACCCGAAGAAAAACGTGCGAAGGATGCCGATTGATGGCGTTCAAGATTTCCGATCTGGACGATACGCAGGCTCCTTTGATGGAGCATCTGGTGGAACTGCGCGGCCGCCTCGTGCGCGCAGTGGCGGCACTGGGTATCGCTTTTGCCGTATGCCTGTATCTCGCCGACGATATTTTCGGCATCCTCGTGCGCCCGCTGACCGCCAGTTTCGGCGCGGGCGAGGGCCGACTGGTCTATACCCAGCTTTACGGCGCGTTCTTCGTCGAGATCAAGGTGGCGCTGTTCGCGGCCTTTTTCGTAAGCTTTCCGATCATCGCCAACCAGCTCTGGGCCTTCGTTGCCCCGGGGCTCTATGCGCGCGAGAAAAGGGCTTTCCTGCCCTTCCTGATCGCCACGCCGGTATTGTTCACGTCGGGCGCTTGTCTTGCTTATTTCGTCGTAATGCCGCTGGCTTTTCCGTGGTTCCTCGGCTTTCAGGGCAATGTGGGCGGCATCGATGCCGAGGCACTGCCCGAAATGGGGCAGTATCTCGATCTGGTGATGCGCTTCATCCTGGCCTTCGGGATCAGCTTTCTGCTGCCGGTGCTGCTCATGCTACTGAACCGTGCCGGACTGGTGTCGCGCGATCAGCTTGTGGCAGCGCGCAAATACGTGATCGTGCTGGTGGTGGCCCTGGCGGCGATCATCACCCCGCCCGATATCATCTCGCAACTGGTGCTGGCCGTGCCGTTGCTGTTCCTCTTCGAAGGCTCGCTGGTTTTGATGAAGATCACCGAACGACGTGACGCCAAGCGCAAGGCAGAGGAAGCCGAAGAAGCGGACACGACGAAAAGCGACCCTTCATTGTAAGGGCAGGCTGCCCTCCCTATTGTGCTTCAAGTTCGACATCATAGACGCGCTGGCCCGCAATCCAGGTTTCCAGCACTTCTATCTCGCGCATTTCTGCCGCATTCGACATCAGTGGGTCGGCGCTGAGCATTACGAAATCGGCACGTTCGCCTTCTGCCAGCGCGCCGAACCGGCCTTCTGCAAATCCGGCATAGGCAGCGCCAGCGGTATAGGCCGCCAGCGCCTGTTCGCGGTTGATCGTCTCGCTTGCACGCCAGCCGCCGAAGGGTTCGCCATCGGCGTTGGTACGGCTGATCGCGACGGCCAGACCCGCCAGTGCATCGACGGGTTCCACCGGAGCATCGGTGCCGAAGGCAAGCGTGCCGCCCGCCTCGAGGATGGAACGCCATGCATAGGCTCCGCCCAGCCGCTCCTCACCCAGCCGCGCTTCGGCCATCATCATGTCGCTAGTCTGATGTACGGGCTGCATGGAAGCGATGATGTCGTTTTCGCCAAATCGCGAAAGGTCCGTCGGATCCACGATCTGCGCATGTTCGATCCGCCAGCGCCTGTCGCCCGCATAGTCGCGCGAGAGTTCTTCTATCGCGTTCAGTGCTTCGGCATTGGCGGCATCGCCGATGGCGTGCACGGCGACCTGGAAATTGTCGAGCGCGGCGCGGCTCATCAGGTTGCGCAGTTGCGTGCCGCTGAGCAGCGGCAGGCCGCGATTGCCGTGGTCGTCCGAATAATCCTCGTTCAGCAATGCCCCGCGCGAACCAAGCGCGCCATCGAGATAGAGCTTAACGCCGTTCAGGCGCAGACGATCGTCATACAGCCATCGGGTAGGGGCCGGGCCACCGATCAGCAGCATGGAATCGACGCTATCGGCATAGGACATGATCCGCAACTGCAGCCGCCCGGCATCGCCGGCGCGGCGGAAGGTCATCCAGTCCTCGACGCTCGTACCCATATCGGCGACGGCTGTGATGCCGTGGCGCAGCAGCAGGCGCTGTGCGTTGTGCAGCGCAAGATCTCGATCTTCGGGCAGGGGCGGGGGAACGGCATCGTTTACCATTGCCATGGCCGCGTCCACCAGCACGCCCGAGGGCGCACGCGAATTCGCGATGCGTTCTATGCGGCCGCCGGTAGGGTTTGCGGTGGCCTCGGTGACATTGCCAGCGGCCAGTGCCAGCGAATTGCCCCAACCGGCGTGCCCATCCACGCGTTCAAGCCACACGGGCCGGTTCGGCACGATGGCATCGAGTTCGGCGGCAGTAGGGAAGCGGCCAAGGCCCCAGCGTTCCTGGTTCCAGCCGCGACCGATGATCCACGGGCGGTCGGGATAGGCTGCGGCATAGGCGGCGATGCGAGAGAGAGCTTCGTCCAGCGAATTTGTTTCGGAAAGGTCCAGCACCAGCGTGCCAAGACCGATACCCATCAGGTGCAGGTGACCGTCGACGAAGCCGGGCACCACAACGCGACCATCGCCATCAACGCGATAATCGATATCCCGTGTAGGGCGGTCGCCGAAGTCGAGAAGTTCGGAAATCCGCCCATCCTCGTCGATCACCATGCCGCCGAAACGGTCGATTGTGCCATCGCGGGTGACAGAAATGCCATCGATATTGTCGATAAGCGTATCGGCAAGGGCGGGTGCAGGAGCGCAGAGCAAGGCTGCGACAAGTGCGAGACGGGCAATCATTCGGATACCTCCGGCAAGTGGCGGATAAGGGCACTGGTATCCTGCCGGGCACCGCCCTGCGATTGCACCTGTGCGTAGAATTGATCGACAAGAGCAGTAACGGGAAGCGATATGCCCGACGCTCTGGCCTCGCCAAGCGCGATAGCCAGGTCCTTGCGCATCCAGTCGATCGCGAAACCGAAGTCGAATTCGCCCGCGACCATCGTCTGCCAGCGATTCTCCATCTGCCAGCTTTGCGCCGCGCCGCCCGAAATAGCTTCCACCACTCTGTTGGGATCGACGCCGGTAGCCTGCGCCATCCGCACGCCTTCCGAAAGGCCTGCCAGCACGCCCGCGATACAGACCTGATTGATCGCCTTGCATGTCTGCCCCGCACCGGCGTCGCCGATATGTACGATCCGCGCAGCATAGGCTTCCATTACGGGAGTTGCGGCCGCCATGGCCTCGTCAGTGCCGCCGCACATGATGGCAAGCTTGCCGTTTTCGGCCCCTGCCTGTCCGCCTGAAACGGGCGCATCGACGCACAGAAGCCCATACTCTCTTGCCATTTCGGCAAGCTCCTTCGCCAGCGCGGGCGATACGGTAGTATGGTCGACCAGCGTTGCGCCGCGTTTCATCGCGGCCATTGCGCCGTTTTCTCCCAGCAGCACGCTGCGCACATCGTCGTCGTTGCCGAGGCATGCCAGCACCACGTCGCAATCTGCCACCGCTTCGGTAGGGGTGGAGGCGATGGAGCCATCCAGCCCATCGCCAGAAATCCGCTTTTCCCAATCGGAGGCCTTGGCTGAAGTGCGGTTGTAGCCGATGACGGAATGGCCGGCATTGGCGAGGTGAAAGGCCATCGGCGCGCCCATCACGCCCAGGCCCAGAAATGCAACTTTGCTCATGGCCGATGGCGATGCCGAAAATGCTGCGCCAAGGCAATCTTTGTTGCGCAAAAGTCGGCGGCCTATTTGCACACGCGCGCCAGTCCGCTAGCGCGGGCAACCATGACGGGAACAGATAACAGCCTCACCCTCGACGATGTGCATGCCGCGGCGGAGCGGATCGCGGGTTCGGTGGTGCGCACCTCCACCATGTATTCGCAAACGCTCAGCAAGATTGTTGGTGCGGATATCTGGCTGAAGTTCGAGAACCACCAGTTCACTGCCGCCTACAAGGAGCGCGGTGCGCTCAACGCGCTCTTGCTGCTGACCGACGAACAACGCCAGCGCGGCGTGATCGCGGCGTCTGCCGGCAACCATTCGCAGGGGCTTTCCTATCACGGTACGCGGCTGAACGTGCCGGTCACCATCGTGATGCCGCGCACCACGCCAACCGTGAAAGTGATGCAGACCGAGAGCGTAGGCGGCAATGTAGTACTGGAAGGCGAAACGTTCGACGATGCCTACGCTCATGCACGCAAGCTGGAGACCGAGATGGGTCTTACCTTCGTCCATCCTTTCGACGATCCGCATGTTGCAGCAGGACAGGGCACCGTGGCACTTGAAATGTTTGCCGACGCGCCGGAGATCGAGACCATCGTCGTGCCAATCGGCGGTGGCGGGCTTATCAGTGGCATGGGCACCGTGGCCAAGGCGCAGGACAAACCGATCGAGGTTATTGGCGCAGAGGCGCGGCTTTTTCCCAGCAGCTACAACGCATGGTCAGGCGCAGACCTGCCATCGGGCGGCGATACGCTGGCAGAGGGCATCGCCGTCAAGGAACCGGGCAAGTTCACCAGCAAGGTTATCCGCAAGGTGGTCGACGATATCCTGCTGGTCGAGGAGCGTCATCTCGAAGAAGCAGTCTCCCTCTTGTTGCAGATCGAGAAGAGCGTGGTGGAAGGTGCGGGCGCAGCCGGACTTGCTGCCGTGCTGGCACACCGCGAACGTTTTGCCGGCAAGAAAATCGGTCTCGTGCTGTGCGGCGGCAACATCGACACCCGCCTGCTGGCCAATGTGCTGCTGCGCGACCTGGCGCGTTCAGGCCGTCTTGCGCGTCTGCAAATCACCTTGCAGGACAGGCCCGGCGCCTTGTTCAAGGTGATGCGTGAATTCGAGGCGCACAATGTGAACATTCTCGAAATTTACCATCAACGCATTTTTACCAATCTTCCGGCGAAGGGGCTGGTTACGGACATCGAATGCGAAGCGCGAGACAAGGAACAGCTGGATGCGCTGGTAAAGTCCTTGTCGGACAAAGGTTATTCGGTCAGCCAAGTGGACTTCAACTGACGCGGGACACTGCCCCATAACGGGCCGTTAACCGAGCCGGGTGAGCTATTTGTGGAAATTAATCCTGCGAATGGCGATTTAAATGGTTAACATGGTTCAACTCGCGATTCCCTGCGGCCATAACGGCCCGGAACCCGCGCAATTAGAACCGCGTCGTATCTTGAACGCCAGAAAGAGGATTGCCCAACCCCGTGACGGCACCCGTTCGCTTCCCCCGCTTCTTCGTGACCAGCCCCGCGCCGTGTCCGTACCTGTCGGGCCGGACGGAGCGAAAGGTGTTTACGGAGCTGAAAGGCCCCCATGCCGAACAGTTGAACGATGCATTGGGCCGCATCGGTTTTCGCCGTAGCCAGACGGTTGCCTATCGCCCGAGTTGCGAGGGGTGCAAAGCCTGCGTCTCTGTGCGGGTCGCCGCGGAAGAGTTCAGGCCATCAAGTTCCCAAAAGCGCGCGATGAAGCACAATGGCGACCTTGTGGTCACAGAATGTCGCCCGTGGGCGACGGAAGAACAATTCGCTCTTTTGCAACGCTATCTGGAGAAACGCCATCCGGGTGGAGGCATGGCTGCGATGGACGAGGTCGACTATGCCGACATGGTCGAACACACCAGCGTTTCCAGCTTTGTCATTGAATACAGGGAACCTTCGGTTGACGGTGTTGCTGGACGATTGGTTGCAGCTTGCCTAACAGACAGGCAGGCAGACGGGTTGTCGATGATCTACAGCTTCTACGACCCTGACTTGGAGCATCGCAGCGGGCTTGGAAACTTCGTTATCCTCGAACACATCCGGCGGGCTGCGGAAGCAGGTCTGCCTTATGTCTATCTCGGCTACTGGGTCGAGGGTTCAGAGCGGATGCAATACAAGGTCCGTTTCCGCCCCCTCGAGGCTCTTGGACCCGATGGCTGGCGGCGAATGTCCGAAAACGAGCAGCGCAGCCTTATCGATGGCGTGGCCAAGGGTGACTGCGCTCGGGCTCCTGCCGCTGATGGCGGATCGAAGGATAATACGCCCGGCCTGCAAAAGGAATACAAGCTCACCTGAGCGTCATTCCATGCTTGTCCGCACGTCCACCGCCCTGGCTGCGGCGTTTGCCTTGCTCGCAAATCCACTGTTCCAGGCTGCTCATGCGCAGGAGCGGCAGGATACGCCGCGGCTGGAAGATCTGATACCCGATTCTGCCGTGGAAAACCCCGAGGACTGGGCCTCGCAGGGCGTGCCCGCTGACGATCAGGTCGATGCGCAGGCGCAAGAGCCGCTCGATGCGACGGCGCCGTTGGCCGAAATGCTGATGGTTACGATCCCATGGCCGGAAGAGATCGAGTTGCCGCAACTCGCCCCGCTGGAGCAAGCCGAAGAGCCGATCGAGTTTGTCCAGTTCGAAGATGAGATACCGCGCGTCATTACTGGCAGTGAAGAACGAATTTCCGACGAATTGGTGCTGGTGTTCCCCAACGAACGTTCGCTATTCCCCCAGCGCGAAGAATTTCTCGAACGTTTCGCCTCCTTGTCCACCATCGAGCAACTGGAAGACGACGAGAATATCGCACGTCTCGCCGCGCAGGCCCGCGAGGACGAGGCGCTGTTGCAGCAGCTGCTGGATGTTTACGGCTATTTCGATGCCCAGGTCATCCGTACGGTGGGCGAGATCGATCCTACGACCAATGTCGATCTGGACAGGCCCGCCGTGCGCTTCGACATCGTGCCGGGCGAACGCTATTCCGTCGGCACCATCGACCTTGGCAATCTTCGGACGACGGGCGACCAGTATCAGCCGCTGCGCCGCACCTATGATATCGAAGTCGGCGATTTCATCTCGCTGGACGAAATCGAGACAGAGCAATTCGACCTCGACACGGCCCTTGGCGAAAGCGGATTCCCCTTCGCCACGATCGATGCGCCGTCATTGCTGGTGGACCATGCCCGAGCGGAGGGCGATATCACCATGCCGGTGGAGCCGAACGGACGCTATCGCTTTGGCAGCGTATTCAGTTCCGATCCCGAGTTTCTTTCCAGCCAGCACCTTTCGCGCATCGCGCGCTGGGACGAAGGAGATATCTATCGCCGCAGTGACGAGATGGACCTGCGCCGCGCCATGCTGGCAACCGGACTGCTCGGTTCTGTCAAGCTGACACCCGTGGTGGTGGAGGAGCCGGGCAACGGTGAGCCCGGCGTGGTCGATATCGAGGCTGAATTGTCCAAGGCGCCGCTGCGTACGATCGCAGGCAGTGTCGGCTTCGGCACCGAGGAAGGCATTCGCCTGGAAGGAAGCTGGGAACATCGCAACCTCTTCCCACCTGAAGGAATGTTGCGAGTTCGCGGTATCGCCGGCACACAGGAACAGCTGGCAGGCATAACTTTCCGCAAGAACAACTTCTATGGTCGCGACCGAATTTTGAAGGTGGATGCCTTTGCCTCCACCATCGATTACGATGCCTATGACGCACGCACCGCGTCGCTGATCGGCACCTACGAACGGGTGAGCACGCTGTTGTTCCAGAAAGCATTCAGCTGGTCCGTCGGCCTGGAGCTGGTTGCCACGCAGGAAAGCGAGCGGACCGCCGATGGCAGGGAACTGGATCGCGAGACGTATTTCATCGCCGCGCTGCCACTCTACGCGCAGCTAGACAGTTCGGACGATCTGCTCGACCCAACCGAGGGTTGGCGCCTTTCGGGTCGCCTCTCGCCGGAAATTTCCGAAAACGAGGGGGTGCAAAGCTTCTATCTGCGCAGCCAGGTGGATGCATCCTATTACCAGTCCGTAGGCGAGGACACCGTTCTGGCGGGCCGTGTGCGTGTCGCCACCATCCCCGGCGCCCCGCTGGAAGCAATCGCTCCCTCGCGCAGGCTTTACGCCGGCGGTGGCGGTTCAGTGCGCGGCTACGGCTATCGTGAAATCGGAGCGCTCACCAATTCGGGTGATCCGCTTGGCGGGCGCAGCCTTGTCGAAGTTTCGGCAGAGGCGCGCATCGGCACCGGCTATATGGACGGCGCGATCAGCATCGTACCTTTTGTAGATGCAGGCTCGGTCGGTCTCGATCCAACTCCTGATTTCGACACGGTCAAGTTCGGTGCAGGGGTGGGCGTACGTTACGATACCGGTTTCGGACCGTTGCGGCTCGATGTTGCTTTCCCGCTCAATCCGGGTCCGAACGATAGCTGGGTCGCCGTTTATGTGGCGCTTGGTCAGGCATTCTGATGGCTGACGATGCAGCCATGAATGAACGCGGCGCAACTGACGATGCGCGGTCGCGCGGCAAACGGCGAATTCCGATCCGTATCCTGAAGGGTATCGGATGGCTTCTGGCCGCGCTGCTGGCCATTATCGTGGTGGCAATCGCTTTCCTGCACACTCCGCCGGGACGTCAGTTCATCCTCGATCAGGTTAGCAAGTTCGCGCCTGCTTCGGGCCTTCGCGTCGAAGTGGGAGATATAGACGGTTCGGTCTTGTGGAGCAGCACGCTCTACGATGTGAAGCTTTACGATGCGAATGACACGCTGTTTCTCGAAGTTCCGACGATTGACCTGAACTGGCGCCCCTACCGCTGGTTTACCAGCGGACTCGACGTGCGCCATCTCGTCCTCACCAACGGTACGCTCTACGCCGCGCCAGAACTGGAGCCCGGCGACCCGGACGCGCCGGTTTTACCGGATTTCGACATTCGCGTGGATCGCTTCATCATCGCCGACCTCACCGTGGCCCAAGGACTGCTGGGCGAGGAGCGCGTTATCGGTTTCGCTGCCGAAGCCGATATACGCGATGGCCTGGTTTATCTCGATGCAGACGGTGAATTCGGCGGGGGCGATGAATTCACCGCGCTTGTTCATGCTGAACCTGACGGTGACCGCTTCGATCTGGATTTCAGCTGGCAGGCACCTGCGGGCGGGTTCCTGGCTACCATGGTAGGGGCAGAGGACGATCTCTCGATAAATCTCGAAGGGGACGGCAGCTGGACATCCTGGGAAGGAGACCTGCTGGCACAGCAAGGCGGCGTCGAACTGTTGGACTTCGATGTTTATAACGAGAGCGGCCAGTACCGTCTCGTGGGGCAGGCGCGACCGTCGGCCTATCTGGAAGGTTTGCCGCAGCGGGCACTGGGTGATCTGGTCACGCTAACTGCTTCGGGCACATTGGTTGATTCGGTGCTGGAAGGCAATTTCGTGCTGCGTGGTCGCGGCGTGAATGCCGATGGGGCAGGTGCAGTCGACCTGGCCGAGAACGCGTTCGACGAACTTGATATCGCCTTGCAACTGCTGGACCCGAAGCTGCTATCGAAAGATGTCGCGCTCAATGGCCTTGCACTGGAAGGCACGTTGGATGGGGCATTTCGCGATCTTACCATGCCGCATAGGCTTACCGTGGACGAGATCGATGCGGGCGGCATTATCGTAACCGACGTCCGCCAGGTGGGTACGGCCGCGTTCGACGGGACGCGGGTGACGGTTCCCGTCGACGCGCAGATCGCCCGCATTGTCAGTGGCAGCGACCTGTTCGATCCGCGGCTCATCGACGGCAGCCTTGATGGGACCGTCGTCTATGCAGGCGACGAAATCCTGTCTGACGATCTTGCAGTACAGTTCCAGGGCTTGCGGGCGCAACTGGGTCTGAACAGCAACCTCGATACGAGTCTGACGCGGGTGAACGGGCCGGTTACTATCGCCGATCTCGAATTCGACGATATCGGCTTCGTCGATGCGGCTGCGCAAATACGTTTCCGCATCGGGGGCGGTGAACCCTGGATGCTGCGTGCCGAATTACAGGGCCGCGTGGATGAAGTGACAAATTCCACGATCACCAGTCTCGCGGGCGAGAATATCCGTTTCGACGGTGGCCTCGTGCTTCGCTCACGCCAACCGCTCGTCTTCCAGAACATGGATATCAGTGCCAGCAAGCTGACCGCCACGCTGGATGGCCAGGTGAACGACGAAGGCACCAGTATTGCGGGCTATGGCCGCCATGCGGATTACGGGCCTTTCACCGTCGAGGCCATGCTGGCCGATGATGGCCCGCGTGCAGAACTGGTCTTTGCCGATCCACTGCCCGCTGCTGGCCTTACCGACGTTCGCGTCAGCCTCACGCCGATTGAAGATGGTTTCGCGATCGAGACAAGCGGTGGTTCCATGTTGGGTCCGTTCGACGGATTGCTGGGTCTTCAAATCGCCGAAAACGGCGACACGGCAATCCGTATAGATCGACTCGACGTGGCCGAAACGCGGGTAAGCGGAACGTTGAATCTTGTCGAAGGCGGCGTCGCCGGACAGCTCGATGTCGGGCGCGGCGGTCTGGACGGTACGATAGACCTTGCCGTTCGCGACGGCGGGCAGGGTTTTGACATAGACCTTGTCGCAGATGGCGCGCACTTCGGTGGCGAGACACCGATTTCCATTGCCAGCGGCACTATCGATGCGAGCGGCGTGATCGCCGAAAGCAATACCACCTTAACAGGCAACGCCCGTCTTCGCGGACTTTCCTACGGCAATCTCTTCATTGGACGTCTCGCAGCACAGGCAGAGATCCGGAATGGCAGCGGCAGTTTCGATGCCGCACTTACGGGCCAGCGCGGCAGCCAGTTCGAACTGCTGGTCAACGGGCAGATTGCGCCGGAACGGATCGCGGTGGCAGTGGATGGGTCCTACGCCGGGCGCGCGATTTCCATGCCTCGCCGCGCGATCCTGACTAGTACGTCAAACGGCGGCTGGGAACTGCAGCGTTCACAGATCAGCTACGGAAAAGGTTATGTGATCGCCAGCGGCCGGTTCGGCGGTGAGGAGGCGATGCAGGGCCGTGTGGCGCTATCGGAGATGCCACTTAATCTCATTGGCGCACTGTCGGGCGACCTGGCCCTTGGCGGCGCGGTTTCCGGCGTCGTCGATATCGAACAGGGTGCAAATGGCCTGCCTGTGGGCGAAGCACGTCTCATGGTGGACGATCTTACCCGCTCCAGCTTGCTGCTGACCTCACAGCCGCTCGATATTGCCCTTGTTGCGAACCTTTCGGAGAACCTGCTTCAAACCCGTGCCGTCATGTCGGACGGGACTGGCGCCGATGGCCGATTGCAGGCACGCATCGCTAACCTTCCGCAAACGGGCGCGCTGACCGCCAGGCTCTATAACGGCGACCTGTTCGGCCAATTCCGCTTCAACGGTTCTGCCGCCGCGCTGTGGAGGCTGGCCGCCATCGACCTGCTGGATATGACGGGTGACATCACCGTGGCTGCGAACGTGCGCGGCACGCTGGGCGATCCGCGGATTCAGGGTTCGCTCGAAGGTGACGACCTGCGCGTGCGCAGCACGTTGACAGGCACGGATATCTCCGGCCTGCAGGCGCGCGGTACCTTCACCGGATCTCGGCTAGCGCTGACCCGCTTCGCTGGCACCGCTCCCAATGGCGGACGAATTGCAGGCAGCGGCTTCGTGGACCTTTCCGACATTTCCGCGACACGCGGCCCGCAGATCGATCTGCGCATGGCCGCTCGCAATGCAGAAGTCGTCGACTTGGAGAACATGGGCGCGACGGTCACCGGACCGATCCGAATTGTCTCCAACGGCGTGGGCGGCACGATCGCCGGACGGCTTGTGGCCACCGGTGCCCGTTGGCAACTGGGTGCATCCGAAGTGTTGACGGAACTGCCCAGCGTAGAAGTCACCGAAATCAACCTTCCGGCCGACCAACGCCCCGCGATCGTCAACCAGGCACCGTGGAGCTTTCTAATCGATATGCGCGCGTCGGGTGGCATTGAAGTGGACGGCCTGGGACTCGAAAGCGAATGGCGCACGGAGAATCTGCTGCTGCGCGGAACGACGGACGATCCGCGATTGGGTGGCTCTGTTTCCATCGTGCCGAGGCAAGGTTTCTATTCCTTTGCCGGCACCCGCTTTGAAATTACGCGCGGCGAGATCGACTTCGATCGCAACGTGCCCATCGATCCGCGTATTGACCTTACCGCCGTGACCGATGTGAACGGCCTTTCGGTCGAAGTGGATGTATCGGGCAGCGCCAGCCAGCCGCAGATTACATTCTCCTCCACCCCGGCATTGCCCGAAGAGGATTTGCTCGCACGGTTGCTGTTCGGTGGCTCGATCACTGACCTTTCCGCGACGGATGCTCTGCAACTGGGCGCGGCAGTTGCGTCCCTGCGCGGCGGTGGCGGTGTTGGGCCGATCAACCAGCTGCGCAATGCCGTCGGGCTCGACAGGCTAAGAATCATTCCTTCCGATCCGGCGCTGGATCGTGGCACGGCGGTTGCTCTAGGCAAGAACTTCGGTCGCCGCTTCTATGTAGAGATCATCACCGATGGTGCCGGGTACAACGCCAGCGAACTGGAATTCCGCGTCACGAGCTGGCTCAACCTGCTGGCAACCGTCAGCACGATTGGCAGGCACCAGGCCGCAGCCGAATACCGCCGGGATTACTGACAAGGCTCAACGAAGAAAATGGCAAATCAACTGGCCGCCCCCTGCCTTGCCACGTTCGGATCAGAGACGCGTCACTCTACCGGGGGTCGTCCATGGCTTTCAGAACGGTGTCGATCGGAATGACGGATCCGTTCGCGCCGCTCATCACGTCGCCAGATATAGTCCCTTGCGTGCCATCGGAGGAGGTGACGACGAGATTGTCTCCGTCCATGCTGAAGGAAAGGGTGTTCGAACCCATCGTTTGCATTTCCACTGAACCGTCGGACCTGCCGATGGCGGCTTCGATATCCTCACGGGACATGAAGCCAGGCACGATATGCTCGCGCACGATCGCCACGCGTGCAGCGCCCGCATCTTCTTCGTCCAGAGCAATATCCAGCGCCGAGAATGCGGCATCCGTGGGCGCAAAGATCGTATAAGGCGCATTGCCATCGAACATGCCTTGCAGACCGGCATTGCCGAGAATTTCGGACACGACCGTAAGATCGTCCGACCGTTGCAACAATGCCGCAAGGGTGTCGGAGCTGACCTGCTCCGCGTTTTCACCTTCGATATCGCTTTCGGAATTGCAGGCGGTTAGCGTGAAGAGGCCGGTCGTGGCCAATGCCACGAGAATGTGATTGATCTTCATCTTGTCTGTCCGTCCCTAAAGCAGCAATTCGATTGCCGAGGAGACCAGCATCGTCTCTGGATCGATTTCGTAGACATGGCCGTCGTTATACCGATACATGGCTTGCGGGCTGTCGTAGTAGCGATTGCGATAGCCATAGGGCACGTTGTATATATCATAGCCCTGCGGCATCTGTTGGCCCACCGTGAATTCGTTGCCTGTCAGAAGGGCTGCGATGGCGGTGATCGCGCGGGTTTCCGGGTCCGTTCGGTAGACCACATTGTCGGCGTAGCGATAGCTATCCCGCCCGCCCAGGCCGTAATAATCCTCGTAATAGGATGGCATCTGAGAATAGCGATAATCGCCAGGCCATTGGTTGCCGATGGACAAGGCACCGCCCAGCAGGGGTATGTAGCCCGATATTTCGCCGCCCCCGCCTATTCGCATCAGAAAACCATCATCGTAATAATAACTGCCGCGCCGGTCTGAGACGAGGTCGCCCAGACCCCACCAGTCGGGGCTGTAGCGGGCGTAACGAAAGCTGTCCTGCTTGCGCGCCTGGCCTGGCGGACGACACCCGTTGTACTTGCGCGCAAGCCCTGGAGGGCATCCGTCGGCAATACCGGTCGAAACACGGCGGAAATCGATGTTGGGACCGTCTTCATAACGGATCGCCGGAGAGTCATTGCCGCGAGAACCTTCACTATCGCGGTTGGAGCGCGCGACAGGCGATGCACCACGGTTGTCGTTTGCCGAGTTGCCACGGTTGGCGCCTTGGGAAGTTATCGGTGGGCCGGGACGGCTGGAATTGTTTGAATTGCCATTCCTGTTGCCATTCCCGCGCGTTTGCGGCGAAACTTCGCTATTGCCGCGTTCCTGCGCCTGCCCGCCGCCCCGGTCGCCGCGATTGCTGCTATTGCCATTGCCATTCGCATTGCCGTTTCCGGGATTGGATGACGCCGCTGGCGGCCCGCCACCGTTGCCGTTGTTTCTCTTGTCACTGCCGTTTGCGTTGCCCTGGCTATTGCCTTGTGCAAGTGCTGGCGATGCCGCCAATGCGATGGCCGAGATTGACGCGATCCAAAGTTTCATCTTTCGCTCCTCAAGAGCAAATTGAACGACGAGAGATAGCCCGTTGTTCCTGACCTTTGTTAACCAGTTCCTTTTCGGTACAGCGCGGATTCTGCGGTGCGACGACGCGCGAGGCCCTTCATCACGCGGCCTCCGGCGTAGCACCAGCGGGCAAATTCCCGTGCAGCACCCTCATAGTCGCCCGCCTTGTGCTTGCGCGTCAGCGTGGCGCTGGCGATGGCGCCGGTGTTGTAATGAAAACTGACGAGCGCATCGAACTGCCGCTGGCTGGTAGGCGCATCAGCGATCGCGGAAACGACCTGTCCGGCGTAGCGTTCAAGGTCCGCTTCCAGGCGCGCATCGCAGGCATCCTGCGTCCACACTGTCCCAGGGCCGATGCCGGGGCCAGTCGCGCCCCAGCCGATTGTCCACGGTGCATCGCCGGTGCCGGGGTCGGGGTAGGCCTCCATCTGCCCGTCACGCCGCTTCATCGCGCAGCCTTCGAAACGCTTGATCAGGGCCACACCTTCAGGGCCGATCCGCAGCGGATGGCGATAATGTGGAACACCTGGAACACAGTCCTGGGGCAAATCATCCAGCGCAGTGTCGATCGCCATGACTTCGCCCTGGCGCAGGCCACGACCAAGGATCTGGCGGATGGTGTCGAAGATGGGTTTGCGGGTCATCATGGGCCTCTTGCTGTGGAAATGGCACCCGGCGCTAGGTTTGCCAGCAGCCTGTAGGACAGTCTCATAGACCGGACCTGTAAAGAGCTCTTGACTGACAAGAGATCTTTACAGTAAAGAGCTCTTTACAGGCAGTGAGGTGTATCGGTGAAGAACCGCTTGAAGGATCATC
>CAJXTZ010000043.1 GCA_913061345.1 uncultured Erythrobacter sp.
CGCCATCCGATCACCAGCGCTGCCAGCAACATGCACAACGTCGCGGCAAGGAAGGGCGGACGGAAAGCCAGCGTCAACAGGTTTTGCGAACCACCAAGACCGTTCAGGGTCAGATCGAACCGGATCGGCATGGCATCACCGAACGTGGCCTGCTCCACCAGGTGCAGGGCCATGGCGGCGCGATCCTGGTCGGCCATCCCGAAGTTGTTCAGCAGATCGGGTTCGAACACCACGATCACCGGCCAGGCGTCGTAATCGTCATAGCCGTTTTCCTGCACCAGTTCCGCAGCCAGCACGTCGCCCTCGTCATCCACGAGCAGGGGGCGTAACGCTTGTTCCGGATCGGAAACCAGCGCCTGCACCTGACCCTGCTCGGGAAGTTCGCCCGCGCTGCCGAGTCCCTGCCAGCCGCCGGTGCGACCAATGGCGAGCGTCGAGCCTTCGCCGATGGTCAGCTCTCCAAACCAGTCTGGCGAGCTTGCGTCGGAGAGGATGACCCAGCCGTCCTCGCTCTCTACCTGCGCTTCGGCCGGCACCTGCATCGCCAGCCACTTGGGCAGGATCAGCATGGTCGGGCCCGATGCGTAATCGATGCGCTGCTGGATGATCTCGTCGATATCTTCGGGATCGGTCCACAATGGCGGGGTAAGGATTAGCAGGCCATAATCCTCCAGTTCCGCGCGATTGCGGATGCGCGAGACGGAGTTGCCCGTCTTTTCCAGCAAGGTGGCGAGGCCGGAAAACCCGTTTAGCCCGTTTGCCGCTGCATGGTTGCCGCCGTTCCTCTCCTCCTGGCCGGTCCAGCCCTGACCCAGCGCATAGAGCAGCAACAGGAAAGCCAGCGTGCCCACCAGCAGCAACGCCAGCACCGCGCCGGGACGAAAAGGGCTGGCGCGGCGGCTCATGCGCCGATGGCCTTGCGGGCGAGGGCGAAATCGGAATAGGCGGCGCGGGCGGCCTGCCAGTCTGCTTTCTCCAGCTTGCGCAGCGCAAACAGGCTGCGCTCCACCGGCGCGGCGATCAGCGAGAATGCGGTGCGTGCGGCATCGGGAAGGCGTGGTTCTGCGGCAAGCTCGCGCGCGGTGCTGGACGGTTCCACGAGGTCGGGCCGGGCCTCGGCGATCTGCCCGACCGAGCGTTTGAGCAGCAAGTGCGTCGCTTCATCGTAATCGCCGCCAGCAGCCAGCCTGTCGGCCTCCTCCAGCAAGGCCAATGCCTCGTGCTCCTGCGGGGACCAGTCCTGCGGATCGTCAACGTTGCGCCGCTTGCGCCAGAAGCCCGGACCCAATGTCTGGTACAGGAAATAGGCGGCTATCAGCACGGCAAGGCCTATCAGCACCCATTTCAACACCGGCCATGCCTCTACCAGCGCGCCTGCCACTGGCGTAAAAATCTCCCCAAGCCATTGCAGGAATTCTGTCAGCCAGTCGGGCCGGGGATCGGTCTCGGGCAGCGTTACCTGGGCAAACTGGATTTCGTCATCGGCGCGCAGCTCTCGCCATGCCGTTGCGAAGTCATCCGCCCTGGCTGGCGATGCCGCGTTACCCTGTCCCGTAGTCACCATCCCTTGGTTGCACGGGCAGGCAGGCGACGCAACGATGCATTGTTCTTGCGTTAAGAAATTGGCAGGAACCGAGGCAGGGCGGCGGGTTTCGATCGTGAGGCGAGTGTGATTACAGGTCTTTCGCCATGCAAATGCTGAAATC
This sequence comes from uncultured Erythrobacter sp., assembly GCA_913061345.1. The sequence continues at coordinate 1,707 of CAJXTZ010000043.1, forward strand.
GTCCAGCACGTAATCGGCATAGGCATCGCAGGGCTCAAAACCGTGCTTGGCATAGAGACGCTGGGCAGGTTTAAAAACTTCGTGCCGTCCAGTTTCCAGGCCGAGCCAGACCAATCCCTCGTCGCGTGCGGTTGCGATCAGGTGCAGCAGGATTGCTTCCCCCGCGCCTGTGCCGCGAAACGCGTCGGCGGCGCGCATGGACTTGATCTCTCCCCTCCGGTCTCCAAGCCGCTTTAAAGCGCCTACCGCTGCCAGCTCGCCGTATTGGCGGGCCACGAAAAAGGTAACGCCGCGCTCTTTCAGGCGAGCAGCATCCAGCGCGTGAATCTTGCAGGCGGGCGAGCAGCGATGCATTTCCTCGAGATGCCGTTCCAGCAAGTCCAGAACATCGGCAGCTTCCAATGGATCGGGCGCGATCGCAAGGGCACGTGACTGTTCCAATGTCAGCCTCTCTGGCGGGCCAGTGGATAGGTGCCGAACATGCGCACGCGGTTGCAATGGAAGGCCAGTTCTTCCAGCGCGCGGTCCACCGCCGGATCGCCGGGGGCTCCGATGATATCGGCATAGAACATGGAGGCGGCGAAACTGGCGCCCTTCTGATAGCTTTCCAGCTTGGTCATGTTGACGCCATTCGTGGCGAAACCGCCCATGGCCTTGTACAGGGCCGCAGGAATATTCTTCACCTCGAAGACGAAGGTCGTCATCGCTTCCTGCCCTTGCAGGCTGGCAACGTCGAGCGGCTGTCTTGCAAGCACCACGAAGCGGGTCGTGTTGTCCTCTGCATCCTCAACCCGCTCGTCCACGATTTTCAGGCCGTAAAGGTCAGCGGCCAGCTTCGGCGCTATCGCGGCGAATTGCGGATCGTCCAGTTCCGCCACATGGGCCGCAGCACCCGCCGTATCGGCGTGGGCGAGCGGCACGATGCCGCGCTCTCGCAGGTAATGGCGCGACTGGCTGAGGGCATGGGGATGGCTGAATGCGCCCTTGAACGGGCCGGTATCACTTATGGCCATCAGCGCGTGGTGGATTGACAGGAAATGCTCGCCAACAATGGAAAGCTCGCTTTCGGGCAGCAGGAAGTGGATGTCCGCCACCCGTCCGGCCTGGGAATTGTCTATGGGTATCATCGCGCATCCGGCGCGGCCATCCTCCACCGCTTCTATCGCCGCGGCAAAACTGAAACACGGCAGGGGCAGCGCATCGGGATCCCATTCATTCACCGCGCGGTGCGAATTCGCGCCCGGTGCACCCTGGAATGCGACGGCGCGCGCCGGGTCGGCTGCAGCGGCGGCGTGCATTTTCTCAACCATGGCGAGCGCTGGAGCGGGGTATGAATCCATAGGAGGAAAGCCGGTAGCGAGGCTGCGCGCTGGCGACAAGCGCGTATACGCCCTTGCGAAGCGCGGTTCTGCACACTAGAGCGCGTCCGCGTACTTCCAAACCGGCAGATATATTTCGATCATGAGCAACACAAACACCATTTTTGGCTGGGTTCTTGCCAGCGGCATCGTCGCCCTGGGTCTCAGCTCGGTCAGCGGCAAGTTCTTCCACGCCGACAGCCCCAGCGTCGAAGAGGGTGAATTCGGCTATGTCATCGAGGCTGCCGAAGAAGGCGCCGTGGACGCCGGACCACCGTTCGCTGCGCTGCTGGCATCGGGTTCGGCTGCTGCCGGTGAAGGCGTGTTCGCAAAGTGCACCGCATGCCATTCCATCGAACAGGGCGGCGCTGCCGGTATCGGCCCCAATCTCTACGGTGTGCTTGGCTCTTCCATCGGCTCTCATGCCCCGGGCTTCGCCTATTCCTCGGCCCTCGCCGACAAGGGCGGCGTCTGGGATTATGACGCGATGGATGCCTGGCTTGCCAGTCCGCGCGGCTTTGCCAACGGCACGAAGATGAGCTTTGCTGGCCTTTCCAGTGCCGAAGATCGCGCCAACGTGGTGTTGTACATGCGCGAAAACGGCGGCGGACCGCCGCTTCCCGAAGTGCCTGCAGAACCTGTCGATATCGAAGGCGAACTGGATGGCGCAGGCGAAGGCCCCGGCCAGACCGAAGGCGAACCTGTAAGCCCAGTGGAAGCAGCGGGTGCCATGGGTGACGAACAGCCGGTGCCAGAGCAGGTTTCCGCCACCGATACAGGCGACTGATACCGGCAAACTTCTTGCCGGTTCAGGCCGCCCTTACTCGGCCTGTCCCTTGAATCCCTGAGCCACGACATACCACTCGCTGGAGCCTTTGCGGCTGGCGGGTGGCTTGGCGTGTTTTACCGTCTTGAAGTGTTTCTTCAGCAGGTTCAGCAAGTCCTTGTCGGTGCCCCCGGCAAAACCCTTGGCGATAAATGATCCGCCCTTGTCCAGCACCTCCACGGCAAACCATGCGGCAGCTTCTACCAGCGCCATGGTGCGCAGGTGATCGGTCTGCTTGTGACCCACGGTGTTGGCGGCCATGTCCGACATCACCAGGTCGGGCGCGCCGTCCAGCGCTGCGGTAAGCGCCGCTGGCGCGTCGTCATCCATGAAATCCATCAGCAGGATATCGACGCCTTCGATCGGCTCTGTTTCAAGGATATCGATACCCACGATGGCGGCGTTCGGGGCGCGGCGGCGCACTACCTGCGCCCAGCCGCCGGGCGCGATACCCAGGTCCACCACCCGCCGTGCGCCCTTCACCAGCCTGAACCGATCGTCCAGTTCGATAAGCTTGAACGCCGCGCGACTGCGATAATCCTCTTCCCTCGCGCGCTTCACGTAAGGATCGTTCAATTGCCGCTCCAGCCAGCGTTGCGAGCTGGCCTTGCGCTTCTTGGCGCTTTTCAGCCGTCGGTGCGAATCATCTCCTGCGCGCGCCATCAGCTTTCCTCCCCGCCTTGTTTGAGGCGGCGCAATGCGGCCTGTGCTTCAAGCCCGTCGGCATCGGCAGCCATCAGGCTGCGCAAAATGCCTTCGCGAATACCCCGGTCGGCAACGCCCAGCCGCTCGGCAGGCCAGATGTCGAGGATCGTCTCGAGAATGGCACAACCCGCCACCACCAGATCGGCGCGATCCGATCCGATGCAATCCAGCTGGCTGCGCTCCATCGGCGACAGGCTCGACAGGCGCTGGGAGATGTTGCGCATCGAATCGGATGGCACGATCAGCCCATCCACAGCGTTGCGATCGTATTGGGGCAGGCCAAGATGCACACTGGCCAGCGTCGTCACCGTGCCGCTGGTTCCCAGCAGGCGCTGGTCGGGAGCCTTGTGCTGGTGAATGCGCTCTGCAAAATCGGCAAAACTGGTCATCACGCGCTGCTTCATGTCTTCGTAGCGCGCCAGTCTGCCAGCCTCGTCATCCGGCTCTTGCCCGACGGTTTCTGACAAAGACACGACGCCCCACGGCACGCTTTGCCAATCGATGATGCGCGGCACTGGAGCACCCGGTTCGATCAGCACCAGTTCGGTGGACCCACCGCCGATATCGAAGATGATAGCTGGGCCGATGCCGTCTTCCAGCAGAATGTGACATCCCAATACGGCAAGCCGCGCCTCTTCCTGCGCGCTGATTATATCGAGTGCGATACCGGTTTCTTCGCGCACACGCTCGATAAAGGCTTCCCCGTTCGTCGCCCGGCGACATGCCTCGGTGGCAACCGAGCGGGCGAGGTGGACATTGCGCTTGCGCAGCTTGTCCGAACACACCTTCAGCGCGCCCAGCGCCCGATCCATCGCGTGATCGGAAAGGCGGCCGTTCTGGGCCAGCCCTTCGCCAAGCCGCACGACGCGCGAGAACGCGTCGATCACGACGAAATTCTCGTCAGACGGGCGCGCGATCAGGAGGCGGCAATTGTTGGTGCCAAGATCGATTGCAGCATAGGCCTGCTTGAAGGATTTGTGCGGGGGGCGGCGCCAATTGCGGTTTGCCCGCTGCGCATTGCCACTGTGTTCGCCGGAACTGCTTTGTTGGCCGCTTCTGTTCTTGTGGCGCCTTGCTTGACCCTCGGGCGCCGTGTTTCTGGCCGTTTCGCGTCGGTCCGGCGGATTGATATCCGCCATGCTCGTATACTTTCGTTATTCTATAACCCGCCATTTTCAGCGGAACCTGCCCTCAGGCTAGACCAAGCGGCGATTGGGCACAAGTCACGCACCTTGCGCAAGGGACTATGGGTGTTTCGGGTTCTGGCGATGGACGGATATGCGAAAAGGCGATCCGAGGGTGGGAAGTAGAGCGATATCGCCTGCTGCATCCGGGTCATCCACGCCGATGGTAATCGCATCTTGCGCAACGTCGGCGCGAAATGTGCCGTGCAGTCTGTCCCACACGCTGATGCCGCTGGACCAGTTGGAATCCATCTCAGCTGGCTTCTGGCTGTGGTGAATGCCGTGCATCCTGGGGGTGGTTACGATGGTAGACAGCGCTTCGTCCACACCGCGCGGCAGGCGCAGGTTGGAATGGTGGAACAGCACGGAGCCGAGGAAGAAGCCGCGCCAGATATTGTGCGTCCGGGGATCGACCCCTGAAACGCGCACCTGCAACATCCGCATGGGGGTGGAGATCAACATATCGAGCGCGTGGAACCGCACGGCCGTGCTCATGTCGAGGTCCGGATCGACGTGGTGCACGCGGTGAAAACGCCACAGGAAGGGCAATTTATGCGTGGCGACGTGCCAGAGGTAATAGGTGTAATCCATCAAGAGGAATGCCGCGATACGTCCGGGCAGACCGCCGATGGCATGCTGCAGGCCGCGCCTTTTACGCCGGTTCGTCTGCGCGATGGCTTCTGTAAGCGGAGCCTCGCTGGCCATGATGACCGCCTGGCACGCCGCACCCATGGCCGCGTTGCGCGCGATACGCGGCAGTTCCTTGCGCGTGCGCTGGCGCAGGGGCCGCGCACGTTCTGCCAGCAGCAGCGCGCCAACGGCCGCACCGGCCACGGTGAGACCGGCAAACTTTACGAGCCGGGATGCCATGAAAGTCACAATGGCTATTCGCCACGGGGTCGTCCAGCGGTTACATGGCTGTGATGAGTGATGCCCCCAGGATCGCCCTTTTTGCGAAATATCCGCGTGCGGGAGAAGCGAAGACGCGCCTTGCGCCGCTGCTGGGCCTCGCCGGAGCGGCTGAAATTCACCGGCGGCTGGTAGAGCGTACGTTAATGAGCATGCGAGAAAGCGGCCTGCCGTTTACAGTTCACTATACAGGCGCGAGCGCCGATGATTTCGCACGGTGGCTAGGCGACGACGTGCCCCTGGTGGAGCAGGGGGAGGGCGATCTTGGCGCCCGACTGGCGCGGGTCCCGGGGCCGGCAATTGTGCTGGGCGCCGATATTCCCGGACTGACCGCCAGCCATTTGCGCGATGCAGCGAAGGCGCTGGAGAGTGTCCCGGTGGTAATCGGGCCAGCAAGCGATGGCGGCTATTACTTGCTGGGCTTCAGGGAACAGAGTCGGGCCCTCTGGCGCGGTATGAGTTGGGGCACCCACACGGTGCTGCAAGAGACAGAAACGCGCCTTCACAGCCTGGGCCTGCCCTACCGCACACTGGGCGTACTCGACGATTGCGACCGGCCCGAAGATCTCGCCAACTGGCCGGAGCTTCTTTCATGAGCGACACCAGCCTGGTGATCCCTGTGCTGAACGAGGAGAAGGCGCTTCCGGACCTCATTGCTACTGTCGCGCGGCTGGACCCGGCACCTGCAGAGGTGCTGCTGGTGGATGGCGGCAGTGCGGATCGCACGGTAGAACTGGCACGCGCTGCGGGATGGCGGATTATCATATCGCCGCAGGGTCGCGGGGTGCAGATCAACACCGGTGTCGCGGCGGCCAGACCGACACATGTCTGCATTCTGCATGCCGATACCGTGCCGCCGGTCGACATGGTATCGGTGATCGAGAGCGTGCTGGCCGATCCGCGAACCGCGCTCGCCAGCTTCACCCCGCTCATCAAGGGCGAGAAAATACGCTGGGGTACCACCGCGCACAACTGGGCCAAGACCTGGTACGCCCCGCTATTGTTCCGCCCGCGCCTGTTCTTTCGCGGGGCGCGGCTGTTGTTCGGCGATCACGCGATGTTCTTTCGCAAAGCCGACTTTCTTAGCGTGGGCGGATGCGATCCGGCGGCGAGGGTAATGGAGGAAGCGGACCTTTGCATCCGGCTGACCGACCTTGGCCGCGTGCGGCTGGTGCCGCGTATTATCAAAACCTCCGACCGACGTATTGCCGAATGGGGCCCACTGAAAGCCAACTGGATCTATCTGAAAGTGGGGCTGTTATGGGCTATGGGCGCTAGGCAGCGGCTGGAGAAGCACTATCCGGACGTGCGCTAGGCAAATAGCGGCAGGCGATGGCGTAACCGATCAACCGGTCGAGCCACGCGCTGTCGGTCTTTGGACATGCCAGACCGGTAACTGCTTGAAACGCACTGTCATCGAATTGCGAATTGCGGGTAAAGTAGGCGCCGAACGTGGCCAATAGCCGTTCCAGCAGCAGGCGTTCGGCGGGGCGCAGGCTATCCTTGTTCAAACCATCGGGATCGATGACCTCTGGTGAGGGAAAATGCCCCACCCGTGTCACACCATGCGCCAGTTCGGCAGCAGGCAGGGGCTGTGTGCTGACGAGGTGGAAATAGCCATCCTGAGCTTCCTCGAATTTCTCGGCGATCCGCACGATCCCCTCGGCCACATGGCAGATCGGCACGAGGTTGAACGTCGCGCTCTCTCGGGCGGGCAGCACACCGATCTTGCCGCGTGCCATCAGTCGGAAGACATTGCAAAGGGAGGGGAACTCCCGAATTGCACCGTGCACATGATCGCCCAGCACGATGGACGGGCGCGCTATGGCGAAGGGCGCGCCACTATTCGCCACCACCTGTTCCGCCTGCGCCTTGCTTTCTTCGTAATTGTTGGTGAAGAGTGTGCCTTCGGGTACCGGCGCTTCGGCAATCGGGCCCTCGCGCGTGCCACATACATAGGCGGTGCTGACATGCAGGAAGCCAGCCCCCGTGGCTTTCGCAAAAGCCACGGCGTTGCGCGTGCCTTCGACGTTGACTGCCGCCAGTTCATCGCGCGGCGCATCGAATTCCAGGTGGGCGGCACAATGGATAACGAGGTCGGCTTGAACCGCTGCAGGGTCCAGCCCCATCAGCGGCTGCGTCACATCACCCGATACGATCTCGATACCCGAAACAGGTTCGCCATCGTTGCCGCGCACTTCGCGGGTCTTGCGCACCATGGCGGTGACGCGAGCGCCGCGTGCCGCCAGCCGGGCGCAGACTTCGCCGCCGATCAGTCCGGCGGCTCCGGTAACGAGCACCCTCAGCAACAGGAGATGTCCGACCGTGCGGTGTTGGCGTCCGCTTGGCCGAAGGGCACGGCGGTTCCGCAACCGGGGAACACGCCATAATGCCGATCGAAATTTCCAATGAAATCGAAATGCCCGGCAAAGCGGGTTTCCGCCAGCATCAGCCATGAATTGCCGCATACCGGAAAGACCTTGCCCGCCTCTATCGCATGGTGTGCGTCCAGTTCGAACATGCTGCCATGTTCGGGCACGGTGCCCTTGTAGATCACGGCCTGTCCGTAATCCTCGCACTGCGGCTCCAGCCCGGCCAGCTTGAACAGGCGATAGGTGGCGGAAACGAAATTGATACCGGCCAGCTTTTGCGCGGCTTCGGCATCGTTGATGCCCAGCGGGCGATCGATGACCAGGCGCGGATCGGCGAAACCGGCGGCCTTGGCGATCCGGTCGAAATCGCCCCAGTACAGCGCACCCGAAAGACATTCGCCATGCAGCACCGGGTCGTTCAGCAGGTGATCGGGCACGCGGCGATCAGCGTAAACGTCTGAGAAATACAGCTCTCCACCTGGTCTCAGCAACCTGTGGGCAGCGCGAAACACGGCTTCCTTGTCGGCCACAAGGTTGATCACGCAGTTGGAGACGATGATGTCGAAACTTTCCGGCTCGAGCCCCAGCTGGTCCAGCTTCTCTATATCGCCTTCCACGAAATTCACATTGGCGTAGCCGAACCTTTCTGCATGCCAATCCTTGTGCGTATTGGCGACGGCGAGCTGTTCGGGCGTGGCATCCACGCCGGTAACGCTGCCGTTCGGTCCCACCAGTTGCGCCAGCAGGTAGGCATCCTGTCCGCTGCCCGATCCCAGATCGAGCACCCGGCATCCCGCCAGCGCCTGCGGAACCACGAGCCCGCAACCATAATAGCGCGCCTTCACCTCTTCATGCACGTTGCGCAACGCTTCTCGGATCGAAAGCGATGGCACTTCGTAGGTGCAACAGGCATCCGTGCGCAGGTCGCCGGACCCTTCCAGCACCTTGCCATAATAATTTTGGCTGTTCTCGAGATTCATGAAACCGCTCTTCCTTCTGGATCGAAAGCACGCATGGACGAGTTGAACTTCGTCGGCCATCCCGAAACAGTTACCTGCAGGAGAAGTCCTTGAACTACACGCACGACGTAATCGTGATAGGAGGCGGCGCTGCAGGTCTTACCGCTGCTGGCGGTTGCGCGATGTTTGGTCTTCGCGTGGCCCTGATCGAGGGGCACAAGATGGGCGGGGAATGCCTGAACAATGGCTGCGTACCATCGAAGGCCCTGATTGCCTCTGCCCGCCGCGCCGCCGAAGCGCGCGAGAAAAAGCGCGCGGGCGTGCAACTGGCCGCACCGAAGGTGGAGTGGGGCGGGGTACATGCGCATATTCACAGGGCCATCGCAGACATCGCTCCACACGATTCGGTCCAGCGTTTCGAGGAGATGGGCTGCGAGGTAATTCTCGACTGGGCGAAGGTGACCGGGCCGAAATCGGTTGAGGTCGGTGGCCGCACGCTCACGGCACCGCGCATCGTAATCGCCACCGGATCGCAGCCTGCCGTTCCGCCAATAGATGGACTTGCCGATGTCCCCTATCTAACCAACGAGAACCTGTTCGATTTGAAGCAGCAGCCCGAACATCTGATTATCATCGGCGGCGGTGTGATCGGCATGGAAATGGCGCAGAGCTTTTGTCGCCTGGGAAGCGAAGTGACCGTGATCGAGCCAGGCGATCTGATGGGCAGGGATGATCGCGATTCGGTCGCCCTGGTGACGGAAGTTATGAAGGAAGAAGGCGTCCGCTTCGTTGCCGGCAGGGCGGCAGGCGTCTCAGCCGATCACGGCGAGATCAGCGTCACCACGGATGGCGGCAAGACGGTAAAGGGCTCGCACCTGCTGGTAGCGGTTGGGCGCAAGGCGCGCGTATCGGGCTACGGGCTGGAGGAAATCGGCATCGAGTCGGGCAAGAACGGCATCAAGGTGGATGAGCGTCGCCGCACGAACCTCAAGCATATCTACGCCATCGGCGATTGCCGCGACGGGCCGCGCCTTACGCATGTTTCCGGTTACGAAGGCTCCAACGTGGTGCTGGAAATCGCACTGGGCCTGCCAGCCAAGGTGGATTGGCGTGCGCTCCCGTGGTGCACCTATACAGAGCCGGAGGTGGCGCAGATCGGCATGACCGAAACCGAGGCGCGAAAAAAATATGGCGAAAAACTGCGCGTCGTCACCGAAGGGTTCGATCATAACGAGCGCGCCATCGCAGAAGGCCGTGGCAGGGGCCATTGCAAAGTGATGTTCAAGGGCAAGAAGGTTGTGGGCGCCAGCATCTGCGGCGTGAATGCGGGCGAATTGCTGCTGCCTTTCACGCAAATGATTACCGCCAAGAGCGGGTCTTTCGACGTAGGCGGTGCGATTGTCAGCTATCCCACACGTTCCGAAATCGTGAAGGCCGCTGCCTTCAGCGCATGGGAACCGACGGTGTTCGGCGCATGGCCGAGAAAGTGGGTCGCATTGCTTGCAAAGATAAGGTGTGCGTTCTGATGGCGACACGCGCGAGAAGCCGGAATGCGCCGACGGGTTCTTCCCCTTTCGAGGTGGAGGCGGATCGGCTGGAGCGAGAGAAATTCGTCGGTCCGCACGTTACGGCGGACGGCAGCGACCGCGCGAGCGTTGCCTTGCGCGAACTCGATACGCTGTGGTTCGCCACCGGCACCTTGTGCAATCTCGCTTGCGCCAACTGCTATATCGAGAGCAGCCCCACCAACGATGCATTGATCTACATGTCGGCGGCTCACGTCGCACGCTTCCTCGACGAGATTGCACCGCGCAGGTCGCGCGAAATCGGCTTCACCGGCGGGGAACCGTTCATGAACCCCGAGATCATCGCGATGATAGAGGATGCCCTTTCACGCGGGCATGAAGTGCTGGTGCTCTCCAACGCAATGAAGCCGATGCGCCGCCACGAGGCTGCGTTGCTGCGGCTGCACAAAACCTATGGCAGCAAGCTGACGATCCGCGTCTCCATCGATCACCATACGCAAGCCGTGCACGAGGCAGAGCGCGGCCCGGCCAGCTGGCAGCCCATGCTGGAAGGGATGCGCTGGTTATCGGCGAATGGCTTCTCCCTCGCGGCGGCAGGCCGTCGCCTTGGCGGGGAAACCGACGAGGCAGCCCGCAACAGCTATCGCCTGCTGTTCGAGACAGAAGCGATTGCGCTGGATGTGGACGATCCTGCTCGGCTGGTGCTGTTTCCGGAAATGGATGCGAGCGCCGACGTGCCGGAGATCACCACCGATTGCTGGGGAATACTGAACAAGTCTCCCGAAGACGTGATGTGTTCGAGCAGCCGCATGGTGGTACACCGCAAGGGAGAGGCTGCACCCCGCGTCGTTGCATGTACGCTGCTACCTTACGATCCGGGCTTCGACCTTGGCGATACCGTGAACGAAGCTGATCGCAGCGTAGCGCTTAACCACCCGCATTGCGCGCGCTTTTGCGTGTTGGGCGGGGCGAGCTGCTCGGGCTGATGAGAGTGACCTCAGGAGCCGTTCAGCTGTCTCATACGTATATACGATCATGGTAATGAAAAAGCTGGCTTTGATCGCCGCGTCCGCCGCCCTGTTCGCCTCGCCGGCCGCAGCGCAAAGCAACATCGACGGTACTTATGTCGATTCTGGCGGCTATACCGAGATCACCGTCGCGGCTTGCGGTAACGCGCGATGTGGAGAAATTACTCGCATCGTGAAGCGCAAACCAGGAGAACCAAACCGCGATGTTCATAATGATAACCCGGCGCTGCGCGATCGCCCCATTCTGGGCATCACCATATTGCAGAACCTTCGCTGGGATGACGGGGTATGGCGCGGGGACGTTTACAATCCCGAGGACGGCAACACCTACCGGACCGAAGTGCGCCGGGCCGCAGGCGGCGCGCTGGAAGTTAAGGGCTGCGTCACCCTGTTCTGCCGCACTCGCGTATGGCCCGCCGCCGACTAAGTCCCCCCGCCTAGCGGGGTTGACCGAATCCGGTCGCAGCGTTAATGGCGCCCACCTCTGGTGCCCCGTCCTCTAACGGTAAGAGAGCGGACTCTGACTCCGTCAATCAAGGTTCGAATCCTTGCGGGGCATCCAACACATCTTCTCACAGTATCGCACGTCGCCTCAGTAGCCATCCACAAACGGCTGACATAAGCCGTTAGCGGATGCTGTCATAAGCTTGGCCGCTACCGAACGGCTAGCCCACGCAAATATCTACGCCGGACGCCATTACTGCGGCCACACGGTCGATATCGTCCTGCGCGATGCAATATGGCGGCATGGCGTAAACGGTGTTGCCCAGTGGGCGGATCAGCACGTCATTCGCGAAGAAATGCGCGCGCAGACGATGGCCTATGTCGGCAAGATAACCTTCGTCACCACCGGTATCGATATCGAAAGCTATCATCGTGCCGCACTGGCGGGGGCGGGTGACTTCGCGCCTTTGCGAAAGGTTCTCCAGCACCACGCCCAACCGTTGTGAAAGCGTGCCGATACGGTCCAACACCGGCTCTTCCCGCCAGATCGCCAGGTTCGCCACTGCTGCTGCGCAGGCGACCGGGTTGGCGGTGAAACTGGAGGAATGGAAGAACAGTTTCGAACGATCGGTGGAATAGTGCGCATCGAATATCGGTGCGGTGGCCATGGTGACGGCCAGCGGCATGGAGCCACCGGTCAGCCCTTTTGCAAGGCACAGGATGTCGGGTGTCACGCCAGCCTGCTCGCAAGCCAGCAGCGTGCCGGTGCGACCCCAGCCCGTCATGACCTCGTCGGCGATGAACAGGACACCGTGCCGCGCGCAGATCGTGCGCATTTCCGCCAGTACATGCGGAGGATAAGTGAGCATTCCGCCCGCGCCCAGCAGCAGCGGTTCAACGATGAAGACGGCAACGTCTCCGGCCGCGCAGGCGGCTTCCAGCGCATCGAATGTCAGTTGAGGATCGAAAGCAGGAAAAGGAATGGTACCCACGTCGAACAGCAGCGGGGCGTAGGCGCGATTGAACACGCCGCGCTCGCCAATGCTCATCGCGCCGATGGTATCGCCATGATAGCTGTGTTCCAGTACCAGGATGCGATGCCGTGGCTCTTCGCGATTGTGCCAGTATCCCAGCGCCATTTTCAGCGCGACTTCCACGGCGGTTGAACCGGAGTCCGAGTAGAACACGTGGTCGAGCCCGTCCGGCATTATTTCCACCAGCCTGCGCGCCAGCGTCTCGGCTGGTTCATGTGTCCATCCGGCAAAGATCACCTGGTCCAGCTTCTCTGTCTGCTCGCGAACGGCAGCCATGATGCACGGGTGGTTGTGGCCGTGGGTGGTGACCCACCAGCTGGAAATCGCATCGATGACGCGCCGCCCGTCAGCGGTGTGGAGGACAGCACCTTCGCCGCGTATGACCAGCGGAATGTGTTCGCCCAAACCATGCTGATGGAAGGGATGCCATACAGGTGATGTGTTCATGACAGCAGGTCCATGTGGATATGCGCTGAGAATGCCTCCGCCAGTGTCTCGGCGTCGAGCGGATCGAGGTAAGGCAGACGGCCCAGATGCGGCAGCTTGGCGATGCGGGTAATTGCGCCTTCCGCAACGGGTTCCGCCTCGCCGATGAAGACAATTCCTGTCACCGTGATGCCGCGCGTTCGCAGGGCCTCTACCGAAAGCAGCGAATGGCTGATCGTGCCAAGCTGCGTGCGCGCGACGAGAATGGCGGGCAGTTGCCACATCGCAAACAGGTCCGCAGCCAGCAGGTCCTCGCGATAGGGGACCATCACGCCGCCTGCGCCCTCCACCACCAGCGGGCGATCGGTGTTTGGAAGGGCCAGCGCGCTCTCGGTAATGCTTACGCCATCGACACGCGCTGCCTCGTGCGGGGAGCAGGGGGTTTCGAGACGATAGGCCTCTGGCAAAACCTGCGCGTCGGGGGCCAGCCGCGCTACCGCTTCGCTATCCGTTTCCCCCTCCAACCCTGCCTGTGCAGGTTTCCAGTAAGCAGCGCGCATCGCCTGGGCTAGCCCGGCTGCAAATACGGTCTTGCCCACATCGGTATCGGTTCCGGTAATGACGTAGCCCGTCATGGTCTCTCCCACGATGCGACGGCGGAAAGGACCGTCTCGATATCTGCCCCCGTCAAGGTGGAGCGCAAGGCAAAACGGATGCGGCTGGTACCCTTGGGCACGGTGGGAGGACGAATGGGCAGGGCGGCCACGCCGCCATCAATCAGATGGTTGCCAAGCGCCAGCGCGGCTGCCTCCGTACCCACCACGAATGGCACGATCTGCGTCGTGGAGCCGAGTGTGTCGTAGCCGAGCCGGTCGAGGCCTGCGCGCAATTGCTCTCCCAGCGCGTCAAGATGTGCGCGCTCTGCGTCCATATCCGGCACCAGTTCCAGTGCAGCATCCATCGCGCCCAGCATGGCGGGCGGCGGAGCGGTGGTAAAGATCAGCCCGGCGCACATGTTCACCAGGTAATCGCGCACGAGATCGGGGCAGGCAATATAGGCCCCAAATCCACCCAATGCCTTGCTGAAGGTGCCCATCACGATACGCGTGCCTCCCTCCGCGAGGGGGTAATCCGCCGTAAGCCCGGCGCCGCGCGCGCCCAGGACGCCAGTGGCGTGGGCCTCATCGATATAGAGCAGCGCGTCATGATCGGCAGAAAGCTGGTTCAGCCGCGCCAGATCCGCCCTGTCGCCATCCATGCTGAACACGCTTTCCGTGACGATCAGCCGCGCTGTCGCGTTATCGTGCTCTGCCAGCAGACGGGCAAGGTGGTCGTAATCGTTGTGGTCGTAGAAATGTACCTGCCCCGATGCGGCACGCAGGCCTGCGTGGATGGAATTGTGGACAAGGCGGTCGGCGAATATTGCCGTGCCTTTCGCGGCCTTTGCCAGCGCGGGGATGGCGGCGGCATTGGCTTGCCAGCCCGTGGCGAAGACCAGCGCCGCATCGGTGCCTTTGAACCCCGCGATCTTCTTCTCGACCGCAAGGTGGGCGGCGCTGGTACCGGTGATCAGCCGCGATGAACCCGCACCAGCGCCATGCTGTCGCACATAATCGGCGGATCGTTCTAACAGCAGGGGATGGCGCGCAAGACCCAGATAATCGTTGCTCGACAAGTCCAGCAACTCGCGCCCATCGCGCACCAGTCGACCCTCGCCCCGCATTTCGACGGCGCGCAGGGCGCGGGTGCGATGTTTCGCTGCGATAGTATCCAGCGATCGGCGGATATGATCAAGCATCGTCGGCTTGCGCTCAGGTGAGTTCGGCTTCGGCCTCGGACCTGGTCGCGCAGCCGCCCGAACATCCGCCAACGGAACGCATGGGCTCCTCGCCCTGCATGGCCTTCAGGCCAAGGCGTTCGAACATCGCGGCGTCGCTATCGTCGCCCGCATTGGGCGCGGTCAGCAGCTTTTCTCCGGTGAAAATGGAATTCGCGCCTGCCATGAAGCACAGCGCCTGTGTCGCGTCAGACATGCTCTCGCGCCCTGCGGACAGGCGCACCATGCTCATCGGCATGCAGATGCGCGCCACCGCCACGGTGCGCACGAATTCGATATCGTCGATCTTCGCCATCGGCGTATCGGCCAGCATGTCACCCAGCGGCGTACCCTTTACGGGCACAAGCGCATTTACAGGCACGCTTTCCGGATGCCGTTCCAGCGTGGCCAGCGTGTGCACGAAGCCGACGCGATCGGCGCGCGTTTCTCCCATGCCCACGATGCCGCCGCTGCAAACGTTGATGCCGGACTGGCGTACGTTTTCCAGCGTGGTCAGCCGGTCCTCATACTTGCGGGTGGTGATTACGCGGTCGTAATATTCCGGCCCCGTGTCGACATTGTGGTTGTAGTAATCGAGACCCGCTTCGGCCAGTTGCTCCGCCTGATCGGGAGAAAGCATGCCCAGCGTCATGCAAGTTTCCAGCCCCATCTCGCGCACGCCTTTCACAATTTCCACGATTTTGGGCATGTCGCGATCCTTGGGATTGCGCCATGCGGCACCCATGCAGAAGCGCTGGCTGCCAGCATCCTTGGCTTGCGCTGCCGATTGCAGCACTTGGCGCACATCCATCAGCTTGGTCGCCTCGACCCCGCTGTCGGCATGGACGCTTTGTGAGCAGTAGCCGCAGTCTTCAGGACAGCCGCCGGTCTTGATCGAGAGCAGCGTGCACAGCTGCACCTCGTCCGGCTGGTGATGTTCGCGGTGCATGGTGGCGGCACGAAACAGCAGCTCGGTAAAAGGCATGTCGAACAGATCGGCAATCTCTTCGCGGGTCCAGTCGGTGCGGATCATTGTTGGCATTTCCCGTGTTCTCGCGGCCTTTCGGAATGTGGCAGGCGCGTGTGTCTGAGATCCCCCTTGGCAAAATGCACGGCGCTCGTGAAGCGTCTGTGCGCAGGAAAATGGTCGGGCAAAGCCGAAATCATTGAAAATGATACTCTGCGTGCCGAATTGGGGAAAGAGTACCGCACAACAGGCAAGGGCCAAGAAACATGCATTCAGACCAGGCACTCGT
Organism: uncultured Erythrobacter sp.; assembly: GCA_913061345.1. Next base: position 17,550 of record CAJXTZ010000043.1, read on the forward strand.
CAGCGCCAGCGCGCAGATCGATCGTGCGTGTGGCGAAACGTGCAAGCGACCGACAATTGCGGGCTTCTTCGACGCGGCGACCAACACGATCACCTATGTCGTGCACGATCCGGCGACGAATGAAGCGGCAGTTATCGATTCGGTTCTGGATTATGCACCCAGTTCGGGCCGCACCTCCAACAGCTCTTCCGATCTTGTCATCGAATATGTCGAGACGAACGAATTGACCGTAACGTGGCTGATAGAAACGCACGCCCATGCCGATCACATCTCTGCTGCGCCGTATCTGCAGGAGAAGCTGGGCGGCAAGCTTGGTATAGGCGAGGATATCGTCCGCGTGCAGGAAGTGTTCGGCAAACTGTTCAACGCCGGCACCGATTTCGAGCGGGACGGATCGCAATTCGATCACCTGTTTACCGATGGCGAAACCTTCAGGATCGGCCAACTGGAGTGCACTGCGTTGCACGTGCCCGGACACACCCCGACCGACATGGCATTCATCATCGGCGACGCGGCGTTCGTTGGCGATACGATCTTCATGCCGGACTTCGGTACTGCGCGCGCCGATTTCCCCGGCGGCGATGCGCGGCAGCTCTATCAGTCCATTCGCCGCCTGTTATCGCTGCCTGACGAAACGCGCCTTTTCCTATGTCATGATTACAAGGCTCCGGGGCGGGATGTTTTTGCCTGGGAAACGACGGTAAAGCAGCAGCGCGAAGAAAACGTGCATGTTAAAGATGGCGTGACGGAGGATGAATTCGTTGCAATGCGCACAAGCCGTGACAAGGCGCTGGATATGCCCACCCTCATCATGCCGTCCGTACAGGTGAACATTCGCGGCGGGCGCCTGCCGGAGCCGGAGGACAACGGCGTATCCTATATCAAGATCCCGGTGAACGCGGTATGATGCTTCCCGGCTTCCCCGATGCCGCTCCGCTGGACGGATTGATAGGCGGCGCGTTGATCGGTCTGGCAGCGGCAATCATGCTGTTGGCGCTAGGCCGAATTGCGGGTGTTTCGGGTATTGCCGCCAAGGCCGCAGGGCTGGGCGGCAGCGGCATGGATCGCACAACGGCATGGGCTTTCGCGATCGGCCTGCCTCTGGGCGCAGTTGCCGTTGTCATTTCTCGCGGCGGGGTGGAAGCCAGCTTCGCCGGTCCTGTCCCGCTGGTGATTGCAGGGCTGCTCGTGGGGGTTGGTACCCGCCTGGGCAGCGGATGCACAAGCGGTCATGGCGTCTGCGGCATCAGTCGGCTTTCGGGTAGGTCCATCGTTGCCACGATCACGTTCATGACGGCAGGCATAGCCACCGTCGCGATCATGAATATCCTGGGTCTGGAGGTATTGTCATGAACATGCGGCCACTGGCTTCGCTGGCTTCAGGCATAGTTTTTGGTGCGGGCCTTACCATCGGCGGCATGACCGATCCCGCCCGCGTTCGCGGATTTCTGGACCTGTTCGGCAACTGGGATCCCACGCTGGCCTTCGTGATGGGCGCGGCATTGGTGGTGATGGCGATGGCCTGGCGCATCGTGCCCGGCATGGCGCGCCCGATCCTTGGCGAAAGTTTCAATATCCCGACAAAAAACGAACTGACGCCGAGATTGATCGGGGGTGCGGTGCTGTTCGGTGTGGGATGGGGGATTGCAGGCTTGTGCCCGGGGCCGGGAATTGCCGCGCTGGCAATAGAGCCTGCGAGCGCCGCGATTTTTGTCGTTTCCATGCTGGCGGGCATGGCCCTGCTGCGGCTTATGGAGGGAAAGGCCTAGTCGGCAAGTCCGCGCAAATCAGCTACGGTGCATTTTATGCACCTACTGGTGCGGATTTGAAGTTCGTTGCGCGGCGCGCAATAATGTAGGCCAGTGAGCATAAGGAGCGTAGATCATGTTCGACGGCCTCGATGCCCTGCTGCTTGCGCGGATACAGTTTGCCTTCACGGTCAGTTTTCACTTCTTCTTTCCCGCTTTTTCCATCGGTCTCGCCAGTTATCTGGCGGTGCTTGAAGGGCTGTGGCTGAAAACCGGCAAGCAGATCTATCTCGACCTGTTCAAATACTGGGTGAAAATCTTTGCCATCGCCTTTGCGATGGGCGTCGTCTCGGGCATTGTGATGAGCTACCAGTTCGGCACCAACTGGTCTGTCTTCTCCGATCTTGCAGGCCCGGTGATCGGACCGCTGATGGCCTACGAAGTGCTGACCGCATTCTTCCTGGAGGCTGGCTTTCTCGGCGTGATGCTGTTTGGCATGAGCAAGGTGGGAAAGAAGCTGCATTTCGCCGCCACACTGATGGTGGCACTGGGCACTTTCGTTTCGGCGTTCTGGATCCTTTCGGTCAACAGCTGGATGCACACGCCGACCGGCTTCGAAATGGGCGCCAACGGGCAGTATTTGCCGGGCGATAGCTGGCTGACGATCATCTTCAATCCCAGCTTTCCCTATCGCCTGGTACACACCGTGCTGGCTGCTTATCTCACCACTGCCTTCGTGGTGGGCGGGGC